>NZ_JAKUWE010000002.1:0-318283 GCF_026782235.1 Streptococcus oralis | reverse complement strand
AAGATCATGATAACGTCAGCCAATTTAGTTGCTTCTGCTACTGTGTAAGTGTCAAATCCATCTTCTTTTGCTTTGTCAAAAGATTTACCTGGACGCACACCGATGATGACATCACGACCTGAATCACGCAAGTTTTGCGCATGCGCATGTCCTTGTGAACCATAACCGATTACGGCGATTTTTTTACCGTCAAGCGCTGCTACTTTAACATCTTTTTCGTATTCCATTTGAACTGCCATAGTTTTTCTCTCTTTTCTATTTTTTATTGCCTTATAGGCTGGTTTAACAAACTTATGCTGGATTTTATACTCAATGAAAATCAAAGAGTATTAGTCGCGGGTAAATCCAGTTGCACCCGTACGAGCGATATTTTTAATACCGTATGGTCGAATCACCCGCAATAAAGCTTCACTCTTCTCAGCATTTCCCGTCATCTGGATGGTGATTGAGCTTGGAGCCACATCTACTACCGTTGCACGGAAAGGTTGGATAATGGCCAAGATTTCTGCACGCTTCTCAGCAGGAGCAGATACCTTCACCAAGATAACTTCTCTTTCCAAGTGTGGTTTATCTGTGATATCACGAATGCGAATCACATCAATCTGACGATTGAGCTGCTTAATGATTTGCTCTACTTCATCATGAGATGCTACATCAATAATGATGGTGATGCGAGATACATTGGGGTTCTCTGTCGCACCAACTGAGATACTCTCAATATTGACTTGACGACGAGAAAGGACACCTGTAAAACGATTCAAAACTCCTGAACGGTTTTGCAATCTAGCTGTTAACATTCTACGCATGGAACTTCACCCCCAACATCTCATGATTGCTCTTACCAGCTGGTACCATCGGTAAGACCTGTTCCTTACGAGAAATATCCACCTCGATAAACATGGGCACATCCTCCAGAATGACTTCTAGATCCTTCTCTATCGTCTCTGGATTATCAAATTTATAGTTTTTGATGCCGTAAGCCTGTGCCATCAACTGGAAGTCAGGAAGGGTATCAAAGACTGACTCGGAAGTTCTACCCTCATAGAAGGATTCCTGCCACTGACGAACCATTCCTAGTGAGTGGTTATTCAACATGACAACCTTAATCGGCACCTTGTAGATGTTTAGGATAGCTAGTTCTTGGTTGGTCATTTGGAAGCCACCATCACCAACAAAAAGGATAACCTCTTTTTCTGGATTGGCAATCTTGGCTCCAATAGCTGCAGGAACTCCGAAGCCCATGGTACCCAAACCACCTGAAGTGACTAACTGACGCTCATTTTGGTAAGGATAATACTGAGCTGTCCACATTTGGTGTTGCCCTACGTCTGTGACAACAATGGCATCTCCATTCGTCAACTCACCGATGCGTTCAATAACGGCCTGAGGTTGAACCACACGTTCTTTCTTATCATAAGAACGAACTCGATTCTTGTCCTTGGTGACTTTTTCAATCCACTTTTCAGTATTGTTATGAACAGTTGGTTCTGCCAGTAGCATCTGCAAGGCTTTCTTAGCATCCCCCACTACAGGAATATCTGCACTGATAATCTTACCAATCTCAGCTGGGTCAATGTCGATATGGGCAACCTTAGCATTCTTCGCGAAGGTCTTAGGGTTCCCAGTCAAGCGGTCATCGAAACGGCAACCAATACTAATCATAAAGTCCGCTTCCGTCATTGCAATGTTGGCTGCGAAAGAACCGTGCATGCCTCCCATCCCTAGGAAGAGCGGATGACTCGTTGCAATGGTTCCTTGCCCCAAAAGACTAGTGACTACTGGAATTTGGTAACGTTCAGCAAATTCATTGAGCTCCTTAGAAGCTTCTGCATAGCTGATACCGCCCCCTGCTAACAAAACAGGTTTCTTGGCTTTTGACAATTGCTTCAAGATTTTCTTGATTTGCATGTCATTTGGATCAAGTGTCGGTTGGTAACTTGGTAAATTCACCTCCGGCGAATAGATGAAATCTGTCTCTAGGGCTGATACATCCTTGGGCAAGTCAATCACAACTGGACCTGGACGACCTGTCGTTGCGATATGGACAGCTTCCGTAATGATACGAGGAATATCTGCTGTCTCACGAACTTGGTAATTGTACTTGGTAATGGGCATGGTAATCCCCACGATGTCTGCTTCCTGAAAGGCATCTTTCCCAATCCCAGCTCGCGCAACCTGACCTGTAAAGACCAAAAGGGGAACGCTATCGCTCATGGCATCTGCAATCCCTGTAATGGCATTTGTTGCTCCCGGCCCACTCGTGACGACGGCAACGCCCAACTTTCCAGTTGATTTGGCATATCCTTCAGCTTCGTGCAAACAACCTTGCTCATGGCGTCCTAAGATGTGGCGAATACCTTTAAAATTGTATATCGCATCATACAAAGGTAAGACTGCACCACCAGGATAACCAAAAATGGTATCAATCCCTAAGTCCCGAAGTGTTTCCAAAACTAGGTCCGACCCCGTCTTAGGAGATTCTAAACTGATTTTCTCCATTGTTCCCCTTTCTCTTCTCTTAAAAAAATAGCTTGTTACTATCATACCATTTTTTCAAAAATTTTCAAGGCAAAAGAGTCAATTTTCTGAATTTTCTATCTAAAAGTGTATTTATGAATCTTTCCCTCATTTTTATTAACTTTTCTACGGAATTAGGAACCTTCATATACTTTAATTTATCAAATTAGAATATTTTCTTTCTAGATAGAAGTAGTAAGCCTCTCACTTAGCGACCAAATTCGTATACTATATTCAGTAAAAATGAATAGTTAAAGACAAAAAAGGAAGCCACTAAGTGACTTCCTTCTAGAGTGAGGACTGATTAGTCTTCACCTTTGTTTTTCTTAATGATTTCTTCTTGTACTGACTTAGGTACATCTTCGTAGTGGTCAAATACCATCATGAAGGTACCACGTCCTTGAGATGCAGAACGAAGAACTGTTGCGTAACCGAACATTTCAGCAAGTGGAACGTAAGCACGAACGATTTGGCTATTACCGTGTGCTTCCATACCATCTACACGTCCACGACGAGCAGTTACGTGACCCATAACATCACCAAGGTTTTCTTCTGGAACAGTGATTGTTACAAGCATCATTGGTTCAAGGATAGCTGGTTGTGCTGATTTAGCAGCTTCTTTAAGGGCAAGTGAAGCTGCGATCTTGAAGGCAGTTTCAGATGAGTCGACATCGTGGTATGAACCATCGTAAAGCTTCGCTTTAACGTCAACCATTGGGTAACCTGCAAGAACACCGTTAGCCATAGATTCTACCAAACCTTTTTCAACCGCTGGGATAAATTCACGAGGAACCACACCACCGACGATTGCGTTTTCGAATTCGAATCCTTTACCTTCTTCGTTTGGACTAAACTCAATCCATACATCACCAAATTGACCTTTACCACCAGACTGACGTTTGAAGAATCCACGTGCTTGAGTAGAAGCGCGGAATGTTTCACGGTAAGATACTTGAGGAGCACCTACGTTCGCTTCAACTTTAAACTCACGACGCATACGGTCAACAAGGACGTCAAGGTGAAGTTCACCCATACCTGAGATAACTGTTTCACCAGTTTCAACGTTTGTCTCAACGCGGAATGTTGGATCTTCTTCAGCCAATTTTTGAAGGGCGATACCCATCTTATCTTGGTCAGCTTTAGATTTTGGCTCAACCATCAACTGGATAACTGGTTCTGGAACGTGGATTGACTCAAGGATGATTTTAGCTTTTTCATCTGTCAATGAATCACCAGTAGTTGTATCCTTCAAACCAATAGCAGCTGCAATATCACCAGCATAAACAGTTTCGATTTCTTGACGACTATTGGCATGCAATTGCACAAGACGTCCGATACGTTCACGTTTACCTTTAGAAGTGTTCATTACGTAAGAACCTGATTGAAGAACACCTGAGTATACACGGAAGAATGTCAAACGACCTACAAATGGGTCTGTTGCAATCTTGAAGGCAAGAGCTGCGAATGGCTCTTCGTCAGATGCTGGACGAGTTTCTTCTTCGTCTGTATCTGGGTTGATACCTTTGATTGCTGGGATGTCAAGTGGGCTTGGAAGGTAGTCGATAACCGCATCAAGCATCAATTGAACACCCTTATTCTTGAAGGCAGAACCACACAATACTGGGAAGAATTCAACGTTGATAGTTGCTTTACGGATAGCAACTTTCAATTCTTCGTTAGTGATTTCTTCACCTTCAAGGTATTTCATCATCAAGTCTTCATCAGTTTCAGCAACTGCTTCAACCAATTTTTCACGGTATTCTTGAGCTTGGTCAAGGTATTCAGCTGGAATATCTTCTTCAAGGATATCTGTACCAAGGTCGTTAGTATAGATTTCAGCTTTCATCTTGATCAAGTCGATGATACCGCGGAAGTCATCTTCAGCACCGATTGGCAATTGGATTGGGTGGGCGTTTGCTTGAAGACGGTCGTGAAGTGTGCTTACTGAGTAAAGGAAGTCAGCACCGATTTTGTCCATTTTGTTAGCAAATACGATACGTGGAACTCCGTACTCAGTTGCTTGACGCCAAACTGTTTCAGTTTGAGGCTCAACACCTGATTGTGAGTCAAGAACAGTAACCGCACCGTCCAATACACGAAGAGAACGTTGTACTTCGATTGTAAAGTCCACGTGTCCTGGTGTGTCGATGATGTTTACGCGGTGGTTGTTCCATTGAGCTGTTGTCGCAGCAGATGTGATAGTGATACCACGTTCTTGCTCTTGCTCCATCCAGTCCATTTGTGACGCACCTTCGTGAGTTTCACCGATTTTGTGGATTTTACCAGTGTAGTAAAGAATACGCTCAGTAGTTGTTGTTTTACCGGCATCGACGTGAGCCATGATACCGATATTACGAGTTTTTTCAAGTGAAAATTCGCGTGCCATGAGGTTTGTTTCTCCTATTTATTTTTAATTTCTATTCTATTATAACACGATTTTAATAAAAACGGATAGGCAGGACCTACCCGTTCTCAATGTTTATCTTGTTTTTGTTGGTTTCAACTTGTAGACAAGTTGAATTGAACTCGGGTTAAAGTTAATTAGCCGAGTTGAACTCAAGCTAAAAGTCTGGAGAAAAAGATGAATCTCATTGGTTGCAATCGCAACCTACTTCGATTCCCTATTTTCTCTGGGACTTTCTTAACGCTTTCGTATCCTATCTTACCAACGGAAGTGTGCGAAGGCACGGTTAGCTTCAGCCATACGGTGAGTGTCTTCACGTTTCTTAACTGCTGCACCTGTGTTGTTCGCAGCATCCAAGATTTCTTTTGCAAGACGGTCTTGCATTGTGTGTTCACCACGAAGGCGAGCGATGGTTACCAACCAACGAAGTCCAAGTGTTGTACGACGTTCTGGACGAACTTCAACTGGGACTTGGTAGTTAGATCCACCAACACGACGTGCACGTACTTCAAGTACAGGCATGATGTTTTCCATAGCTGTTTCAAATACTTCAAGTGCATCGTTACCAGTAGCTTCTTTGATTTGCTCAAAAGCACCGTAAACGATTGAAGCAGCTGTACCACGTTTACCGTCAAGCATAACGCGGTTGATAAGACGAGTAACTAGTTGTGAATTGTAAAGCGGATCTGGCAATACATCACGTTTTGGAGCTCTATTTTTACGACTCATTTCTCTTTATCCCCTTTCCTTATGCTTTTGGACGTTTAGTACCGTATTTAGAACGGCCTTGTTTACGATCGTTAACACCTGCAGTATCAAGTGCACCACGGACGATATGGTAACGTACCCCCGGAAGGTCTTTTACACGTCCACCACGAAGAAGCACCACGCTGTGCTCTTGCAAGTTGTGTCCGATACCTGGGATGTAGGCAGTAACTTCGATAAGGTTGCTCAAACGTACACGAGCGAATTTACGAAGGGCAGAGTTAGGTTTTTTAGGTGTCATTGTTCCAACACGAGTTGCAACACCACGTTTTTGTGGTGAAGAAACGTTTGTTTGAACTTTTTTATGACTGTTGTAACCAACGTTCAAAGCTGGTGATTTAGATTTTTCTACTTTTGATTTACGCGGTTTGCGAACCAATTGGTTAATTGTAGGCATCTACATTCTCCTGTGTTTTTTTATTTTTGGTGATGATACACTTGGTGACAGCTACCATCTGTGTGTACTTTTGCAACATTTGTCAGCACGTCCCTGTACACTTTTGAGAGACCAAAAGTAAAAAGTACCGTCTATTATTGTAACACAATTTTTCTTTCCTTGTCAATATTTTTTTCGTTTTTATTCTGATCTTTTAACTCTTTGACACTAGCTTTCACCGCTTTTCTAAACCAGAAAAGGAGGCTATTCCCCTCCTCCTTTCTAGTATGAATTTCCTTCGATTCAAGTTATCATTTCGGAATTTTTTAACCCTTCTTATCAAAGCCAACCAGATTCTTTTGCAATGTTGGCTGCCTCTGTTCGATTACCAGCATCTAGTTTCGAAAGAATATTGGTGACATAGTTTCGGACGGTTCCATTTGATAGATAAAGCTGATCTGCGATCTCTTGGTTAGACAAACCCTGAGCAATTCCCTTTAAGACAGCGATTTCTTGCTCTGTTAACGGATTGGGGTGCGTCATCACCACTTCCATCAATTCAGGCGAATATTCCTTGCGTCCTTCGAGAACAGTGTGCAAGGTTTGCATGAGGTCTGCAATGCTTCTTTCTTTCAAGACATAAGCATCCACTCCAGCCTTGACCGCACGTTCAAAATATCCGGGGCGCTTGAAGGTCGTCACCACAACCACCTTTGTTTCTGGCTTTTCTGCTCGTATCCACTCCAAGACTTCGAGGCCTGTCTTAACAGGCATTTCTACGTCAAGAATGGCGATATCCACAGACTCTTTTTCTAAAAGTTGGATTGCTTCTTGGCCATCCTTGGCTTGTAGGACAGAATCTACATCTGCTTGAAAGGTAAGCAACTGGCACATAGCATCTCGCAACATACTTTGATCTTCTGCAACAAGTAATTTCATCTTAGTTTCTCTCCTTATAAGGTAGCCGAACCTGCACTTCAGTCGGCTGTTTCTGACTGATTACCTTTACTTCTCCTGAAAAAGGAAGGACACGATCTCGAACGGTATGGAGTTCATCCCCTTTTAGAGAAGCAAAGCCACAGCCATCATCTCTCACTGTTAGAATGAGTTCCTTCTCAGTTCGTTCTAATTTTAAGTAGGCTTTGGATGCTTTGGCATGTTTGATGATGTTGGTCACTAATTCAAGTAAAATCATGGAGGCCGTTGATTCTAATTCCTGAGTTAGGCTAGCTGTATCTAGTTGGTGATTGATTTCTGTTTCAATTCCTGCAATTTCCAGCATTTTTTTAACAGTCGTAAATTCAGAAGCAAGGGTTCTGGTTTTAAGATTTTCGATAATTGTACGAACTTCATTCATGGATTCTTTACTGATCTGATGAATTTCTTTTAATTCTTTTTCCACTTGAGGATAGGCCTGCATTTGGAGAAGCTGGAGAGCAAGGTCCGTCTTCACACTCAGCATGGCAAAAGTATGGCCTAGACTGTCATGAAGATCCTGGCCGATACGACTGCGTTCATTTTCAGCCAAAAAAAGATTGAGCTTGGCATTTTGTTTCATCTTTTCTTCTTTTATGTCCTCCGACAATCGAATTCGATAAAGACCAAAGGTCATTGCATCGGAAAAGATAAAGGTCACCAAGAAAAAGAGTAGCTGCCAGGGACTAACATGATTGACCATATAGATTCCGGTCAGAATAAATGGTTGCAGGACAATAAAACTGACAAAACGCCAAGAGTGAAAAGAAATCTCATCCAGCTCATAAATAAGGAGATTGGATAAATAAAAGATAAACCATGTGAAACCTGAACTTAGCCAAACAGATGTATAAAAAATGTAGACAAGCATGGACCACCATGCTAGCCACTGCACGGTGCGATTCTGACTGATTAAAACCGAATAGAAGGCAAGTACAAATAGTAGGGTCCATAGCAAGGTTAAAAGCGGGTAATCTCCAACGATGACACCCGCTATAGGAAAGATGATAAACACTATTGAAATATGAAACATATAATGAATGTTTTTAAATTTTTCCAACATAGATTTATTTTACCTCAATCCGTTTTTTCAGTTGAATGACCAAGACACCAAAGAAAACTGTATAACCTAGTACAACCAAGGCAGAAAGAATACTAAATTCATGGTGTTCCAAATAAGTAGAGACGACCTGCATCAGTTGATAGGTTGGAGTCAGCTTTCCAATAGATTGGAGCCATTCTGGGAAGGAATCCAAGGGGAACCACAGTCCACCTAGGACAGCCAAAGCAATATAGGCAATATTTCCAACAACCGTCATCAGTTGAGCACTGGGTAGCAAGCTCACCAAGACACCCATACTGATAAAGACCACGCTTCCGACCAGTAACATAACTCCAATCACCAACCAATCAAGCCAAGGCAGAGTCACTCCACGGACAAAATGACCAACCGAAAAGACAACAATAATTGATAACAAGAAAGTCAGTAGGGTACTGAACAGTTTTGATACATAATATTCTACCATAGATACGGGAGAATGTTGAATCAATTTTTGCCAGTTGTTTGTCTTATCAGACTCGAGTGTGCTAGGGATACTGAAAAAAGCACTTGACATGATACTAAAGAGCGTCATGGCAAAGAGATAGGCTTGAAGAGCAATTTCTGGAATGTCTGATCCTGACATCATACCAGAGAAAATAAGGTAAAACACACTTGGAAGTCCGATGGATAGCAAGTAGTAGATGGCTTGCCGTTTCATCAGAATGATTTCTACTTTCATGAGACTTGTCATATTTTTCATCGTCAATCTCCTTTAATCTTGAGTCGTTTCAAAAATACTGTCTAAGAGAGTTCGATTGCGAACTTCAATTTCTTCGATCATGCAGCCCTGTTCTTGCAAGACTTTCCATACCTGGCTGGCTTCTTTGGTTGTGAAGGAAAGAGCATTTTGCTTGATTTCAAGCTCTTGAACCTGGTCCAAAGTACTGATAACTTCCTGATAAGTTAGTGGTACCGTAAAATGTTTTTCTTGTTCTTCACCACGCATAGCATAAGGCGTCGTATCGCGAATCAATTCTCCCTTATGGAGCACCAAAATGCGGTCAGCCGTATGTTCTACCTCTTCGATATAGTGAGAAGAATAGACAATGGTCACGCCATTTTTCTTTAACTGATTGACAATTTCCCAAAAATGCTGACGTGTCGAGGTATCCATGGCAGCAGTTGGTTCGTCTAAAAATAGAATTTTCGGACGACCTATTAGTGCCAACACAAAAGAGAACAAACGTTTTTGCCCACCAGATAGCTTGCCCGCGAGCTGATTTTTCTGCTTGTCCGAGAATCTCAGCAAATCATCAATTTCTTGATTTGAGAGACTGTTTGGATAGATTGATTGAAAGAAGGATAAGAGTTCTTTCACTTTCAAGTCTTGAACCACCGTATTTTCTTGAGGTAAGATAGAAATAAGCTGCTTTAATCGAGGGTCTGTTGGCGCAAAACCTTGAATGACGACCTGACCCGAGCTCATGAACTTGTCTCCCAAGAGGCAATCAATCAAGGTTGTTTTTCCTGCTCCGTTAGGCCCAATCAAGGCGACACATTCACCATCGTTGATTTCAAAGGAGATGTTCCGCAAGATCTCCTTGTCTTTTATTTTCTTACTCAATTTCTCAACTTTAATCATAGTCATGAGATTCTCCTTTCAACCACTTCATTCCCATAGGGAAAACGACGAAAATCATAAATCCAAAACCCCAAGCACCACGAATAAATTGGCGAAGCAAGGTTTGGTCAAACCAACCAGTACACATTTCCACTAACCATACTAAGAGTGACAGGCCGATAAAGAGATAGATGATTGTTTTTTTCATTCCTCAAACTCCTTTTTCACATCTCTGACTAATTTCAAACCTTCTCTGACAAGCCAAGACATCATTCCAAAGCCAGCAAAGAGCTCCCAAGGAAAATGATAGAAACCCTCGTCCAATCCTGAAAACATGAGATAGGTCATAACTCCTGCTGCTACCAAACTCACTGCTACAATCATTTTATTTTTCATTTCTTCTTCCTCCATTTCATACTTCAATTATAGACTTTTGAAGTTGGCGGAGCTAGATGCTTCTGTCACTAGGAAATATGACAAATGTCATAAAAAAAGAAAGTTGCAAAATCAACTTTCTTTTTAATCGATTAAATTTTTATTCCACACTGAAAAGATATGGATATACAGGTTGTTGACCTTGGTGAATCTCTACTTCAACATCTTCAAATTCTTCTGCGATTTCTTGGGCAATTTCATTGGCAAGTTCTTCGCTTCCATCTTCGCCGACATAGAAAGTCACGATTTCACTATCTTCGTCCAACATATGTTTCAAGGTTTCTGTCAAGGTTTGGTGCATGTCAGGATTTGACACAAGGATTTTTCCATCGACCATACCAAGATTGTCATTTTCATGAATTGCTAATCCATCAATCGTTGTGTCGCGAACGGCTGTTGTTACACTACCGCTGATAACATCACCAAGGGCTGCAGTCATGCGTTCTTTGTTTTCTTCGATTGATTTGCTTGGATCAAAAGCAAGAAGACTCGTTAACCCTTGAGGAATTGTACGCGCTTCTACCACAACAGCAGGTTGTTCAAGCACTTCAGCTGCAGACTGAGCTGCCATAAAGATATTTTTGTTGTTTGGCAAGAAGATAATGTTGCGAGCATTGACCTGTTCAACAGCCTTGATAAAGTCTTCTGTTGAAGGGTTCATCGTCTGCCCACCTTCGATAACATAATCCACACCTTGGGCACGGAAGATATCTGCTAAACCTTGACCAGCTACTACTGCGATAAGGGCATACTCTTTTGTTTCAGCAGGCTTATTTCCTTGAGTTGCTTCTTTTTCAACTTGCGCTTCGTGTTGGTTACGCATGTTGTCCACTTTTACTTTGATCAAGCTACCATATTTGAGACCTTCTTGCATGACAAGACCTGGATCTTCTGTATGGACGTGAACTTTGACGATTTCATCATCATTGACAACAAGGAGCGAGTCACCGAGTTCATTCAAGTAGTTACGGAATTCATCGTAGTCAAAGTCCTTAGAATAAGTTGGACCTTGTTTGAGAGCTACCATGATCTCCGTACAGTAACCGAAGGTAATATCCTCAGTTGCCACATGACCTGCTACAGACTTGTGGTGCTCTGCATTGATCATTTCACTCATGTTGGCAGGAGTCGCTACAAAGTCTTCAGAAGCACTGTATTCACCAGTAAGAGCTGAAAGGAATCCTTCGTAGATGAAGACCAAACCTTGACCACCTGAGTCTACCACACCAACTTCCTTTAGAACTGGAAGCATTTCTGGTGTCTTAGCCAAAGCTGCTTTCGCACCTTCCAAGGCTGCACGCATGACCTCAACAGCATCATCTGTCTCCTCGGCTTTTTTCTTAGCTCCAATAGCCGCTCCACGAGAAACAGTTAAAATGGTTCCTTCAACTGGTTTCATAACCGCTTTATAAGCTACCTCGACACCAGATTGGAAGGCAAGAGCCAAGTCTTGACCTGTTAATTCATCCTTTTCCTTGATAGCTTGGGAGAAGCCACGGAAGAGCTGAGAAGTGATAACCCCTGAGTTCCCACGCGCACCCATCAAGAGCCCTTTGGCAAGAATGCTCGCTACTTCTCCAACTGTAGAAGCAGGCTTGTCTGCTACTTCTTTCGCACCATTTTCAATGGTCATTCCCATGTTTGTCCCAGTATCTCCATCTGGAACTGGAAAGACGTTCAATGAATTGACATATTCTGCTTGCTTATTCAAACGAGTTGATGCAGCCTGCACCATCTCTTGGAATAAACTGGTAGTAATTTTTGACACGATTATTCTCCTACAACTTTGATATTTTGAATGTAGACATTCACAGTCTGAGCAGTAATTCCTAGTTGATTTTCTAGACTAAAGCGAACACGCTCTTGAATGTTTTTTGACACTTCGCTTATCTTTATTCCGTAGCTCAACACGGTATAAACATCAACTGCGATGCTACCATCTTCGGCTGCCTTCACGACAACACCCTTAGAATAATTTTCCTTACCAAGGAGGGCTTGGAAATTGTCTTTGAGGGCATTTTTACTAGCCATACCGACCACTCCAAAAATCTCAGTTGCGGCACCACCTACTACGGTTGCAATCACTTCATCTGTCAGTTCGATTTGACCATCTTTTGTATTAATTTTTACAGTCATTTTTTTTACCTCAACTAGTTGATACTCTATTTTATCATATTTCAGCCCAAGTGTAAAAGCAGAATGCTGTATCGGCGGATATTTACTCTATTTTTCAAATGGTTTTATCTCTAGAGCAAAAGAAAAAGACCTAAGCGGTCTTTTCATTTTTATTAAACGCGTTCAACTTTACCTGATTTCAAAGCACGAGCTGAAGCCCAAACTTTTTTAGGTTTACCATCGATAAGAACAGTAACTTTTTGAAGGTTTGGTTTTACGGCACGTTTTGTTTGGTTCATCGCGTGTGAACGGTTGTTTCCTGATACAGTCTTACGACCTGTAAAGTAACATACTTTAGCCATTGTGTTTTCCTCCCATTAGATCTAATATAGCGGATGTGCTAGCACCACATACCGTACTATGTTATCACACTTTCTCTATTTTGGCAAGGAAATTAGGAGACTTTTTTTATTTAACGTAAACAACTCCAAGTTTACCAAAAGCAACTTCCCCACGAATAATCAAGGTTTTGTTTGTTGGGGCTACAGGAGCATCTGCCTTAGCTGCACCAAAGGATGTTTCTACTTTCAAGTCTACACGCCAGTGTTGTGGGACATATACTGTTGCATTTCCGAAAGCCACTTCAATATTTAAAGTCGCAAAATCACCTAACATCTCTGCATTGTCATAGTAGATTTTAGCATCCCCAAACGCGACTTCCACTTGGTCGTCTACAATATCTTGATCTTGCTTATAGAAAGTCCCGCTTCCAAATACGACTTCCTTATCCGTAATGACTGTTTTTTCTCCATTGTACCACCACTTCTTTTCATGCCAGAACTTACTTGAATGTGTCAGATAACCAACACCGAGTACCACCAAGATGCTAGCCCAGATGAGAGAATGATTTGTAACTGGTAACAAGTCATAAGCGTAATTTGCAATGATGAGCGCTAGTAACCCTGTAAAAACTGCCGAAGTGAGATGGCGTCTAAGGATGGACTCAATGGACTTATAAGCAAAAAAAACAATTCCTAGCAAAGGCCATATCTTACCATCCAAAGAAGGAATGCCAAAATTTCCTTGCAGCAAGATCCAAGCTGCTAAAACCAATAAAACAATACCAAATGCTTTCTTTTTCATGTTTTTTACCTCATGTTTCTTAGATTTTCTTTTAGGAGGGATTGGTAATGCCGTGAGACATGAACCTCCTTGTGCGTCTGATAAAAGGAAATGGTCCCCGTTCCTGAAAAGGACTTGTCCACTGAGTAAATCTGACGGATGTTTGCGATCGTTGACTTGGACACTCGACTAAAATAACGAGGCAAGATGGACTCCAACTCATAGAGTTTGAGGCGAACCTCATAGGCTTCCTTCTGGGTATGAGCGTAAATCTTGCTCCCTTCTGTTTCAAAGAAGAGAATTTCTGACAGGTCTAGATAATATTCACCTGTCCCCTTGTAAAAAGTCAACCTCGGAGCCTTTGACTCTTGCAAGAGCCGTTGCAAGTCTGCAATTTCATCTGTCAAAGTGGGGGTCTTGATGACAATTTCAGTCTCCTCTAAATTGTCGTCAATCTCAATTCGTAACTTCATCACATCTCCTTTCTGACTCTACTATATCAAAGCTAAGATAGGAATACAAGGGCAAAAAAGCAAGTGGTCTATATGAAGCAGTAAGTGGTTGTAGGACCAGCCTAACTTACATGTCAGAATAGGTAGAAAAGGAACCCCCACAACAGACCGCAAATATAGCCAACCAAGACGTCCTTTGGATAATGCACACCACCTAAAACCCTCACCAAGCCCAGCAAAGCTGAAAAGAGCAGGCATGCTAAGCCAACAGGTAGACTAGCATGCAGACTGGCCATGGAGATGATGGTTGCCGAAAAAACATGGCGACTGGGCATCGACTGTCCCGAACTATCCTTGTCAAGCAGAGGACTGATGTCCCAAGTTTCATAAGGTCGCGGGTGGTTGATTTTCTTACGAAACAGGGACAAGATCACAAAGCCCGAGGCAGGGATAAGCACATAAACCCCAACTTGCTGACCCAGTCCTAGTTTCAGGTAAGTGGTGACTAGCAAAATCAGATAGACCAAGGGCATGGCGACTGTCATCAAGCGATTAAAACTGCGTAACAGAAATAGAAGGGTGGGATGGCTGGTGAGCCTGGAGCTGATATTTCGATACCATTCTTGATAATTTTTCATTTATGCTTCTTATTCATTACCTTGTTTTCGTCTACAGGTGAGACGTTTGTCTTCTAGTATAGTGCAGAAAAAGAAGGCCGTCAAGCCTTCTTTTAATTTATTCTTCTGCTTCGTCTTCCGTAAATTGACTATTGTACAAGTCAGCGTAGAAGCCACCTTGCGCCATTAGTTCCTCATGATTGCCTTGCTCGATGATATTGCCATCTTTCATGACAAGAATCAAATCTGCATTACGAATAGTTGACAAGCGATGGGCGATGACAAAGGAAGTTCTACCCTCCATCAAACGGTCCATGGCTTTTTGTATCAATTCCTCTGTACGTGTGTCTACCGAGGATGTCGCTTCATCCAAAATCAAGAGCGGTGCATCCTTGAGAAGCGCACGAGCAATGGTCAAGAGCTGTTTTTGTCCAACAGACAAGGTTACGGTATCATCCAAAATAGTATCGTAACCATCTGGCAAAGTCATGATAAAGTGGTGAATTCCCACAGCCTTGCTGGCTTCCATCATCCGCTCATCGCTGATGCCCGTTTGATTGTAGATGAGATTTTCTCGAATGGTTCCTTCAAAGAGCCAAGTATCTTGCAAGACCATTGAAAAGGCATCATGTACTTCTGAGCGCTTCATATCCTTGGTATCGACACCATCGATACGGATACTTCCCTTATCTATATCATAAAACTTCATCAAAAGATTGACAATGGTTGTCTTACCAGCCCCAGTCGGTCCAACGATTGCGACCTTTTGACCTGCATGAGCTATCGCAGAAAAGTCATGGATGATGGTACGTTCTGGTGTATAGCCAAAGGACACATGATCAAAGACTACTTCCCCTTTCATGCCAGTCAATTGTCTTTCCTTATGGGATTCATCCTGCATCTCAGCTTCACTTAGAAATTCAAAGACACGTCCCATGGCTGCACTCGCTTGTTGTAAGCTCGTAATCCCTTGGGCAATCTGTGACAGGGGTTGGGAGAAGGTCCGTACGTAAACCATAAATGCTACAATAACCCCGATAGTGATATGCCCTTCTAACGCCAGCGCGGCACCAACGATGATGACCAAAACATAGCTAAAATTCCCAACAAAGAACATGGCTGGCATCATGATACCAGAGATAAACTGAGATTTCCAGATACTGTCGTGCAAGTTTTGGTTTAAACCTGCAAATTTCGCTTTGGAGGTGTCCACCGCGTTGTAGCTCGTTACAACATTGTGTCCCGAATACATTTCTTCTACATAACCATTGACAGCCGCCAAGTTGTTTTGCTGAGCTCTAAAGTACCCTTGTGACTTGGCCATGATTACGGAAACCGCCGCAAAACCAACAAGGGTTGATACAACGGTTACCAATGCCAAAATCCAGTTCATCCCAAACATGGTCACCAAGACAGCAATCAACAAGAAGCTAGCTGAGAGTACTGTTCCGAGACTTTGGTTGAGAGATTGCGCTGCTGTATCCACATCATTGGTCACGCGCGAAAGGGTATCTCCTTGTGAATGACGGTCAAAATAGCCAAGTGGCAAACGATTGATTTTTTCAGCGATTGCTGTCCGCAAGCGTTTTGAAAAATGCTGAATGCTCGTTGAAAAGATATAGGCCTGTGTATAGTTAAGGATGGCGCCAAATACATAGAGAATCACTAAAAAGCTAGCAATACTTGACACAGCCTCTAAATCAATTCCTGTCATCAAGCCATCTGAAATCAAGTTAGTAATTTCTTTAATCTTAGTTGGACCATAAACGGTAATGATACTTGAAATGACTGCAGCCACAACTGCTATTAGGAGAGGGAGTTGGAGGCCTGCCATATAAGGCTTGCACTGTTTCCAGACCGAAACTTTTTTATTTTCCATGTTCCAATTCCTCCTTCGATAGTTGTGAGTAGGCAATTTCTTGGTAGACTTCGTTGGTAGCTAGAAGTTCCTTGTGGGTGCCTTGTCCCACGACTTTTCCTTGATCCAAGACTAAGATCAGGTCAGCATCCATAATGGTAGAAATCCGCTGCGCTACGATAAGTTTGGTCATGGATTTTGTTTTCTCAGCTAGCTCTTGGCGCAGGACACGATCTGTCTTGTAGTCCAAGGCTGAGAAAGAGTCATCAAAGATGAGAATCTCTGGTTTACGAGCCAAGGCACGCGCAATGGCCAAACGCTGTCTTTGACCTCCTGAGAAGTTGGTTCCGCCTTGAGCCACTTCTGATGCAAGTCCTGCTTCCTTATCCTCGATAAAGGTTTTAGACTGGGCCAATTCTAGAGCTTGCCACATAGCAGCTTCGCTTAGAGGAGTTTCTTTGCTCTTACCAAAGTTCAAGTTCCCCTTGACATCTCCAGAGAAAAGCACAGCTTTTTGTGGAATATAGCCGACCTTATTGCGCAAATCTTCCAAATCGTAATCTTGCACATTGACACCATCCACTAGGATTTCTCCATCTGAAACGTCGTAAAAACGAGGCAAGAGGTTGACAAGCGTAGATTTACCAGAACCAGTCGATCCGATGAAGGCCACGGTTTGACCCGCTTCTACTTTGAAAGTGACATGTTCCACGACTGCTTCAGAGTTTTTAGAGTAGCGGAAAGTCACATCACGAAATTCCACTTGCCCTTGAACTGAAGGGTCCGCTGTCTGTGCATGACTAGGATTTTCAATAGAAGAATGCAAATCCAATACTTGATTGATACGTCCTGCCGAAACTAAGGTACGGGGAAGAACGATAAAAAGTGCTCCCATGAGCAAGAAGCCCATCACGACCTGCATGGCATAAGACATGAAGACCACCATATCACTAAAGAGTGGTAGACGGTCTGTCAAATTTGCGTCATTGATGATATAGGCTCCAATCCAGTAGATAGCTAGACTCAAGCCACTCGAAATCGCCATCATAATAGGATTTATAATCGCCATCAAACGGGTGACAAAGAGATTGAGACGGGTGACTTCAGTATTAGCTTCCTCAAATTTCTGTTCTTGGTAGTCTTCAGCATTATAAGCACGCACCACTCGAATCCCTGTCAAACTTTCACGAGTAATACTATTGAGTTTATCTGTCAATTTTTGGATGACAGATTGTTTTGGAAAGGCCAGAGTCAGGAGAACAGTTGTCATCAAAACATTGACGATAACAGCGATTACTACTGCCCAGAGCCAGTACTCAGACTTCCCAAGGATTTTTCCAATAGCCCAGATAGCCATGATTGGTCCACGAGTGACCACCTGGAGTCCCATGGTAAAAAGCATCTGAACCTGTGTGATATCATTAGTCGTCCGAGTCAAGAGACTTGGGATTGAAAAGCGTTTGATCTCTGTCTGCGAGAAATCTAGAACACGATTAAAAATATCGCTTCGTAAATGAGTTGTGTAAGACGCTGCAACGCGAGCGGCAAAAAATCCAACAGTAACGGATGACAGAAAAGCAAGTAGAGACAAGCCTATCATCTTAATGGCTGGTGACCAAAGTGCACCCATATCCGTACCTGGAATTCCAAGTAGTTCTGTAATTTCTGAAATGTAAGTCGGTACTTCTAACTCTAGATAGACCGAGAAACAGGTAAAGAGGACAGTCAAGAGAATCATTCCCCACTCTTTTCCTGTGATACGTTTAGTGAGTTTCTTCATTCTTACCTCCCATTTTATCTACATTAGCCTGTAGTCGACCCATGACTTCTTCAAAAACAGCTAGTTTTTCCTCAGAAATTCCATCAAGTAGACTACGGTCAATTCGATCAAAGAAAGACTTGATTGGCTTCATCTGAGAGCGTGATTTGCCCGTCAATCGAACGTACTTAGCTCTCTTGTCATTTGGACTCACTTCCAATTCCACCAAACCATTTTGCACCATACGCTTCACTAGATTACTGGCGACTGACTTGGTGATATTGAGTTCCTGCTCAATATCCTTGATTAACACCGCCTGTTCAGACTCCTCACGATAGTCTAAAAATCGTATGACTTGGCCCTGCGGTCCGCCCATAAATTCAATACCACAACGTTTAGCTTCCTGTTGCACCATAAGGTGAACCTGATGCCCAAAACGTTTAAAAGCTAACATCGGCTTATCCATGATTGCTCCTTTTTACACATAAATAGTTCTCACGAGAACCAATAAGTTTTCATGAGAACTATTTTATCACTTTCAGAAGAGATGTCAAGAAAAAAGTTTCCTAGAGAACTATTTTAGTCTAAATTGACATTGGAGAATATTTTCTCTATAATAAGCACTAGCTACCGTGGATAGGAATCCATTCACTTGATGAAGGGAGAAAACGTTCAAATGAAACCAGAAGAACAAAAAGTTTTAGGGATTTTAGCAACCATTTTTGGAGCCATCGCACTTTTAGGATCTTGGATCCCGTTTATTAACTATCTATCGTTTTTCATCGCTATTGTCGCTTTGATCTTAGGTATTATCGGACTTATTGCCAATCTCAAAAAACGGAAAACAATGGCCATTATCGGAACATCCTTGTCAATTGCTTCTATTATACTCTTCCTTACGACCCAAATGTTGTATGCTAATGTCTACAAAGAGTTTGTCAGAGAGTTTAACCGTTCCTATAGAGAAGCTAGCTCCTCAATGGAACGCGACTTGACAGATGATACCATTGATTCACTCCCTGAAGAGGAGGAAGAAGACGATACCTTCACTTGGACCCAAGAACAGTTCGACGCTTTAATCGAAGGTGACCTTGATAACAAAGGAAAAGGTGGTACCAATTACAAGGATATTATCAAAAAACACGGACTGCCAGACTCCGAGTTTGATTCCACTATTGGTGACAAGATCAAGACTGTTACCTTAACTTTTGCAAAACAGGACAATGGACAGCTCTTACTAATTCATAAAATAGCTGTAGGCCTAGGAGAAAGCCAGCAGCAAAGAGATTCTGGAACCAGAATCTAATCTCAAATATAAAAAAGCGAACAGACTTACTAGCTGTTCGCTTTTTTATTAGAATCCATCGACGTTCGTATAAATCTTTTGGACGTCCTCATCATCTTCAAGAACGCTGTAAAGTTTTTCAAAAATTTCAAGGTCTTCACCTGACAACTCAACTTCTGACTGAGGAATCATTTCCAATTCTGTCACTTGGAATTCTTCGATGCCAGACTCACGAAGGGCAATGATAGCCTTATGAAGGTCTGTTGGAGCTGTGTAAACAGTGATTGTTCCTTCTTCTGCTTCTACATCATCTACATCAATATCTGCTTCAAGCAACAATTCAAAGATAGCATCCGCATCATCACCAGCAAATACGATAACACCCTTGTTGTCAAAGAGGTAAGAAACAGAACCTGAAGCACCCATGTTTCCGCCGTTTTTACCAAAAGCTGCACGGACATTAGCTGCGGTACGGTTGACGTTAGAAGTCAAAGTATCCACAATCAACATAGAGCCATTTGGTCCAAATCCTTCGTAACGTCCTTCTGTAAAGGTTTCATCTGTGTTTCCTTTTGCCTTATCGATAGCCTTATCAATAACGTGTTTTGGCACTTGCGCTTGTTTAGCACGATCGATAACGAATTTCAAAGCAGTGTTTGATTCTGGATCTGGTTCCCCTTTTTTAGCTGCTACATAGATTTCTACACCAAATTTTGCATATACTTTAGAGTTAGCTCCATCTTTAGCTGTTTTCTTGGCTACGATATTGGCCCATTTACGTCCCATTAGGAATCTCCTTTTTTCACATTTTAATCTTTCTTATTATAACACAAGTCTAGCTGATTTTCACTAGAGGAAATGGATTTTCTTTTGCAAAGCAAGCTAGGCTTTCCCTCCGACTGCCACGATTTTCTTGCCTTCTTTTATCCAAGGGTGTCGGGAAAGGGAGAAGTAAAGTTGGACAGTCATCACAACCCAGAGTAGCGGTTCACAGAGAATAACACCTGTATAGCCTGTCCAAGGAATAATCCAAGCTACGAAAATAATTTTCCCAAACAATTCTATAAAGCTAGATATAAGTGGCAAAAGTTTTTGGCCTAGTCCCTGCAAGCTATTTCTATAAATCAATAAAAGGCTTAAAAATGGATAGAATACCGAACTGATACGTAAGTACAAGGTCCCGTTTTCTACCAAATAGCTGTCTGTCGAACTCGCCAAGAAAGAGACTAGGCTAGGACTGGCAAAAAATAGGAAAATACAGGCAAAGGCTGCCCAAGACATACTCAAATAGCTCCCCAAACGAAGGCCTTGGACAATACGTTCGGGACGTTTCGCCCCAAAGTTTTGAGAGATAAAAGTCGTCATCGATGCTGAAATAGCCGTCATTGGCAGCAAGGCAAAGGCCATGATTCGCCGTGCTGCCGTTTGAGCACTGATAATGACTGCACCAAAACTATTGACAGAGGATTGCAAAATGACACTTCCGATAGAGACGATTGACCCCATCAGACCCATGGCTAACCCCTGCTCCAAGAGATCAACATAGAGAGCCTTATTCCATTTGAAATGTTTGAGACCCGGAAGAAGCTCTGGAACACTCTTACGAATATAAAAATAACAGAAAATAGCTGACAGACCTTGCGAGATAATAGTCGCAAGACCAGCAGACTGAACACCCAGATGCAGTTGCGTAATAAGATACAAATCCAGAATGACATTAACGATAGCTGAAAAAATCAGGAAAGCAAGCGCTGCAAGGCTATCACCGATTGAGCGCAGTAAGCCTGCAAAAAGATTGTAAGCAAAACTAACCCCTACACAGGTAACAATCATGGAGATGTACTCGTAGGATTGAGGAAGGATTTCTACAGGTGTCTCTAAATATTGCAAGAGTGGATAAAGACCAAAGAAGCCCATCAGCATGACAAGAGCACTCAGGATGGCACCCAGAATCCAAGTTGCCGCAACAGCTTCTTTAATCTTAGCAAAATTACGAGCACCGTAAAGGCGAGCGATGACAACTCCCATCCCATTTCCAACTCCGAGGGCAAAGCCGATAATCAGATCAAAAATAGCCGTCGTTGCTCCTACTGCTGCTAGGGATTCTTGTCCAAGGAACCGCCCTACAATCAAGACGTCAGCTGTATTATACAGTTGTTGGAAGATATTGGACAACAGAATTGGAAGGGCAAAACTCAAAAGTGAGGGGAGAATGGAGCCATGAATCAGGTCCACTGTTCGTTTTTTATTCATAAAGATATTATATCAGCTTTCCAGAGGACCGACAAGATTCTTTAACGAATCCTGAAATCAATTGCTTACAGAGAGACAATTTGCTATAATCAAGAAAAGGAGGTCATTTATGAGTTTGACCAGTCAATTAATAACCGATGTGTTTCCAGATCTTGATAAAGTTGAAAAGCTAAATAACGAAGCTTTCCCCGAGGAAGAACGGGTCCCTCTTTCTGAGTTTTTGCGCTATCAGGACCGTGATGACGCCCACTTTTTTGCTTTTTATAACGAAGAAGAATTTGTTGGCTTTGCTTTTGCCATCTCCAACCAAAAGGCCTTCTATATTAGCTTTTTTGCCATCATGCCTCACTTAAGAAGTCACGGGTATGGGAAGGAAATTATCGACAAACTAACTGATTTTTACCAGCGGACCATGTTGCTTGAAGTGGAGCGATTGGATGAAGAATGCGATAACTTAGAACAAAGAAAAGCTCGTATGAGCTTCTATCAACAAAATGGCTTTAAAACAGCTAACGCTTTTCTAGAGTATGATGGCTTGAGTTTTGAAATTCTCTACCGCGGTGACCATTTCGACGAGGAAGCCTATCGCGACATCTTCCAAAAATTACAAGATGAACATTATTTTGACTTTCACATCAAATACAGGCGCTTTAGTGATCATTAGTTGTTTCAAGGAAGAGAAATCCAATGAACTTTCTCACAATAAAACGCATAATATCAAGGTTATGAACACCTGATATTATGCGTTTTTATGATGGCTCTATAATATTTGTAGTGGGTAAATCCCCCAATAATTGACTCATGGTCTTAAGAACTTAAGCTAAATACAACCATTCTTTCACTCAATCCCCATCTTCGCTGCTTTCTCTGCATGGATAACTGTTGTGTCATAAAGAGGAAGAGCTATATCAGATTGCTTTACTAGAAGACCAATCTCTGTACAGCCTAGGATAACGGCTTCTGCACCAGCATTTTTTAAATCGTCTATAACGGTAAGATATGTCTGTTTTGAACTTTCTCTGATATCTCCCAGACAGAGTTCATCATAGATAATCCGATTGACGTCCGCAATGCCTGCTTGGTCTGGAATCAGCACTTCTAGCCCAGATTCTAGTAATTTCTCCTTGTAAAAGTCTTGGGTCATGGTATACTTAGTCCCCAAGAGTCCAACCTTTCGAATACCATCATCTACCAGGGCTTGAGCAGTTGCTTGCGCAATGTGCAAAATTGGAATTGCAATTTTCTTCTGAATCTGCGGCGCAACCTTGTGCATGGTATTGGTACAGATGACGATAAAGTCCGCACCCGCCTGCTCTAAGCGCTGGGCAATGTCCGCCAGCACCTGCGCACTCTTGTCCCAGTCTCCAACAGCCTGATAATGCTCAATCTCTGCAAAATCCACACTGTAAAGCAGGATTTTAGCAGAATGCAGACCGCCTAGTTCCCTTTTGATAGTTTCGTTGATAATTTGGTAGTAAGAAGTGGTGCTTTCCCAACTCATACCCCCGATTAAACCGATTGTTTTCATCGTCTAATTAAACTCCTCCTTGTTAATGATTGCCAATGAATTGTACAATATGCTACTGTGAGATCTGTTTCCGACGGCAATCGCAAACAACACTTCCGTGATAGTCGTCTCTTTACATCCTTCCACAAAGGGATCACTAATAATTTAGTTCATAACAGTCTTAATTTATATGACTAAATCCAGATTTTTAGCTTATCACTCTATCATCAAATTTTGGCTAATTTATATAGTTTATATTCATAGTGATAGGTGGAATAAGTTAACAAAAAACCAGTTGTATTATACTGTAAGAAAAAATGTGGTAGTTATTCAAATGGGCTGTCCTCATTATACTACTAAAATCCCTTACTTACAATATATTATTCCCAACCTAAAATATCTGATTGCCAAATTCTCAACTTGTTCATTCTATTCTTTAAACAAAACTAGGAGAACTGAGCATACTGCTCTGCAAGTTTGCCTTATTTTGAAATATCATAAAGATTATGGCGGCGAAAAACTACTAAATAAAGTAAGAAAATAATCCATAAAATTGGAAGCCCCCAATTCACCAGAGAAAGACCAGCTGTAAACGGCATAGTCTTAAACAGAATAAATAAGATAAGGAGTAAAACAACTAACACAATGAAAGAGGGGGCGTTTCCAACTGTAACAGAGACATTGTCATTTTCTTTGATATCTAGAAGTAATGTCTGACTTGTAAATCCCAGAATGTCTTTAATATAAAGAGAATGTTTTCCTGCCGATAGTTCAATTTGCTTATCTACAATTGCAGTAACTTTGCCTTGATTGACATCGTCCACTATCAGATAAAGCAAGCCTCTGTCATTGACAAAACTTAATTTTCTATGAAGTTGCAAAACAGCCATAATAAATACCTCCTAACGACCAATATTATATATGTTTTAAAAATTGAATATAGGCAGATGCGCTTCTCTCAATTTCTTACTTTGTTGAAACCGGGTGTCCTCTCTGAACCATAAAAAGCAAAGAGATCACGATAATTTCAGCGACAATAAAAATTTAAATAAAATCTTAAAAGGAACTAATCCCTGCTCAAGAGTATAATAATATTTCCCATCAGGTTGATAATCCTTTTCCTGAATCCCAGCAGATACTGCTAATGCTATTTTTCTCCTCTGTAATTTATCTCCTCCATTTTTACCATAAGACCAACCATAAATTAATACATTATCTATCCACTTTTTAGCAATGACGGACTAGAAAAATTAAATATAGAAAATTGAAAAACTAAGTTTTGATGAGATTCAACTAATTACTATTCTCTTTTTTTATTTATAGTACCTTCTGGGCATTCTTTATATAATTCATGAAATTATATATTCTTCTAGATATTTCCCCAATTCCTCAATCCAACGTTTATTAATGGTTGAATGTCCCATATCTGAGTGTGTCACTATGATTAATGTTTTCATCTATATTTTTCTCCCTATTTATTAGGTACTGAATTATCAAATTAGGTACACAAATTCCTCATAGATACTTCATAAGATATTATTCAATTTAGACATTTCTGAGCTCTATGATTTAGTTTTTCTTCCTATTTTTTGAATTAAGAAATCATCAATCTTTATCCGGTGTTGTGATTTCATTTGTCAATTACTTCACCATCAGAGCCGTTAGCAGCTATAATTATCCTACTTTAACAGCTAGTTGTTTTGAGGAAATAAAAATAGCAAATCTGTTAGTGTGGCAAGACAATTTCTATCATTTTAACCAATATTCTCTATTCCCTATTTCAAATACTTATCGGTGTTTTATTGGTTTTTACGAATGGTATGATAAATTAGTGAAGTAGGATAATTTTACTTACTACAGAAATTATGAAACTATTTTTAGATACTCTTTAGGACTCTATCTCAGATTACCCAAAGGAATAGAATTTCCCGATTCATGCATTGCTCTATTCGGTTCGAAGAGCTTCAACAGGATTCTTGCGAGCGGCAATCTTGGAAGGAATATAGCCGGCAAAGAATGTCAAAATAATGCTAAGAGCCACTAATACAGCTGCATTCTCAGGAGAGAGGTTAGCTGTGAAACCTTTGATATTCAACGAATCAACTACCAATTGGTTAATAGGAATAGTCAGAAGTGTTGCTATTCCGATACCTAATACCCCAGAGCTCAAACCCAACAGCCCTGCTTCAGCATTAAAGATGCGCGAAATATCTTTCTTACGGCTTCCCAGAGCTCGCAAAATTCCGATTTCTTTCGTTCTCTCTACAACAGAAACATAGATTAAAATTCCAATCATAATGGAAGAAACTAACAGTGAGATGCCTGAAAAGGCAGTTAGAATAAAGGTTACAGAACCAATAATATCAGTAAAAGCTTCTGATACTGTTTTTGCCATATCCATATAGGAGACAGAATAGCGTTCATAATCATTGCTGTTTTTGCCATATTTTTTGGCTACATCTTCATTAAAGGTGTGTATAGTTTGCAGGATCTTCTTTCGATCTTCAAAAGACTTGGCATAAAAACTTAAACTTGTTGGTGTGTTGTCACCTCCTAGTTGTTGCATCATTGTTTGGTAGCTTTCTTCTGACAGAACCTCGCCACTGATGTCCAAGACACTACGGGTCTGGCTTTTTTCCTGCGCTTGAACAATAGCTGAACTTTTTTCTACCTCCAATAATTGATTGAGAAAAGTTTGACTATAGCCAATCGTTCCATTAAATGGGGTTGTGGTAGCATCCTTTAGTTGCATGATTTCTGTTATTCTCAGAGTTTGCCCTTCTTGATAAAGGCTGTCTGTCACTTCATTAGGAATAAAGCGCTCTCCAATTTGTCGGAAATATTGGTCATTTGTAAGAACATGGATTTCTTTACCAAGAAGTTCTTCTATCTTTACTTTATTTTTTCCCTTATAACCTAACATAGCAAGTTGTTGTTCGCTTAAACTACCATCTGAATCTAAAAATAGAATAGCTTGATTAGCAGTTGGATACTTAAATATCTTATCTTCGCTAGCAACTAATCGGTACTTATCCGTAATGGTGGTTTCATCTGTTGGAAGAACTGCAAAGTTGGTAGTAGTTGCCATCAAAGTTCGTACCACATTATCTTGAATCTGATGGATCTGACCATCTGTATCCTTGACAAAAGCCTTAAGAGTATAACCAGTATTGAAATTTAGACTTTTGTAGTAAGATTTAGCATGCTTTTTCATATATGAGATGAAATCGCCGTCTTTTCCCCCTAGAGCATCTTCAGTGTAACGATTCTGATGTGTTTTCCCTTGCTCAGCTACCTTGATTTCTTTGATTGGTTTTTCAGTTTTTTCTGCTAATCGATCGGATAAGGTTCGAATTCCTCCTGAGTCTGCTGCTGATATAGTTATGGGCATAGTGGAAAGGGTGTCTTCCTGCATACTTTTAATATAGCCATTCATCCCAGATGAAATCGCTAAAACAGAAGCAATACCTATAATTCCAATACTTGCTGCAAAAATCGTTAAAATACTCCGAACTTTCTTAGTCAGTAAATTTTTAAAACTAGAGCTAATTGCCCGAGCAAAAGACATAGAAGTTTTGCCCAGCTTGTAACCCTTATTGGAATCAATTTGAGGATTTGGGGCTGTATCTTCGATAATCTTTCCATCTGATAATCGGACAATTCGACTACTACATTTTTCTGCCAACTCAGGATTATGAGTCACCATGATAACCAACTTACCCTGACTGATTTTCTTAATCAATTCCATAATTTGTATACTAGTGCTACTGTCTAGTGCGCCAGTAGGTTCATCAGCTAAAATAATTTTAGGATTGGTTACCAAGGCCCGAGCAATAGCCACTCGCTGCATCTGACCACCAGATAATTGATTGGGTTTCTTGTGAATATGCTGCTCCAGTCCAACATCTTTCAGAGCTGCAACAGCTCTTTCCTGACTTTCTTTATTGGATAAACCTGAGATAGATAGAGCTATTTTAACATTTTCTAATACTGACAAATGGCTGATGAGCTGGTAATTTTGAAAGATGAAACCAATGATCCCATTACGATAACTATCCCAATCTTTATCTTTGAAAGATTTCGTCGAAGTGCCATCTACAATCATATCTCCTTCATCATAACTATCTAAACCACCAATAATATTGAGGAGAGTTGTTTTGCCGCTGCCACTAGCGCCTAGGATAGAGACAAATTCATGTTCACCAAAACGGATGGATACATCATTCAGTACTCGGTTTTCTTCCTCACCACTATTGTAAATCTTTGTAATATGCTTTAATTCTAACATCAGCATCTCCTCTCTTCTTGCTCTCTACCTGACATACAGTCAAAATTCCAAGAAAAGTCTGTTTTTATAATTTTATTGACATTTATCAAATGCAGCTGGCGATCTGAGCTATGTCTTCCAAAAATTGTTGGCGTTTATCATCGGAAATCTTTTCGACACCTGCTAATTGAGTCAATTTAACCGGTGCAACAGCGCAAGTTTTCAAAATTTGATTTTTTAGGACTTTGCCATAATCCTGTGCAAAAGGTGTTACAAAAGAAGGTGTGTTATGAGTCGTGATGATCCAAGCAGATTTCCCTTGTAAATGCCCTTCAAGACCGACTTTTTTATAAGAATAAGCAAAACCTGCTACAAAGACACGGTCAATGAACCCTTTGAGTATGGCAGGCATACCACTCCACCAAAGAGGGAAAATAAAGATTAGATGATCTGCCCAAGTAACCAAATCACGGTATTCCTCCATTTCAACAACTTTGTCTAAGTCACGCCGTTTATGACTTTCATCAAATCGTAATATCGGGTCAAATTGCTCATTGTATAAATCTAAGGTTTTAACAGAATGTTTGCTCGAAATGTTAGCTTGAACCTGCTTGAGAATCGCTCCGTTAAAACTTTGATGGGTTGGGTGAGTATAGATGATTAAAATATTCATGATCGTTCTCCTTTGATATAAATATCAAGCATATGCTCAATAGTAGTTTGAATCGCTTTGTTATCAAAATCATAACCAATGGGACTGTTCGCCAGAACGGCAAGACCTGAAATGAAACTCCAAAAGTGAAACAATGTTTCAGCTTCACTATTGGTGAACTGTTCCTCTTTACGGAGCTTCAAAACAATACGCTTAAATTCTTCAAAACCTGGTAAATCTGAATCCAGCGAAATAGTATCCTGTGTGACCTTCATATATTTGAAAGGGAATTTAACAAAGAGAGCTTCAAAGAAATATGGATACTGTTTGGCAAAGGTGATGAAGTTAAATCCCATTTTAGCCAATTGATGACGAGCAGAAGCTTCCAAATCAATTTCCTGTTGCATTTCTTGATTGAGAAAAGTAGAGAGGCGTTTTAAAACCACTTTTAAATAATTTTCTTTGCTTTCAAAATGGCGATAAGGAGTTCCGTGGGTCACACCACAAAATTTAGCAATAGTTCTCAGCGAAAGTTGATCAATGCCATGTTTTTTGATCTCTTCCACTCCTGTCTGAATAAGTCTTTCTTTCAATTCTGCTGTGTTGCGTTTCATATCTCTCCTCCAAAAGTATACATCGTCTACATTTTCAGTATACACTGTCTACATTGTTTTGTCAATTCTAAGAGTATAATAAAATCCCTTTTTGTTGTAAAAGGAATAAAAAGAGATTAGGGATAGAGAAACCATCATAGTTTATGTATATTCATTCTACAGAGGTTTGCGCTTTTTAAAATATATCTATAATAAAATAGTCGCATCAGAAAGCCTGCCGTCCAGCCAAAAGGAGCGGCCATCCAAATGCCATTAAATCCTAGTGAGGTATGGGATAACAAGACGGCTAAAGGCACCTGAAGAATACAGAAAGTTGTGATAGAAGCAATCAAAGGAAGAAGAGATTTTCCATAACCTAATAATAAGCCATTTAACACCTGCATCGCTCCGAAAATCAGATAAAAGCTTGATACAATACGCAAATACTGTTGACCGATTTGAATGACGGCTGCATCATGATTAAAAATGGAAATGAATGCTGGAGCAAAAACAAAAATCATAACAGAAATGCAGATTGATAAACTGATTGAAAATAATAAGGTACTTCTACCACCCTTGCTAATGCGCTCTCTTTTCCCAGCCCCTTCATTTTGAGCTGTAAAATTCATCAATGCCTGTCCGAGATTAACAGCAGGCATTTCTGCAAAAGAGTCAACCTTAGACGCTGCTGTATAGGCTGCAATAGCGCTTGTTCCAAAACTGTTGACAAGAAACTGAATTACCAGAAAGCCAAAACTAATGAAAACCTGCTGCAGCATAGCAGGAAGCCCAATAGATAACGATGAACGCAATTCTTTGCTGCTCCATTTTAAATCGGATAAATGAGGAAATAAGTCTGGATATTTTTGCTTCATGTACAATAAACAGACAAAGAAAGAAAAGTACTGAGCGATGACAGTAGCACCGGCGGCACCAGCAACACCACAATGAAAGCCAGCAATAAAAACTACATCTAAAAATGCATTCAGACAAACCGAACTAATTAAAATATAAGTTGGTGTCTTAGAATCTCCAATCCCTCTCAAACAATTCGCTAAAGTATTGTATGCAAAAAGCGGCACCAAGCCTAAAAAGATAATTTTTAAATAAACATCCGCATCAGCTAATAAAGATTGAGGTACATTTAATTGTCTTAGAAATATGCTCGAATAGAAAATCCCCAAAATTGTTAAAATAAAAGCTAGAATACTCGTGAAAATCAAGTTCGTATCAAGAATATCTTTCATCTTTTGGAAACGTTTTGCTCCATAAAGCTGGGAGATAAGTACACTGGCTCCAATGGAGATTCCTGTTGAAAGGGCAACTGTTAAGGCTACTACTTGAGCACTAGCACCAACAGCTGCCAATCCTTTTGTCCCCACAAGATTTCCGACAATGGCAGTGTCTGTCACATTATATAATTGCTCAAATAAATTTCCTAAGAGGATGGGAACAGAAAAATAGAGTATAGTTTTTAATTCATTTCCTTTAGTTAAGTCCGTCATTTATTTTCTCCTTTTAATCTGCTATAATAAGATTAAAACCATACAATTCTTACAATATCATTATAAATAAAAAATTGGCTCTTATTATCCAAAAAATTGTCGGCAAGATAATTTTATAAGGAGAGAATATGTCTGTTAATTCATTTGAACATTATCCCATGACGTGGAAACCTAATAAGAAACTGTTAAAAGCCCCTCTGTACCTTACACTGGCAGAGTTGCTAGAGCAAGATATTGTCAGTGGCCGGCTGGCAGCTGAAACCAAATTGCCGCCACAGCGTGAGTTAGCAGACTTTTTAGATATTAATCTCAGCACTATTACACGAGCTTTTAAACTATGCGAACAAAAAGGAATCATTTATGCTGTTATTGGTAAGGGAACGTTTGTGTCGCCAAATAAAGCAACTCCTTTAGGGACGCTTGAAAAGAATCAGTCACTAATTCCACTCGGTAATCTGAGACCTTACTATCAACTGAACACTATTGCATCAGATACCGTTAGGCGATTGCTGCAGAGCCCTTCTATTGATAGACTCTTTCGCTTTGATACGGTTAATGATACCGACTGGCACACAAGAATTGCCCAGTATTGGCTGAAAAATTTTTCTCTCAGTACTTCTCAAGAGAATATCTTTCTAACCTCCGGCACTCAAAACGCACTTGTTTTGCTTTTTTTAACGGTATTTCAGGCTGGTGATAAGATTGCCACAGATACCTTTACCTATACCAATTTCATCTCCCTAGCCCGTCAGTTTCGGATTGAATTGATTCCCATCATATCTGATACTAAAGGCATTCTTCCTGAAGATTTGGAGAAAAAGTGCCAACAGCATCAGATTAAGGGAATTTATCTAGTGCCGACAAACAATAATCCAACTGGTGCTACCTTAACCGCACAGCGCCGAAAAACTTTAGCTGATATCATCATAAAACATCAGCTTTTGTTAATTGAAGATGATACCTATGCCTTTATCAATAAGCAACAGCTGCCTCCATTAGCCAGCCTGATTCCTGACTGTACCTTTTATATCCATGGGCTTTCAAAAGCGTTGTTTCCTGGCTTGCGGATCGCCTATATGGTCGTGCCTGACCGATTTATCAAAAAGATTTCACTTACAGCTAACAATATCAATACTCATATCTCTTTGTTAAATGCTGAAATTACCAGTGAACTCATTTCAAGTGGACAAGCCCAAGAAATTATCCAGCAAAAAAACCGATTGTCAGAAGAACGCAATCGTCTTTACCGTCAGTTCTTCCCTGAAGTTACTTCTGAGAATCCTTTTGCTTTATTTCAATGGCTGCCATTACCAAAGGAATGGAAAGGATATGAAGTTGAAACTCTTGCCCAGCAGCATGGTGTAGAAATTCTTTGTGCAGAACGTTTTTTTGTCGGCGGTGTCATAGAGCAGTCAGCCTTACGAGTATCCATCTGTTCGCCAGAAAATATGGAAGAGTTAGAAAGAGGACTAAATATCCTTACGAATTTATTAAGATGATAAGAAGTAAGAATTATATTAAAAATGATATTATTTTACTCTTAAGAGAAAATTGAGAAAAAATAACATAAAACGGATTAATCGGTTAAAAGTTGTACAATAGGGCCTGTCAAAGAATTTTGACTTAGCACCCCCTAAATGTTAAAGAATTTAACCTAGACCAAAAAGGAGAAAAACGATATGATGATGATGAAAAGAGAAATGCTTGGAAAGCAGTTAAGAAGAAGCAGAGAAGTATTTGGCTATAGTCAGATTCAAGTAGCTAATTTGCTTGGTGTCTCCCGGCAAACAGTTTCCAACTGGGAAAATGACAAAACGATTCCAGATGGTATCAGTCTAATACAGTTAGCAGATATTTATCATATTTCTTTAGATGAATTATGCGGTCGGACAGTTTTGCTAAAATCGACATCTCATTCGGTTAGTAAGGTGGAAATCGGGCAAATGCTTGGCTTAGTTGGTGTATTCCTATGCTGCTCGCTCGTTAGTCTGACAAATATCCTATTTTTTAGTTTCCTTTTTCTCTGCTTCTTAATCTTTTTCATCTATTCTCATTTTCAAAAATACAATCATTAATATTGGAGGTCAGAAATGACGAAAGAGACAAGAGGATTAGCCTTAATTGCGGGTATTTATTTTCTTCTTTTTGTAATTCCGCATTTTATACATTTTTCATATGGAAATCAGTCACTTAGGATGATTATCCCGCTGCTGGCTTATATTTTCCTAGCTTTATTTGGACTCTATGTGTTGCGTTATCGGTTAAAGGAAAATTTGTCGTGGATAAAACAGCATAAGCTGAAAAGTTTGGGGATTACGATGCTTGTCTTTTTAGCGATGACCCTCTTTACGATAGCAGGCAGTTTTTTAGCTCAGTTAGGCTATTCATTTTTTAACATTGACCAGGCAAACTTAACTAACGATACCAATATTGGATCGGCAATGAATTTATTTCCTGTACCTCTGCTAATCTTGGTTTTAGGTGTCTTAGGACCTTTTGTTGAAGAAATTATCTATCGTTATATTTTGCTAAATTTTTTAAAAAAATATTGCTCTGCGGGAGTGGCGATTTTTTTATCCAGTCTTTGTTTTGCCATGATTCATGTCAATCATTTTACAGCCAATGAATTGTTAGGCGTTTTACCTCATTTTATGTCAGGTATTGTCTTTGCTTATACTTATTACAAAACAGATAATCTCCTTTTTTCATCTGCTGTGCATATCTTCAATAATACCAGTATATTTTTGCTGATATAAAGACGGGACTATGCCTAAACCGAGGTTGTTTCATCTGCTTTGAATTCTATATTTATTAAGGAAGAAGGTTCTTTCATATGTTAACCAGATGTTTTAGTTTTTTAGTCATCCTTTGTATTTTAGCCTATTTCTATTTAATGTTAGACTTGCATTTAAAAAATAAAGGCATCTACAATCCTATCAGACATGCTGTCAGTGACTACGGTGTAGGGAAGTATAAATATCTTTTTAACTGGGCAGGAATTGTCAGTACATTCCGTAATATTTTCTTGATAGGTGCTCTTATCTGTTGGAACTATGAGACTGCCTTTAAAGAAAAAGCTATTTGGTTATTGGTACTGGCCTTGGTGGGCTATTTCGGAGTTATGGTTTTTCCAACAGATATTGAAGGAAGCCGCAAAACAATCAGCGGTCGCCTGCACTTGCTGTTTGCTATTTTACAGTTTACTGTTTTGGCCATTTTTCTTTTTCAATTGACCGATGTAATGAGTGCATTAGTACCTTCGTTAGCTGTTTTCTTCTTGGCAATAGAATGGCTGATAAAGATTGGTTTATATGGATTGGTCGCCGCACTTATTTTACCTTTTTTAAAACCCTACTTTGGATTGTTAGAACGCATTTTTCTGTACGCAAGCAATATTTATATCCTGATTTTTTGTATAATACTATTTCAACAAAAATAGATTATGGGTTTCGTTATAGCCGTTTAGTGTATCTTTTATTATATATGGGATTCTTAATAAAGAATTGCTTGACTTGTACGATAAGATAATAAAGCGAAAAGGGGATTTAAATAGGTTGCTTACTACAATTTGAGATACTTTTACAACTAACTATAAGTGTGCTTGCTAATTGAGATACAAATCATTTATTAGAAAGAGAAAACTATGCTGAATGAACAAGATACTTATGTTCCGACGGGTATTTCTCCAAAAGAGACAGGCTTTGGTTATACTATGTCAGTAATTGGCAGGAAATATAAACGGCAATTCTACATATTTTACTAGAAAATCTTATGAGTTTTTATTGTGCACTTATATTGTATATTCAAGGTAGAAAAAAGCCCCATATGACCTATAATGAAAAGCGACCAAACCATCATTAGAAAGAATCATATGGAACCATCACATTTTATCACAAAATTACTAGACATTAAAGACCCTAATATCCAAATTATGGATGTCATTAATAAGGATACTCACAAGGAAATCATCGCTAAACTGGACTACGACGCCCCATCTTGCCCTTATTGCGAAAGTCAAATTAAGAAATATGACTTCCAAAAATCGTCTAAAATTCCTTACCTTGAAACGACTGGTATGCCTACTAGAATTCTCCTTAAAAAGCGTCGTTTCAAGTGCTATCATTGTTCGAAAATGATAGTCTCTGAGACTTCCCTCGTCAAGAAAGATCATCAAATCCCTCGTATGATCAATCAAAAGATTGCTCAAAAGTTGATTGAAAAGACTTCTATGACCGATATTGCTCATCAGCTGTCTATTCAACTTCAACTGTTATTCACAAGCTTAATGACTTCCGTTTTAATCATGATTTTTCTTGTCTGCCAGAGATTATGTCTTGGGACGAGTATGCATTCACTAAAGGAAAGATGAGCTTTATTGCTCAGGATTTTGAAAAGCTCAATATCATCACTGTCCTTGAAGGCAGGACACAAACTATCATCCGAAATTACTTTCTGCGCTACGAGCGAGCTGTTCATTGTCAGGTGAAAATCATTACGATGAATATGTTTAGTCCCTACTATGGACTTGGCTAAACAGCTTCGCTTTCGAATTTCTAGTCTTAGGCTGAAACAGTCTCCCAGACTGTTTCACTCCCAAACGCTAAAATCGTTCTAGATCGTTTTCACATTGTCCAACACTTAAGCCGTGTTATGAGTCGTTTGCGTATCCAAATCATGAATCAATTTGAACGAAAATCCCATGAATATAAGGCTATCAAACGTTACTGGAAGCTCATTCAACAAGATAGTCGTAAACTGAGTGATAAGCGATTTTATCGCCCTACTTTTCGTATGCACTTGACGAATAAAGAAATTCTAAACAAGCTTTTGAGTTATTCAGAAGACTTGAAACACCACTATAAGCTCTACCAGCTCTTGCTTTTTCACTTTCAGAACAAAGACCCTGAGAAATTTTTCGGACTCATTGAAGACAATCTAAAGCAAGTTCATCCTCTTTTTCAGACTGTCTTTAAAACCTTCCTCAAGGACAAAGAAAAGATTGTCAACGCCCTTCAACTACCCTATTCCAACGCAAAATTGGAAGCGACTAATAATCTCATTAAACTCATCAAGCGAAATGCCTTTAGATTTTGGAACTTTGAAAACTTCAAAAAACGGATTTTCATCGCTCTCAACATCAAAAAAGAAAGGACGAAATTCGTCCTTTCTCGATCTTAGCTTTTTTTCAACTCACTACAGTTGACAAAGAGCCTTTATAATTTTGAAAGCTTTCCCTAGTTTTATCTTTAATCTTCAATTTCGATTTCAAGTCCATCGCCTAGGTCAAGCGTCACTTCTTGGTTAGGTGCCAAATCTTCTGCGACAGAGGTAGGAGTGGTTCCCTCTTCATCTTCAATCAAACCGTATTGAACACGAACCTGATGGTCAATCTCATCAAAAATCTCTGGGTGATCTGCCAAATATTTCTTAGCATTTTCAGATCCTTGTCCGATTTTTTCACCCTTGTAAGAGTACCATGCTCCCGCTTTTTGGATAATATCGAGATCACTTGCGATCTTCAAGAGCTCACCAGTCTTAGAAATCCCTTCTCCGTACATGATTTCAACGAAAGCTTCCTTAAACGGTGGAGCTACCTTATTTTTCACGACCTTGATCTTGGTTTCCTTACCGACATTGGTATCTTTTTGGTCACCAGTTCCTTTGATTTGTGTGCTTCCACGAACATCCAAACGGACCGAAGCGTAGAATTTCAGAGCACGTCCACCAGGTGTTGTTTCTGGATTTCCAAACATAACCCCAACCTTTTCACGCAACTGGTTGATAAAGATGGCAATTGTTTTGGTTTTATTGATCGAAGCACCAAGTTTACGCATGGCCTGGCTCATCATACGAGCTTGCAAACCAACGTGGCTGTCTCCAATATCTCCATCAATTTCTGCACGAGGTACAAGGGCTGCAACTGAGTCAATAACGACGAGGTCAACTGCACCTGAGTCAATCAATTTTCCAGCAATTTCAAGACCTTGCTCTCCTGAGTCTGGTTGTGACAAGAGCAATTCGTCAATATTCACACCAAGGGCTGCAGCATAGGCTGGGTCAAGAGCATGTTCCGCATCGATAAAGGCTGCAATACCACCTTCTTTCTGTGCTTGCGCAACAGCGTGAAGGGCAACCGTTGTCTTACCAGATGATTCTGGTCCGTAGATTTCGATGATGCGTCCTTTAGGATAACCACCTGAACCAAGAGCAATGTCAAGAGCCAACGACCCTGAACTCATGACTTGCACTTTTTGCTCCGCGCGCTCGCCTAAACGCATGATTGAGCCTTTACCGAAGTCTTTTTCAATCAGTTTAAGAGCATCGTTCAAGGCTTTTTCACGATCCGCTCCAAACTTTTTTGAAATCTCATCTAATTTTTTTGGTTTTTTCGCCATTCTGTTCTCCTATATTCTACTGGTTCTTAGACCTATCTACTATTATATCAAAATTTAGTCACTTAATAAAGCCTTGCGAACTAGGTTAAAGGCATGCATAACCGCGATGTGACGTACATCTGCTCGACTCCGTCCTGCGATATTAGCCTTGATCACCTCTGTCCCTTTCGCATGTGCCAGTCCAATAAAAACTGTGCCGGCTGGATGCCCCTCTAGGCTATCTGGACCTGCCACACCTGTCAGACTGACTCCATAATCAGACTGAGTCTTGAGTCGTGCCTGCTCTGCCATTTTTCGAGCCGTAAACTCAGAAACGACCCCGTGTTCTTTTAGCTCTTGATCGGAAATATCCAGCATCTTAGACTTTTCTTCTAAACTGTAAGTGACAAAACCGCCATTAAAGATAGCTGAAACACCTGAAAAGTCTGCTAAAGTAGCTTGAAAGAGACCTGCCGTCAAGCTTTCTGCCGCAGTAATGCTTTTCTGTCTCTTCTTTAGCCCTTCTACTACGACACTTGCGAGGCTGGTCTCCTCCCCATATCCATAACAGATGTCTCGTAGAGAATTCCCCTCGAAAGTTTGTCGATCCAAGATTTGATTTTCTAGGATGTCCAGTGCTTGATCAGCCTTCTCTTGACTGACTGCTTTTGTAGACAAGCGCAAGGTCACTTCTCCCGTTTTGGCATACGGTGCCAAAGTCGGATCGGTTTGATGATCAATCAAATCCGCCAAAATGGTCACCAACTGACTTTCGCCAATTCCAAAGAAACGAAGAACTCGGGAATATAGTTTGGTGCCTGTCATCAGCTTGGGTAAGAGCTGGTTTAAGACCATGGGTTTCAATTCACTTGGTGGACCAGGAAGAACGACGTAGGTCACTCCATCCACTTCCGACACCCCTCCTACTGCTAAACCTGTCTCATTTGGCAGCGGAGTTGCCCCTTCTACAATTTGGGCTTGGCGCTCATTATTCGGTGTCCGAGCATAGTCAGGTCTTTGAGCAAAAAAGATATCTAGTTTTTCCTGGGCTTGAGGATCAAACACTAGATCTTTTCCCAAAAATTTAGCCAGAGTTTGTTTGGTCAAATCATCCTCAGTTGGTCCCAAGCCCCCTGTCAAAATCACAAGATTACTACGTTGACTCGCAATCTCCAGCAAGGACAAAAGACGAGCTTCATTGTCTCCGACAGCTGTTTGGAAGTAGACATCTACCCCGATTTCGGCTAGCTTCTCTGATAAAAACTGAGCATTGGTATTGACGATCTGCCCTGTTAAAATTTCTGTTCCGACAGCAATAATTTCTGCTTTCATTTTTCCTCCTACTTATCTATTCGAATTTTTTTGAAAAAATCGCAGGAAATTTCCCACGATTCGATTCTTTGTTTTATTCTACCTCTTCGTTTGAAGCACTAGTACTGGTTGAAGGCGCTGTCCGGCCAAAGGCTGTTTCGTACAGAACAGCATTGGTTTCTAATTCCGTCACTGGCTCTTTACCTAGTGAACTACGCAAGAGATTTTGCATTTCGAGCATATGTTCTGAAGTGACAATCTGATAAGAAATTCCCTGTAGTTCAGCATCTTCTCCACGCAATTGATGCGTTTCGATATTCTTGAAAGAATCTTGATAGCCGAGCAATTGTGGAATGCTCTTAGCTGATAAATCCACATTGGTCTGCATGTTGTCACTCAAAGCTTTGAGAATGCCTTGATAATGACTCACACTGTTCAGACTCAAAACCTTCTCTACGATTTTTTGAATGACTTCACGTTGACGTTTTTGACGGCCGTAGTCTCCTTCAGGGTCTTGGTAACGCATCCGTGAATACACCAAGGCTTCCTCACCATTCAAGTTTTGTTCCCCAACACCAATGGAAATCTTATTAAACTCTTCTTGGTCAGTGATAGAAATTGGAAAACCAAGTGTATTGTTGACAGTGATCCCACCAACTGCATCCACCAATTGTTGAAGTCCCTGCATGTTAACCATCACATAGCGGTCAATGTGGATATTCATCATCTTTTGAATAGTAGAAATTGCAAGTTCCGCACCACCATTGGCATAGGCCGCATTGAGTTTGGCTTCCTGAACTTGGCCATTTTCATTCTCGATCTTAGTCAAAATATCCCGTTCCAAACTCATCATAGTGGTTTTCTTTGTTTTGGGATTAACCGTCAGGAGTATCATAGAATCACTATTCCCTGCCCACGGATCTGTACGTTCCGAATTTCCCGTATCTACCCCCATTAGGAGAATCGTTAAAGGCTCAGTTGCTTCGATAACGTTGGTTTCTTCACCGATTTTTTTGTAAGTTTTTTGACTCAGGGTTGCAGTCCCCTGCTGATAGATTGTGTAGGCATAAATTCCTACACCTACAACTGTTACGGCCAGGAAACCTAGCACCATTCCAATTAATTTTTTGATCATCTTGTTATTCATCTATCAATTTGCCCATCAGACAAACATCTAAAAATATCCCTTCTGCTAAATAGGCTCCTCTTTCTTGCAAGCCTTCTATGATAAATCCCATTTTTGAATAGAGGTGGATAGCAGCCTCGTTTCGTTTTTGTACACTGAGTTGCAAGCGGCGCAAGACACCACTGGCTTTAGCCCACTCGATGCCTTCTTCTAGAAGTATTGTAGCCAAGCCTTGGTTCCAAAATTTCTTGCGAACTGCTAGAAAAACATCTCCAATATGCCGAACTCTTAAATGTTGATCCGCTGTGATACTTAAGATACCTGCAATCTCATCATTCAGTAAGGCGAGAAGAGTAATTTGATTCTCCGATGCAGCTTGTTTTTCGATAAAAAGAGCCATTTCAGACGCTGTCATCATGATACCATTTTCATCTAGGCTAGTGAGGTCTGTCTCTTGACCGACACAATCTAAAAATGCAATCAAAGCTGTAGCATCTGAAGTCTCTGCCTCACGAATGCACAACTCATACTCCATCATAAAGCTCCTTGATGAGTTGTTCAGCCCGAGAGCCATGAGCCGTAAAATGAAGACAACGACCCTCAGCTTCTTTCAAAATTTCCAACTCCAAGTAAGAATCTGGTAAAGCCTCGCCCAAAAGATGCCCCCACTCAATAACAGTCACACCGCCACCAAAGAGAAACTCATCCAAGTCAATAGAATCAGCGTCTCCTTCGATACGGTAGACATCCAAATGGTAAAGCGGCAGACGCCCTTCATACTCTCTCACGATAGTATAAGTTGGACTTTTAATCATCTGACGGATATCCAAACCCTTGGCAAGGCCTTTTGTAAAGGTTGTTTTACCCGCACCCAACTCTCCCGTCAAGATCAGAACATCATCTTTTTGAAGCAAATGACCTAATCTTTCTCCGAGAGCTAGAAGCTCTTCTTCATTTTTTGTGTACATGTTACTATTATACCAAAAAGTTTCCTTTTGTGTGAATTTTCTTTATAGACTTACTATGCTAAATTTACAGTTCTCCTTGCCTTTCTTAGAAAAAAGTAAAAATACAAATAACAAATAAAACATCGCGAATCACATGTCCGTAAAATGAAATTTCCCTTTGCACGGATTTTGGAAAGAGGAAACGCGCACATAAAAAACCAAGACTGATATAAAGGAGAATGGAGGAGATTGTTACGGGATTTCTTAAGAAAATAATCGTGCCTAAAACGGAAATCACAACCGTTCTCTTCTTATTGAGATGGTTGTCCATATCCCGAATATATTTATCAAAAGGTAAGAAAATCCATAGATCTACTCCTAGCAAGAAAAAGAAGGAGGGTAAAAAGAGGTCAACCAGTTCCTGCTGCAATTTGCTAGTAGTTTGGATGCTTTCTGTGAGAACCAGACAGGTTGCCAGAAGATTGACTACTAAAAGAAGGCTATAAACAAGACTTACTTTCTTTTGAACACGCAAAATACTATGACTTTTCTGACCCAGGGTATGGAAGTAATTAATCCCAGCACAAAAGCCTGAAACTCCCACTATGAGAATTAAAAAATAGACATTTCCTTCTCTTAAGGATAAAAATGATTCCTTCCACAATAAACAACTTCCAAATAAAATTTGAGCGACAGCTAATAATAATAAAACACGAATTGATTTCATCATTTCCTTTTCTTCCTCCGTATAAGAAATTATACTCTGACAGGATTAGAAAATGATAAATGACTTCCAAAATGTCACATTAGGACGCTGAACGGTACAAAAAACAGTCCCGTCATTCACAGAACTGTTCTCTTCTAATCTAATCCCTAAACCAGAGAGCGATTTCTCGTTTAGCTGACTCTTCTGAATCTGATCCGTGTACCACGTTTTGAATGGCTTGATTTTCTCCTGCCGCCTTAGCAAAATCTCCCCGGATGGTTCCTGGTAGTGCCTCTTCTGGACGAGTGGCACCCATCATGTCACGCCAGCTTTCAATTACCTTGGGACCTGAAATGATTCCAACAATTATTGGGCCTGAGGTCATAAATTGACGGATAGGAGGATAAAAACTTTTTTCAACTAAGTCGCGATAGTGTTGGTCAATCAAAGCTTCTGAAACTGCTGAACGTAACTCTAATTTTTCGAGTTTGAAACCACGTCGCTCAATTCTTTTCAAAACCTCGCCAACTAGACCTCTCTTCACACCATCTGGCTTAATGATAAAGAATGTTTGTTCCATATAAATCCCCTTGTCACTTTAGTTCTTCTATTCTACCACACTTTATGAAAAAGTGGGAAAATTTTCTGAAACAAAGCAAAGAGAACCCGAAGGTTCTCTTATTTACTTTTATTCTATAGTTTCTTCAGATTGGATTTCCACAGTTTCATCTACTGGAGCAAGTTCTGTATCTTCTTGTTCAGGAGTCAGATATTCTGCGTCATTGATTGCCTGTGGTTCAAGGTTACGGTAGCGAGCCATACCAGTACCTGCTGGGATGATCTTACCAATAATAACATTTTCCTTGAGTCCAAGGAGATGGTCTTTCTTACCACGGATGGCCGCATCTGTAAGGACACGAGTTGTTTCCTGGAAGGAAGCCGCTGACAAGAAACTGTTTGTTTCAAGTGAGGCTTTGGTAATTCCCATAAGAACTGGGCGACCAGTCGCTGGAACCCCACCTGCGATAAGGACATCTTTATTAGCATCTGTAAAATCGTTAATGTCTAAAAGGGTACCCATGAGAAGATCTGTATCACCTGGATCCATGACACGGACTTTACGGATCATTTGACGAACCATAACCTCGATGTGTTTGTCACCGATTTCTACCCCTTGACTACGGTAAACTTTTTGGACTTCACCAAGAAGGTAAGTTTCAACTGACAAGACATCACGAACAGCAAGGAGATGTTTTGGTTGGATAGAACCCTCTGTCAATGCTGCACCACGAGAAACTTGGTCTCCAACTTCAACACGCATACGTGCTGTAAATGGAACGACATATTCTCCTTCGCCAGTTTCACCCTTAACAAAGACTTTCTTCGTACGAGTTGACGCGTCTTCTTCAATGGCGGTAACTTGTCCCTTGACCTCTGTGATGACCGCTTCCCCTTTTGGATTGCGGGCTTCAAAGATTTCTTGGACACGAGGAAGACCCTGAGTGATATCGGTATTTGAGGCAACCCCACCCGTGTGGAAGGTACGCATTGTAAGTTGTGTACCAGGTTCCCCGATAGATTGGGCAGCGATTGTACCAACTGCTTCACCAACTTCAACCGCATCACCAGTCGCCAAGTTGATACCGTAACAGTGACGGCAGACACCATGACGAGTGTTACATGTAAATACGGAACGGATAGTCACTTCTTCCACACCAGCATTGACAATCTCGCGCGCCTTGTCTTCTGTAATCAACTCATTTGGACCAATGATGACTTCGCCAGTTTCTGGGTGTTTAACAGTTTTCTTAGTGTAACGACCATTGAGACGTTCTTCGAGAGACTCGATCATCTCTTTTCCTTCTGCGATAGAGCGGATCAAGAGACCACGGTCTGTTCCACAGTCGTCCTCACGGATGATAACGTCTTGGGCGACGTCAACCAAACGACGAGTCAAGTAACCTGAGTCGGCTGTCTTAAGGGCCGTATCGGTCATACCTTTACGAGCACCGTGAGTTGAGAAGAACATTTCGAGTACTGACAAACCTTCGCGGAAGTTTGAAAGGATTGGCAATTCCATGATACGTCCGTTCGGAGCGGCCATCAGACCACGCATACCGGCAAGTTGTGAGAAGTTCGAGATGTTACCACGGGCTCCTGAGTCCATCATCATAACGATTGGGTTCTTCGGATCTTGATTATCGACCAAGCGTTTTTCCAATTTCTCACGAGCTGCACGCCATTCAGCTGTAACGGCATTGTAACGTTCATCATCAGTAATCAAACCACGACGGAACTGTTTTGTGATTTGTTCTACACGCTTATGAGATTCTTCGATGATTTCAGCCTTGTCTTCAACCACTGGGATATCAGCAATCCCCACTGTCAATCCAGCAAGTGTTGAATGATGGTAACCTAAGTCTTTCAATCGGTCCAAGAATGCAGAGGTTTCTGTTGTACGGAAACGTTTGAAAATCTCAGCGATGATATTTCCAAGGTTTTTCTTCTTGAATGGAGGATTGAGTTCAAGATTGCGAATGGCTTCCTTGATATCGCCACCTAGTGGTAAGAAGTATTTAGCTGGAAGCCCTTCTGTCAAGTTTGCATTATTTGGTTCTTGCAAGTAAGGTAGACCCTCTGGCATGATATCGTTGAAGAGGATTTTACCAACTGTTGTAAGCAAGACCTTGTGTTTTTGCTCTTCAGTCCATGGTTTGTTAAGGCTATCTGTCGCGATACCAACACGTGAGTGGAGGTGAACATAACCATTGCGATAAGCCATGACAGCTTCGTCACGATCCTTGAAGACCATTCCTTCACCTTCACGGCCAGCTTCTTCCATGGTCAAGTAGTAGTTACCCAAAACCATATCCTGAGATGGAGTAACAACTGGTTTACCATCTTTCGGATTCAAGATGTGCTCTGCAGCGAGCATCAAGATACGAGCTTCTGCTTGGGCTTCTTCTGAAAGCGGTACGTGGATGGCCATTTGGTCCCCGTCAAAGTCGGCATTGTAGGCTTCACAGACAAGCGGGTGCAAGCGAAGGGCCTTACCATCAATCAAGACTGGCTCGAAGGCTTGGATACCCAAACGGTGAAGGGTCGGTGCGCGGTTCAAAAGCACTGGGTGTTCTTTGATGACTTCTTCGAGGATGTCCCAGATACGTTCATCTCCGCGTTCCACCAAGCGTTTAGCCGCTTTCACGTTTTGCACGATGTCACGAGCTACGATTTCACGCATAACGAATGGTTTAAAGAGCTCGATTGCCATTTCACGTGGCACACCACATTGGTACATCTTAAGAGTTGGACCAACGGCAATAACAGAACGTCCTGAGAAGTCAACACGTTTACCGAGCAAGTTTTGACGGAAGCGTCCTTGTTTTCCTTTAAGCATGTGGCTCAATGATTTGAGTGGACGGCTACCTGGTCCTGTGATCGGACGACCACGACGACCGTTGTCAATCAAAGCGTCAACCGCTTCTTGAAGCATACGCTTCTCATTTTGAACGATAATACCTGGTGCATTCAACTCAAGCAAACGAGCCAAACGGTTGTTACGGTTGATAACACGGCGGTAAAGGTCGTTCAAGTCAGATGAGGCAAAACGGCCACCATCCAACTGCAACATTGGACGAAGGTCTGGTGGGATGACTGGAAGGATGTTGAGAATCATCCATTCAGGTTTGTTTCCAGACTTGTAAAAGGCATCCAAAACATCCAAACGGCGGATAGCTTTGACACGTTTTTGTCCAGTAGCTGTTTTCAACTCTTCTTTGAGTTCAGTAATTTCTTTTTCAAGATCTACTTGTTTCAACAGGTCTTGGATGGCTTCGGCACCCATTTTGGCAACGAATGATCCATAGCCATACTCACGCAAGCGCTCACGGTATTCGCGCTCTGTCATGATAGACTTGTGCTCAAGTGGTGTATCCTTAGGATCAATCACCACATAAGCCGCAAAGTAGATAACTTCCTCGAGGGCACGAGGGCTCATATCAAGGGTCAAGCCCATACGGCTTGGAATCCCCTTGAAATACCAGATGTGAGATACAGGAGCTTTCAACTCGATGTGCCCCATACGCTCACGACGAACTTTCGTACGCGTTACTTCAACCCCACAGCGGTCACAAACAATCCCTCTGTAACGAATGCGTTTGTACTTCCCACAAGCACATTCCCAATCTTTTGTAGGACCAAAGATGACTTCGTCAAAGAGTCCTTCACGTTCTGGTTTCAACGTACGGTAATTGATTGTTTCAGGTTTTTTGACTTCTCCATAAGACCATGAACGGACTTTGCTTGGAGAAGCTAGGGTGATTTGCATACTTTTAAAACGATTTACATCAACCACTATTTCTTCCCTTTCTATTCTAAGTGAACTGCTTATTCTTGTTCAGCAGTTTCTTCTGTTGCTTCCGCTTTTGTTGCTTTCTCAGCCTCTTCAGCTTCAAAGGCTGCTTTAGCCTCTCGGGCTGCTTTTTCGCGGGCTTTTTCAAGGTCATCTACGTGGATGACATCTTCGTCCATTCCTTCATCCAAGTCACGAAGTTCCACCTCTTGATCATCTTCGTCAAGGACACGCATGTCAAGACCAAGAGATTGCAATTCTTTCACAAGAACTCGGAAGGATTCTGGAACACCTGGTTTTGGAATTGGTTTTCCTTTTGTAATAGCTTCATAAGCTCTCAAACGGCCGTTGATATCGTCAGATTTGTAAGTCAAGATTTCTTGAAGAACATTTGACGCACCGTAGGCTTCAAGAGCCCAAACCTCCATCTCACCGAAACGTTGTCCACCAAACTGAGCTTTACCTCCAAGTGGCTGTTGAGTAACGGTTGAGTAAGGTCCGACTGAACGCGCGTGCAATTTATCATCAACCATGTGGTGGAGTTTGATCATGTACATGACACCAACTGATACACGGTTATCAAATGGCTCACCAGTACGGCCATCGTAAAGGATTGTTTTAGCATCGCTGTCCATACCTGCTTCTTTAACGGTTGACCAAAGGTCTTCAGAACTTGCTCCGTCAAAGACTGGTGTTGCGATGTGGATACCAAGAGTACGTGCTGCCATACCAAGGTGAAGTTCCATAACCTGACCGATATTCATACGTGATGGCACCCCAAGTGGGTTCAACATGATGTCGACTGGAGTTCCGTCTGGAAGGTAAGGCATGTCTTCTACAGGAACGATACGAGAGACAACCCCCTTGTTTCCGTGACGCCCGGCCATCTTATCTCCGACCTTGATCTTCCGTTTTTGAGCGATGTAGACGCGAACCAGCATGTTAACGCCTGATTGCAACTCATCTCCATTTGCACGGGTAAAGATCTTAACATCACGAACAACACCATCGGCACCGTGAGGTACACGAAGCGAGGTATCACGCACTTCACGAGACTTGTCTCCAAAGATAGCGTGCAAGAGACGTTCTTCAGCTGAGAGGTCTTTCTCACCCTTAGGTGTGACTTTACCTACAAGGATGTCCCCTTCTTTAACCTCAGCACCGATACGGATAATCCCCATTTCGTCAAGGTCTTTAAGAGCATCTTCACCAACGTTTGGAATTTCACGAGTAATTTCTTCAGGCCCAAGCTTTGTATCGCGGGTTTCTGATTCGTATTCTTCGAGGTGGACAGATGTGTAGACATCGTCTTTGACCAAGCGTTCGCTCATGATAACGGCATCCTCGAAGTTGTAACCTTCCCATGTCATGTAGGCAACGATTGGGTTTTGTCCAAGCGCCATTTCCCCTTTTTCCATAGAAGGTCCGTCAGCGATAAAGTCGCCTTTCTCAACGACATCACCAACTTTTACGAGAGTCCGTTGGTTGTAAGCAGTACCTGAGTTTGAACGACGGAATTTTTGGATGTGGTAAACGTCTAGCGAACCATCTTCACGGCGAACTTCTACCTTGTCAGCATCTGCGTAAGTAACTTTACCACCATACTGAGCAATCACAGCAGCACCAGAGTCATGAGCTGCTTGGTATTCCATACCAGTACCAACGTAAGGTGCTTTTGGATCAATCAAAGGCACAGCCTGACGTTGCATGTTGGCACCCATGAGGGCACGGTTGGAGTCATCGTTTTCCAAGAAAGGAATACATGCTGTCGCAACGGCAACTACCTGTTTTGGTGACACGTCCATGTAATCAACCACTTCTGCTGGATACTCCTGGTTGACCCCTTGGTGACGTCCCATGACAACTTTCTCAGCAAAAGTACCATCTTCGTTCAATTTTGAATTAGCCTGTGCTACAGTAAATTCATCTTCTTCATCGGCTGTCAACCAAACGATTTCGTTTGTGACTACACCAGTTTCACGGTCAACCTTACGGTATGGTGTTTGAACAAATCCATACTTGTTCAAGTGTCCGTATGATGACAAGTTATTGATCAAACCGATGTTAGGTCCTTCAGGTGTTTCAATTGGACACATACGACCATAGTGAGTGTAGTGCACATCACGTACTTCATATCCAGCACGGTCACGAGTCAAACCACCAGGTCCTAAGGCTGACAAACGACGTTTGTGAGACAACTCAGAAAGTGGGTTGTGTTGGTCCATGAACTGGGACAATTGTGAAGAACCAAAGAATTCTTTGATCGCAGCTGTCACAGGGCGGATGTTGATAATTTGTTGTGGTGTTAAAACTTCATTGTCCTGAACAGACATACGTTCACGGACATTACGTTCCATACGAGAAAGTCCAAGACGTACTTGGTTAGCAAGCAATTCACCAACTGCACGGATACGACGGTTTCCAAGGTGGTCGATATCATCCACACGTCCGATACCTTCTGCCAAGTTGAGGAAGTAGCTCATCTCTGCAAGGATATCCGCAGGAGTTACAACATGAACCTTGTCATCAGGATTGGCATTTCCGATGATGGTTACAACACGGTCTGGATCCGTTGGGGCAACAACCTTGAATTTTTGAAGGACAACTGGTTCTGTCAGAACAGCTGCATCGTTTGGAATGTAAACAATCTTGTTCAAGTCGCCATCCAAGTGACTCTCGATACTTTCGATCACGCTACGAGTCATAACGGTACCAGCTTCTACCAAGATTTCACCCGTTTCAGGATCTACCAATGGCTCTGCAATGGTTTGGTTGAGCAAGCGTGTTTTAACGTTGAGTTTTTTATTGATCTTGTAACGACCAACTGCTGCCAAATCGTAGCGGCGTGGGTCAAAGAAACGAGCCACAAGCAAGCTACGTGAGCTTTCAGCCGTCTTAGGCTCACCTGGACGAAGGCGTTCGTAGATTTCTTTCAAGGCCTCGTCTGTACGAGAGTCCATTGGATTCTTGTGGATATCTTTTTCAACAGTATTGCGAACCAATTCGCTATCACCAAAGATATCAAAGATTTCATCATCTCCTGAGAAACCAAGTGCACGAACCAAGGTTGTAAATGGAATCTTACGAGTACGGTCGATACGAGTATAAGCGATGTCTTTTGAGTCGCTTTCAAGTTCCAACCAAGCTCCACGGTTAGGGATAACAGTAGAACCGTAACCCACTTTACCGTTCTTGTCTACTTTGTCATTAAAGTAAACCCCTGGTGAGCGGACCAACTGAGAAACGATAATACGTTCACCACCATTGATGATGAAAGTACCCATTTCGGTCATGATTGGGAAATCACCAAAGAAGACTTCTTGAGTCTTGATTTCGCCTGTTTCTTTATTAATCAAGCGGAAGGTTACGAAAATTGGTGCTGAGTAGCTAGCATCGTGGATACGAGCTTCTTCGAGCGTGTATTTTGGTTCCTTGATTTCATAGCCAACAAATTCCAACTCCATTGTGTCTGTGAAGTTTGAAATTGGCAATACATCTTCAAATACTTCCTTAAGACCGTGATCTAGGAAATCTTTGAATGAATCCGTTTGAATTTCAATCAAATTTGGTAAGTCAAGAACTTCTTTGATTCTTGAAAAACTACGACGGGTACGATGTTTCCCGTATTGAACGTCATGTCCTGCCAAGATGATTCTCCTTTGTAAATAAATTCCAAGCCTTGTCAATCAGGCTTTTCTAATCGTCATATGGTTTTAGAAACCCCTATCACCGTGTCCCTTTGATAAATTTTCAGAATCTTTAAATCTTTGTTACAAACACTCAAAAACCTGAAAAAAAGCACAAAAAGAGCAGCTAAATCTGACTTTTTCAGAAGATTTAACTGCTGTGAGCCTTGTCTGGACAATATTTCAGACAAAACCTACGACAAATGATTACTCATATTATACCTTATTTAGCTAGATTTTTCAAGGTTTTTTTACTATTTTTTAAACAATCTTTTCCTATATATTATTTATAATTTCAAGAAAATGAAGCATTATATTTTCTCTTAAAAATTAGGAAAACGCTTGCACTAATGTTTACCTCGTGCTATACTGTTAGGGAACAACTACACAAGGAGAATTGTGATGAAAAAGATCCCATCTCAAACTGAGAAAAAAATGATTTACGGTATCCGTTCCTTGAAGAACGGAACTGGTTCTGTCCTTATTGGTGCCAGCATTGTCCTGCTTTCTGCTGCAATGCCAACTATTTCGGCCAACGAAAACCTGCCTCAAACTCAGGAAAATACCAGCGCTGTGACCAAGGCCCCTACTGAGACTGAAACGAGTCAAACTCAAAAGGAAACGCCTATTTCTGAACAAAAGAATGCAAACGCTTCCCTTGATTCTAAAAAGGAAGCTCCAGCTGCGGAAACTACTACAGCACCAGAAACACCTAAAACAGAAGATGCTACTACAAGCCAAGCTAACAGCAAGGAAGAGAAAGTAGATGCCAGCACTTCGGCGCCAACTTCTGATCAAAAGCCACAAGCTGACACATCTTCTGAAGAACCCATCGCAGACAACCACTTCCGCATCCATGTAAAAAAACTCCCTGAAGAAAACAAAGATTCTCAAGGTCTTTGGACTTGGGACGATGTTGAAAAACCGTCTGAAAACTGGCCCAATGGAGCTAAGTCATTCAAGGATGCCAAACAAGATGACTACGGCTATTATCTGGATGTCAAACTCAAAAATGAGCAAGCCAAGAAAGTCAGCTTCCTTATCAACAATACCAAAGGTGATAACTTGACGGGGGACCGTTCAGTAGAGCGCCTCTCTCCAAAAATGAATGAGGCCTGGCTAGATGAAAACTACAAGGTATATAACTACCGCCCTCAACCAGCAGGAACTATTCGTGTCAACTACTACCGCACCGATGGCAACTATGATAAAAAATCTCTTTGGTATTGGGGCGATGTCAAAAACCCAAGCAGTGGAGAATGGCCTGACGGTACTGACTTCACTGCAACTGGAAAATATGGCCGTTACATTGATATCCCGCTCAATGAAGCTGCAAGAGAATTTGGATTTTTATTACTAGACGAAAGCAAGAAAGGCGATGATGTGAAAATCAGAAAAGAAGATTATAAATTCACTGATCTAAAAAATCACAGTCAGATTTTCCTCAAGGATGATGACGAAACCATCTACACTAACCCCTACTATGTGCACGATATCCGCATGACTGGTGCCCAACACGTGGCTAAATCTCGTATCGAAAGCAGTTTTTCTACCCTCGTTGGAGCTAAGAAAGACGATATCCTCAAACACTCCAGCATCACTGATTACCAAGGGAATAAAGTAGCTATCACAGACGTGGAAGTGGATGAGGCAGGTAAAAAAGTGACCTATATCGGCGACTTCTCTGACACTCAACACCCGTACACTGTCAGCTACAATTCAGACCGCTTTACCACACGTTCAAGCTGGCGCCTCAAGGATGAGTCCTACAGTTACGATGGTCCACTCGGCGCAACTCTAAAAGAAGATGGCAAGCGTGTTGATCTCACCCTCTGGTCTCCGAGTGCCGATAAAGTTTCCGTTGTCGTCTACGACAAGAAAGACCCTGAAAAAGTAGTCGGAACTGTTGCCCTTGAAAAAGGAGAAAAAGGAACCTGGAAACAAACTCTGGATGCAAACTCTGGTCTCGGCATCAGCAACTATACTGGCTACTACTACCACTACCAAATTGAGCGCCAAGGTAAAACTGTCCTCGTTCTTGATCCTTATGCCAAATCACTAGCAGCCTGGAACAGCGACCTTGCAAAAAAAGATGCTGCCCATAAAGTTGCTAAAGCTGCCTTTGTGGACCCATCTAAACTAGGCCCACAAGACTTGACCTACGGTAAGATTCGCAACTTCAAATCGCGCGAAGATGCTGTCATCTATGAAGCCCATGTTCGTGACTTCACCTCAGATCCTGCCATCGCAAAAGACTTGACCAAACCATTTGGTACCTTTGAAGCCTTTATCGAAAAATTAGACTATCTCAAAGACTTGGGTGTGACCCATATCCAACTCCTTCCAGTCTTGTCTTACTACTTTGTCAATGAATTGAAGAACCAAGAACGTTTGTCTGCCTACGCTTCAAGCAACAGCAACTACAACTGGGGATATGATCCTCAAAACTACTTCTCCTTGACTGGTATGTACTCTAGTGATCCTAAGGATCCAGAAAAACGTATCGCAGAATTCAAAAACCTCATCAACGAAATCCACAAACGTGGCATGGGGGCTATCTTGGATGTGGTCTACAACCATACTGCCAATGTTGACATTTTTGAGGATATTGAGCCAAACTACTATCACTTTATGGACGCAGACGGAACTCCACGTACTAGCTTTGGTGGCGGTCGTTTGGGAACTACCCACTATATGTCTAAACGTGTCTTGGTAGACTCTATCAAGTATCTGGTTGAAACCTACAAAGTAGATGGTTTCCGCTTTGATATGATGGGCGACCACGATGCGGCTTCTATCGAAGAAGCGTACAAGGCTGCACGCGCCCTCAATCCAAATCTTATCATGCTAGGTGAAGGCTGGAAAACCTATACTGGTGATGAAAATGCACCTGTACAACCTGCTGATCAGTCTTGGATGAAGAAAACAGATACTGTCGCAGTCTTTTCAGACGACATCCGTAACAACCTCAAGTCTGGCTATCCAAACGAAGGTCAACCTGCCTTTATCACAGGTGGCAAACGCGATATCAACACTATCTTTAAAAATCTGATTGCTCAACCAACTAACTTTGAAGCAGACAGCCCTGGAGATGTTATCCAGTATATCGCAGCCCATGATAACTTGACCCTCTTTGACATCATTGCCCAGTCTATCAAAAAAGACCCAAGTAAGGCGGAAAACTACGCTGAGATCCATCGTCGTTTGCGACTTGGAAACCTCATGGTCTTGACTGCTCAAGGAACTCCCTTTATCCACTCTGGGCAGGAATATGGACGTACCAAACAATTCCTTGATCCAGCCTATAAGACTCCTGTTCCTGAAGATAAGGTTCCAAACAAGTCTCACTTGTTGCGCGACAAGGACGGGAAGCCGTTTGTCTATCCTTACTTTATCCATGACTCTTACGACTCTAGTGATGCTGTCAACAAGTTTGATTGGACAAAGGCAACAGATGGTAAAGCCTTCCCTGAAAATGTCAAGAGCCGTGACTACATGAAAGGATTGATTGCTCTTCGTCAATCTACAGACGCCTTCCGACTCAAGAGTCTACAAGATATCAAAGAACGCGTCCACCTCATCACTGTCCCAGGCCAAAATGGTGTTGAAAAAGAAGACGTGGTCATCGGCTACCAAATCACTGCTCCAAACGGAGATATCTATGCAGTCTTTGTCAATGCGGATGATAAGGCCCGCGAATTCAACTTGGGAACTGCCTTTGCTCACTTGAGAAGGGCTGAAGTCCTCGCAGATGAAAATCAAGCCGGACCAGTAGGAATTTCCAACCCTCAAGGTCTTGAATGGACTGAAAAAGGCTTGAAATTGAACGCTCTCACTGCTGTCGTTCTCCGCTTGTCTCAAGGTGGGGCCATCGTTGCCCCAGCTATGGAAGAAAAACCAGAATTTGATCTTTCTAGCTTGGAAGTTGAACCAGAACAAGGTCAAGCTCAAAACCTAGCAGCCAATCCCGAAACTCAAGAAACTGCTGCAGAGGCTCACTCTCAGAACCTCCTTCCAAACACAGGAACCGAGAATAAATCCCTTCTTGCCCTTGCTGGATTCAGCATCCTTGCCCTTCTTGGACTTGGATGGTTGATGAAAAACAAGAAAAAGAAATAACACTCAATGAAAATCAAAGGGTAAGCTAGGAAGCTAATCGCGGGCTGCTCAAAGCACAGCTTTGAGCTTGTAGATAAGGCGAAGCTGACCTGATTTGAAGAGATTTTCGAAGAGTATAACCTAGCCCCTCCTATAGAGAAAACACCCCATGGTCAGAAGAATCTTCTAGTCATGGGGTGTTGTTTTTATAATACACTTGTCTATCAAATCATATATTCTACGCTATAGGTGGCATCTGATAAGATACGAGCCAGGAACTGCTTGGTTCGTTCTTCTTGTGGACGACTAAAGAAATCGTGGGGATTGTTCTCCTCTACGATACGGCCCCCGTCCATGAAAATAACGTGGTTGGCGACATCTCTAGCAAATCCCATTTCATGCGTGACGACCACCATGGTCACACCTTCTCCCGCCAACTGTTTCAGAACATCCAAAACATCTCCAACCAACTCAGGGTCTAGTGCAGATGTTGGTTCATCTAGCAAAATGACCTCGGGCTTGACGGCAATGGCACGCGCAATTCCTATTCGTTGTTGTTGCCCTCCAGATAGCTGGGAAGGGTAGTAGTCTTTGTAGGCCAGTAAACCAACTTTCCCCAAGGCAGATTCTGCACGTTTGAGCGCTTCTTCCTTAGGAACTTTACGAGCCACGATTAGACCTTCTAGAATATTTTCCAGAGCAGTTTTGTTTGCAAATAGATTGTAGTGTTGGAAAACAAAGGCTGTTTTTTGGCGAATTTCTAGAATGTCTTTCTTGCTCAATTTGGATAAGTCATAGGTTTTTCCTGCCAAGGTCAAACGGCCACTGTCAGCTTTTTCTAAGTGGTTGAGACAACGGAGAAAGGTCGTTTTCCCCGAACCTGATGGTCCTAAAATAACGACGACATCCCCTTGGTTGACCTGAAGATTGACATCCTCTAGCACCTGCCTCTCACCAAATGTTTTTGCGATATGTTCTACTTGTAACATGCTGTCCTCCTATACAAAACGCGCGCTAGATGTTTTTGCCCTCTTTTCTTTTTTCACATAGCCTTTCTCCAGTAGGGAGAAGCCCCACTGAATCAAACCACAGATCAAAATATACTGCAAAAAGATCACAAAATAAGACTCAAAATACTGGTAACCGTAGGACGCTTCCACACGAGCAATAGCGGTGATATCCTTGATAGTCATAACAAAGACCAGGGAGGTCCCTTTGACGATATTGATCACCAGATTGTCCAAGTTAGGCAAGGCTGAGCGCAAGGTTTGAGGAAACACAATCCTTAGATAAGCCTGGGTCGTAGTCAGCCCAATCGCATGCGCCGCCTCTAGTTGTCCCTTGTCCACCGTCAAGATAGCTGAACGCAAAATCTCCGACAAACTCCCGACTGTCATCAAGCTATAAATGATAAAGGCATAGTAGAGAGGATCAAGTTTGAAAATATCAAAGTCACTTCCTATGCTTTTGAGAAATTGATTCAGCAAACTTGGAAACAAACTATAAAAGAAGAGAATCAATAAAATCGGAGGAGTCGCTCGGATAAAAGCCAGATAGACCAGAGAAAAACTCCTCACCCCTCGAACCTTATAAATCTGCCCCAAGGCCAAAAATAGAGCCGGTAAAAAGCTTAAGACCATAGCCACAATCATGATAATCAAGGTGATTGGCACACCCTTCAAGGTCTCCAGAAAGGTCTTTACAATATAGTCTATATCCATTTCTTACCTCCCTTTTGTTTCCAAAGACTTCTCAAGCAAACGACTCAAGCTAGAAATAACCAAGGCAATCCCCCAGTAAAGAAGTGCAACTGCCGTATAGGTTTCCAGAGAGTAGTTCCCTAAATTGCGACTGATCAAGAGACTCCCTGCCCCCATAACATCAACAAAACCAATCGTATAGGCCAAGGCAGCATCCCGCATGAGATTGAGAATAGCGGTCGTTATATTGGGAAGAGCAACTTGAAAAGCTTGGGGAAAAATGATTCTCCAAAAAGTCTGACTTGGAGTCAAACCAATACTAAGCCCAGCCTCTGTCTGCCCCTTTGGAATAGCTTGATAGCTCGCCTTGAAAACCTCGGCAACAATAGCCGCAAACAAGAGAATCATCGTCAGGAGAACAAAAATAGTTTTAGACCAGTTGTTGATATCCAAACCAAGCCACCATTTCAGAAATTCTGGCAAGCCATAAAAGACTAGAAAAAGCAAGACAATCGGCGGTGTACAACGAAGGGTGAAAATATAGCCTTTGGAAATCGCTGAAAAACTCTTGTCTTCTCCTACTTGCGCCCAGGCCAAGAGACCTCCAAAAAGGGAACCAAGAAGAGTGGTAAAAAAGAGAATGGACAAGGTCATAGGAAGTGCCTGCCATAAGGTCGGTAAAAACTGAAAGACCTTGGAAAAATCATAAGAAACCATGCAAAACCCTCTCTAGTCTTGGAATTTCTGGTCTAGTCTTTGTCTACGTAACTAAAGACATCTTCTTTAAAGTATTGCTGAGATAGCTTAGCAAGCGTGCCATCTTCTTTCAACTCTTTGATTGCTTTTTCGTATTCTTTAGCGAATTTCTCCCCCTTTTCATCACGGTGAATCAAGGGATAAGTTGGAATACCCTTGTATGGGAACCAGCTGAGTTTATCCGCATATTGGTGGTAAGGGCCATCTTCTGCTGTAACTGCTTTTTCAAAGGACAGTTTGATATCAAAGAAGGCGTCATAACGTCCTTCTAAGACCCAGGCATAGGCATCTGCCACTTTAAAAGATTCAGCTGCTGTTAGCTCAATCGGTGCATCCTGATGTTTTTCATTGTAGCTGGTGATGACATTCCATTGGGCATTCTGTGGAGAGATGGGAACCAATTTCCCTTTATTCTTAGCAAAGTCATCAATAGTTTTGTATTTCTGTTCACCTTCTTTTCTGACAGTAAATCCGATGATGCTCGCTCCGACTGGTTCAGATGGAATGACAAACTTTTTAGCTCGTTCTTCTGTGTACCAAGCTCCCTTGGTTCCGATGTCATACTTGCCTGATTCCAGACCAATCAAGAGGTCGTCATCACTGGTACCCGTATATTCAAATTGATAGTTTGCCAACTTCTCATCAACAGCCTTCAAAACAGCTACTTCATAACCATCTGATTCCCCTTTTTCATTGATAAAGTCATAAGGTACATAGTTTTGTGTATGGGCAACCTTCAAGGTTATGACTTCAGCAGACGAAGCCGTTTCTCCCTCCTTGGCTGGAGCGCCAGCTAAACTTCTCCCGATAATCGTTGCCCCAATTACTGCAACAACTGCTACACCACCGATAATCCATGCTTTTTTACTCATTTTTTTCTCCTTTAGTTTTCAAGCGCTTCTCTCACCCACTGGATACGTTCAACTGCGATATCACTTGGAATGGTACAATCTGCCCCAAGTACCAAGCCCTGTTCCCCAGCTTCTGCAACTAGTTTCTTTGCCTCAGCCTGAATGGCGTCCTTGCTACCAGTATACAGTAAGCCTGTCTTACCATTTTCGAATCCTCCAAGAACCGTACGTCCCTTGAAAATCTCACGACCTTCCTTGAGAGTGATTCCCTCTGGTCCTACAGCCCAGTTAATGACTTGGGCTGGATAGTCTGCAAAAAGGTGAATATCATTTCGCGCTCCCTCGTAGCCACAGATATGAAGAACAGTAACACCATCAACAGCACTAGCTGCTTCCAGAACAGTTATCTCGCTAGGTGCAATGACGGCTTGATAATCTGCTGCCGACACTCGTTGATCTTGGATACTTTGCACGCTGAGGTAGATTCCATCAGCACCAGCCTCTTCGATGACAGCTTGGCTGAGACTAGCAATATCCTCTGCAATCACATCCAACACCTTTTTAAGGGCTTTAGGATCTTCCACCAGAAAGTCTGCAATAAGGTCATCTCCGCCAGACACTTCCCCAAGTAGCCACTTAAGATAGGTCACAGGAGCAAAAATATTGTAAATCGCAACGATATCTTCTGTAAACTCTTGCTTGATTTTCTTAACCAAGTCCACCTGCTCTTTTATCCAAGCGTGATCTGGTCCGAGTGGTTGAATGGTCGCCAATTCTTGAAGTGATTTTCCTTTGGCAATCGCTGGATTTGGATAAGCAAAGTAGCCATCACTCATGAGTTTGATAAAGTCTGGCTGAACTTCTCGGATAAAGCGCTTATGGCCCTCGATATTCTTCTCGATAATGACTGGATTTGAGAATCCTTGTAGCCATTCGTCTTCGGATGTGAAATGGTGCCAAAAGCCAACTGGCACATGATCAACCTTTTCACCTTTAAATGCTTTTAAAACCCATTCTCTTTTTTCTGACATTCTTATTCTCCATTTCTTACTTTTTCAACTAATAAACTACTTGCGATATCATTCGAGCGTAGAAAGGGGAGACTGGACTTGGAAAAATCCTGAACTCCATGACATCTCTCTCCATTTTTACAGTGCTGATTTTTTACGACGCTTATGGCAACCAAGGCCAGCAAACCGACAACTGCAATGAAGATGCCCCATCTTTTACTTTTCATAGCTCCTCCTTTTAGAGAACAGCTGCCTGCCGAATCCAGTCCAACCTCTCTAAGTCAAAGTCATCTGGAACAGTACAGTCAGCTCCCAGAAGAACGCCTTTACTACCAGCTTCAGCCAGCAACCGTCTTGTTTCATTTTGCAATTCCGCCTTGGAACCTTGATAAAGCAAGCTTTTCTTGCCATTTTCAAATCCACCTAAAACGGCCTTACCTGGAAACAACTCTTGACCCTTTGTCAAACTAACATCCTCATGATGAGTCGCCCAGTTGACCACTTGAGCTGGATAGTCCTTAAATATCGTCACATCATTGCTCGCACCTTCAAAACCACAGATATGGAGGATATTGGTCCCACCAACCTGATTGGCTGCCTCCAAAATCGCTATATTGCTCGGTTCGATGTAGGTTTGATATAGTGCTGGTGTGATGCGCTCATCTTGAATTTCCTGGGTGCTGAGGTAAATCCCGTCGACTCCACCTTGCTGGATGATTTTCTGAGTTAGGATAGCAATATCTCCTGCAATCACATCTAGAATCGCTCTGAACTGCTCAGGATTTTCAAGCAATAGATCAGCCACTTCCCTATCTCCTCGAGAAGTTTCTGTACGGAACCAGCGCTTGAAGTAGGAGATAGGGGAAAAGATATTGTAGAAAGAAACAATTTCTTCTGTAAAGGTCTCTCGAATCGCTTGTACCACTTCCACCTGTTGCTGAATCCATGGGTGTTCCTCACCAATCGATTCAATAGAAGTCAGCTCCTGAATGCTTGCGATCTTAGGACTATAGACATTACTTGGATAAAGGAAAAAACCGTCGCTCATAATTTTGACAAAATCAGGGCGAATCCTTTCTACATAATTGCGATGCCCATCAACACTTTTTTGCAAGATCCGTGGATTGTTTAATCCCTGCCCCTTTTCTTCCAGTGTTACAAAATGAAACCAAAATCCCACAGGAACTCTTTCCACTTCATCGCCTCGAATCGCTCTAAAGACTAAATCTCTTTTACTTGCCATACCTTTCTCCTTCCATTTGGATTGAAACCATCTTACCACTCCTTTTCCCCTTTTCCCAATATATATTGACTATCAACTCGATTAGAAATTTTTATATCTATAAAGAAAAAATCCCTGAAAAGCCTGATGTTACTAGCCTTTCAAAGATTCACTTTATTTTCATCTATTTTCCAAAAAGAAGCTGATATAGATTTTCTATCAAGCCGATTGAATTTTTTTATATCCATCTTCATTCCCAAATTAAGTACATGATTTTATCCTAATACCAAATTACTACTGAAAAATTTCTTTTCTCTCGATATTTCCTTGCACAAATCCCATGAAAACGCTACAATATTAATAGACTATTATTAGGAGGATGGGATTATGAAAATATCCAAAGTTACCATTACAATTGCTTCTACACTTACTTCCGTCATTTTACTGACTGGCTGTGGCACAAATTCGGCAAATTCACAGACAACACAAAGTAGTACATCTGATAATCAGGTTACCATGACCTATGATCAGTTGCGTTCAAGAGAGAACACTATGTCAACTCTTTGGTATCAAAAAGCAGCTGAAACCAAGGCACTCTATCTACAAGGTTACAATGTCGCTACTAATCGTTTGAAAGAACTACTAAAAACACAGACAGATAAACCCTACTCTATCGTTTTGGACTTAGACGAAACCGTATTAGACAATAGCCCTTATCAAGCGCAAAATGTCAAAGACGGAACAGCATTTACCCCAGAAAACTGGGATGTCTGGGTAAAAAAAGCCGCAGCCAAGGCTGTACCAGGTGCTAAAGACTTTCTCCAATTTGCAGACCAAAACGGTGTCCAAATTTACTATGTATCTGACCGCACGATAGATCAGGTAGATGATACGATCAAAAACCTAGAAAATGAAGGAATTCCTGTACAAAGCCGCGATCATCTCATGTTCTTAGAAAAAGGCGTCAAATCTAAAGAAGGTCGTAGACAAGCAGTCCAAGAAAAAACCAACTTAGTCATGCTACTAGGAGACAATCTTGTAGACTTTGCAGAGTTTTCAAAGACCTCTGAAACTGAGCGCGACCAAAAATTAGAGGAATTACAAAAAGAGTTTGGTGAGAAATTCATCATTTTCCCTAACCCAATGTACGGATCATGGGAAAGTACTGTTTACAATGGTAATAAATTGGATGCCAAGGGTCAAACTGAAGAGCGCCAAAAAAACTTACAAGGGTTTGATAAATAAAATAAGGGAGCTATCTACCAGTTTACACCAACCACAAGATATCGTATTTGCGAGAATAACGAAAAAGACGATTTTCAAGCGGAAATCGTCTTTTAATAAGGAATCAATCCCTCAGAGTGTTCGCTCATATAGTCTGCTAACCAGTTCATACCATAGACTATTTCAAAGGCCTCTAGTTCCGTCATATACCTAGCAATTACTTTCCTATCTATTTTTGATACTTTCTTTCAACACATCATAAACACGACCTTTGTTAATTGAGCTAAAAAAGAGCGATGATTTATAACAAAATCAGTACTTTCTATCACAAAATTTCATGTACTTGTCGTAAAATACTTTGGACAGGCTAATCTGAATGACAATCAATTTACCATCAACTCTTTGAGAAACGGACTTCTCCAATTCAAGATGTACTTCATTTAGTATATGTGTAGCCATAAATCATATTTTCTAGGTGGTTTATACATGACTGTTCGTCAGGGAAAGCAAATATGCAAAATTTAGAAATTTTGATATAATAGAACTATCAAAAAGTAAAGGAACGATTGGTATGAAAGCAATCACAGCTCACAGCTCACAGCTCACAGCTCACGCTGATTATGTAATCAAGCGTATTTTTTGTCAAGCCCTAAAACAGACTTTTTCACATTTTTGTGAGAAGGTCTTTTCTGTTGTGTATGAAAGTGAGGGACTTGTATGAATCAGGCATTCGAAACAGCGATTCAACAAGCCCTGCGAGAGGTGGTAGAAAGCTTTGATGAACAGTATGTAGCTGAGGGACTATTAAAAAAAGGCGCTATTATAACCGATTTAGATAATTATAAACCCGAGTTGGTTGAAAAGATTTTGACAAATGCAATTCTAAATGAAGCATTTACCGAGGATATTGCTGGTGCGACAATTTTGAAAATCAACGATATCATTCAAATGCTTGAAGTTGATGAATATTGGTCAAACTCTTACACGCGTTACACTAACAAAATTGGATTAGCAGCAAATAATCGCTATCTAGATGAAACAACAGACGTTGTCCTAAATTTCCCCTACAAAGATGGTATCTTAAAAGCTGGTATGACTAAAGATGATGTATCGAGGGAAGATGCTGAAGAATCCTTTTTAAATGAGATAGTTGCTAGAGAGGAGATTGATGTCCTCCTTGATGAAAAGATTTTTAAAAATGCTAAGAAATATGACAAAAATGGCTCTTCTCCTGTATCAGAAATCAAGGATACGGATAACCTGATTATCAAGGGAAACAACCTGTTAGCACTCCACAGTTTGAAAAAACGATTTAGTGGAAAAATTAAAAGTATAATTATTGATCCACCTTACTATTTTAAAAAAACTAAGAGTAGTGATGCATTTAATTATAATTCAAATTTTAAATTATCTACTTGGTTAGTTTTTATGAAAAATAGATTAGATGTTGCCACGGAGCTGCTATCTGATGAAGGATTATGCATAATTATAGTTGGAGAAGAAGGATATGCTCAATTAAAATTATTAGCAGATAATATATTTGGAGAGGATAAATATATTGGTACGATTTCGTGGAGAAAATCTGATAATCAAGCAAATATTGGAGAATTTGCAAAAGTAACAGATTATATACTTATTTATAAGAAATCGAGTGGGAAATTAAATAAGTTACCACTAACCGACAAAGCTAGAAAAGAATATCGTTATTCAGATGAGAACGGTTATTTCAGACGACAAATTTTATTGCATAAGACTAGGGGTAAATATAATTATGAACTAACAACTCCTACAGGAAAAAAACTTTATGGCCCCTGGATGAAAGAGAAAGAAGAAATAGAACGGTTAGATAATTTAGGAAAGATATATTGGACACGAGGTGGGCAAGAACAACCATATGGTAAACTATATTTACAAGATTCGGAGGGTCAAATACCAAATGATTTTTGGGATAACTCATTTGGTACGAATCAACGTGGAGCTGAGGAGATTAGAGAGTTATTTCGTGGTGATAGGTTATTTGATTTTCCAAAACCTGAAAGACTTATTTATAATTTGATAAAGATTAGTAGTGAAGAAGGAGATCTTGTCCTTGACTTCTTTATGGGTTCGGGAACTACTGCAGCAGTTGCTCACAAGATGAATCGTCAGTACATCGGTATTGAACAAATGGATTATATTGACACCGTAGCTGTTGAGAGATTAAAGAAAGTTATTGATGGAGAACAAGGTGGCATTTCTCAAGATGTTGCTTGGTCTGGCGGCGGTTCATTCATTTATGCTGAGTTAATGGACAAAAATGCGACCTTTATTGATGCTGTTCTTAACTCTAAACATTCTGATGAATTAAAGGCTATCTTTGACGACATGAAAGCCACACTTGATTTTGATTTCAGAGTGGATTTACAAGAAGTTGACCAATCTATCTGGGATGAAGATTTTGAAATGCAGAAAAAAATTCTTGTGAAGATTATTGACAAAAACCAGCTCTATCACAACTACTCCGAAATTGATGATGAAACCATTAAATCGCAATTATCCCAATCAGATTATGATTTTAATAAGAGTTTTTATGGGGAGAAATGATGGTTAGAAAAGCAAAGAAAAAAGAACTGATCTTTGAACTCTTCGATGAATTGAAACAGCTGGATATGGATATTTTGAACGAACAGCATGGTTGGGAATTACCACAGTATATTGTAGAAAATCTCAAGCATGAACCACGTTCTTATCAGAGTGAAGCTATTCGCTATTTTCACTACACTCAAGCATCAGATACTTTTACGTTTCGAAAGCCAAGACAACTCATGTTCAATATGGCAACTGGTTCGGGAAAGACTGATTTGATGGCTGGCTTAATCCTCTATCTCTATAAAGAAAAAGGGTATCAAAATTTTCTGTTTACAGTGAATACAAATGGTGTTCTGAGTAAGACCATTGATAATCTAACGAATGCTCAATCTACTAAGTTTCTTTTCAATTCCAACTTAGAAATTGATGGGGAACATATCTTTATCACCCAGATTTCAGGAAGATTTCCAGATTTTCCTAATAAAAATGTAATTAATATTAAGTTTGTTTCAATTCAAACATTGACAAATGACCTCTTCACACAGGCAGAAAATATCATGTCATTAACAGATTACCAGAAGACAAAAATGGTTATTCTGGCGGATGAAGCCCATCACTATTCTGCTTCTACGAAAAAGAAAAATAAAGCAGAATTGGAAAAAGTCTCATGGGAAAAATGCCTACTTTCTCTTCTTCACGCACATGCTGATAATCTCTTGCTAGAATTTACCGCAACACTTGATTTTGACGATGAGACCATTTATCAAAAATATCGAGATAAGATTATTTACCGTTATACCTTGGATTCATACATCAAAGAGCGATATTCAAAAAATGTAAGACGCATTCAGACGGGGAATTCCAATGAAGATAATATGCTTAGTACCGTTCTTCTGAGTGAATATCGTCGCAAGTTTGCTCTAGAAAAATTTGGGATTGAGATAAAACCAGTCATTCTTTTCAAATCGCATAAAATCGATGCTTCCTATGAAGCAAATAATCTATTCAATGAGATGATTGATAGTCTGACCGTGGAAAGTTTAAGGTCGTTCCTTATTTCACAATTGAAAAGTGTATCAGAGGAGCAAAGCCATACCCTACAGCTAGCTTATCAGTATTATCTCGAAAAGGATGATCTTTCAACTGTTGTTCGAGAAATTAAGCGTGGTTTTTCACCAGCTAGAATTCTAAATGCAAATGATTCAGATAGTGGCTCAAAAGGGTTGCTAGAAACAGGACAGTACCAAGCCCTCAATTCGCTTGAATCGCCCAATAATCTGTACCGTGTAGTCTTTGCCGTAGCAAAATTAACAGAAGGTTGGGATGTCCTCAATCTTTACGATATCGTTCGTATTAGCAACTTGGGAAAAATGAATGATAAAAGAGATGCTAAATCAACCAATTCCGAGGCTCAGTTGATCGGACGTGGGGCGCGATACAATCCTTTCTCCTTAAATCAAAAGATTTCTTACCAAAGACGATTTGATGAATCAGATGAAACAGCAAGTCTTTTGTTGGAAACACTACACTACCATACCCTTAATGAACCGCAATACATCAAGAATTTGATGGCATCACTTGATAAGATGAATCTTGCGACTGGGATTGATGAAAAAAATCCTCCAATTGAAATCAAACTGAAACCCTCTTTCAAGAAAACCCAAATCTTTAAAACAGGTAAGCTTTACTATAATGAAACTGAGGAAATTCCTGACAGTCTCTATGTGAATTTACGTGCATATGGTATTGAAATTTCTAAGCTAGCCAATGTAACCTATTTTAAATCCACCTATGAAACAGCTTACCTTTCAGCTGAAGCAATAGAGTTAAAAACGTCCCCATTGAGGGGAATTGATATTCGTTATTTTAAAAAATCAATTAACCGCTCTAACTTTTTCCGATTTGAAAATCTGAAAAGATATCTTCCAAATCTCAAGTCTATGGAAGATTTTTGGAGAGAAAATTGGCTAGATTTGCAAAATCTTACACTCTCTGTCACAACAGAAAAAGAAACCATTGTAAAAGATTTTTCCGCTATGGAAAAGCTGAAAATTGTTGATAACTTTTTTAACCTACTGGCTGCCCAAATAAAGGCAGGCTATCGCAAAGCAAGAGGTACGAACCGCTTTATCGGATATCCAATTACAGAATATCTCGTTGATTATCGCAAACGAATACCTAATTATGATACAGCTAAACAGAGTGGCTCCTTCATCGAACAAAAAGTAGCTAATATTAGTTTTGAAAAATTTGACTTTTTTGCTTACCAATCTGCTATAATCAATAGAAATGAAGAAAATTTAGTTAATGCTATCGCCAATCATATTGATGAACTAAGAGAACAATACGGTGATGTTTTCCTCATTCGAATGGACGAAAACATGCTAAAGGGGACAGATAAAGTTGAACGATTGAAATTGCACCAATTTGAAGAGAATCCACGGGAAATCAATTTTTCAGGATTTCAACCAGACTTTATCCTACTTCTTCAAAATAAGGATTACTATCTTCAAATCTTCATTGAACCCAAAGGTGAACAATTGGCAGAAAAAGATAGATGGAAGGAGGAACTTCTTTCATATATCAACGACCATCAAGAAGACTTGATTTTCGAAGATGAAATTGATGGAGTTATCATCAAAGGACTTAAATTCTATAATCAAGAAAATAGTAAACAAACACTCAATCAATTAGCACAGATAGCTCTTGAAAAACCACATTTTGGTGGAAATATTAGGCTGGACTTATTCTAAGTATCAAAAAGACGATTTCCGCTTGGATAATCGCCTTTTTTGCTATTTTATCTTGTAGTTGGTATAAACTGGTATATATTCCCTAGAAAGTATGCTCTATCCCTTGTACCAACTGTAGTCCCCATTAATCGGTGTGTAGCTGTCATAGTCTTTCATCTGAATGGAAGTTCTATCTGCACTATCAAAAATCGTTCTTTCTGTTCTTTTGATTCCCTCTGAGTTTGGGACTGATCCAGCCTAGCATAGCAATAATACTTTATTTCCTTTCAGGATAAATAACTTAGTCATTAATACAGCGGCTCCTTACTCAAGGATACCAAGAGAAAGCCAAAAAGCCTAGACTGACTAGACTTTTTGGATCTATAATATTTGTAGTGGGTAAATTCCCTATGGATATTATAGAGCCTCTTTTGTTGTAGAAAAAAGGTCCCATATAATCTATAATGAAAAGCGACCAAACCATCATTAGAAAGAGTTATATGGAACAACTAAATCTTATCACAAACTTACTCAGAATGAAAGACCAAAATATCGTTATCACTGATGAATATGGCCTAGGAACTCACTTAGAACTCCATGGCTACTTGGATTACATACCTCCTAAATGTCCTTCCTGCAAGGGAGAAATGGCTAAATACGACTTCCAGAAAACCTCTAAGATTCCCTACGTAGAAACAGCTGGTTTCCTACTGCTTATCCGTCTTCGAAAACGCTGGTTCAAGTGTAAAGAATGCGAGAAAATGGCTGTCGCCGAAACTCCTCTTGTCAAGAAGAACCACCAAATCTCTGTCGCAGTTAACCAGAAAATTGCCCAATTACTTATCGAGAACCAAGCAATGACACATATTGCTCCCAGATGTCATGTCCTGGGATGAGTATGCTTTTAAGAATAGGAAAATGAGCTTTATAGCTCAAGATTCCAATTCCCTAAATGTCATCGCCATCCTTGACGGAAGGACACAAGCAACCATCCGAAATCACTTCCTACGCTATCCTAGACAGGTTAGAAAACAGGTCAAAGTCATTACTATGGATATGTTTAGCCCCTACTACAAATTGGCTAAACAGCTTCGCTTTCTAATTTCTAGGCTCAGGCTGAAACAGTCTCCCAGACTGTTGCACTCCCTAATGCAAAAATAGTACTCGACCGCTTCCATATTGTACAACATCTCAGCCGTGCTATGATATGAGTCGTGTATGTGTCCAAATCATGAATCAATTTGAGCGAAAATCCCATGAACACAAGGCCATCAAGCGTTATTGGAAGCTCATTCAACAGGATAGCCGTAAACTCAGCGATAAGTGATTCTATCGCCCTACTTTTCGGTTGCACTTAACCAATAAAGAAATTCTAGACAAGCTGTTAAGCTATTCAGAAGAATTAAAACACCACTATAAGCTCTAATCAGCTCTTACTTTTTCACTTTCAGAACAAGGACTCTGACAAATTTTTTGGACTCATTGAGGACAATCTAAGGCAGGTTCATCCTCTTTTTCAGACTGTCTTTAAAACCTTCCTCAAGGATAAAGAAAAGATTGTCAACGCCCTTCAACTACCCTATTCCAACGCAAAGTTGGAAGCAACTAATAATCTCATCAAACTTATCAAACGAAATGCCTTTGGTTTCAGGAACTTTGAAAACTTAAAAAAGCGAGTTTTCATCACTCTGAACATACAAAAAGAGAGAACCAAACTGGTCCTCTCTAGATGTTCGCTTTTCATCTACCCACTACAGTTGACAAAGAACCTTAAAAAATAAGACAGTAACCTCAGAATAGCTACTGTCTTATCTCTTTTTTTACTTAAAGCCTTAATAGACTTGACAAATGGTAGAAAAGATCCTTTTAAGGAAGATATGTTCATTGCAAACAAATCATATCAATTAGAAAGCTTAGTCTTCTTTCTTCTTACGAGCCACAAGACCAAATCCACTCAATACTCCGAGAAGTCCAAGTGCTGCTAGGCTAGCATTGTCTTCTGTACCTGTATTTGGAAGTTCATGTTGGCCATCCATATATTGAGGTGTAGAAGGTGCTGCTGGTTGAACTGGAGTTGGGGTTGGTTGTGGTACTGGAACGTAGTTGATTGGTGTGTCCTTAGTTGGATCGCTTGGTATGTTTGGTACTTCGTATCCTTTAGTTGGATCATTTGGATCAACTGGTTTCAGTGGGTTTCCGTTTGGATCTACCGGAGTGAATCCTGGGACGTAAGGTACGTGTGGTTTATCACTTCCTGGTTTTGTCGGATCTTTCGGATCGTTTGGATATGGAATTGGATTTGTTGGTGTTCCTGGGATATTTGGTACCCATGATCCTAACTTATCGTAAACAACTGTTTCGTTGATATCTTTGATTGTATCCGGTGTTACTTTAATATCTTTAGTTGATGATTCTAAATCACCAGCTTTAGCGATGTATCCTTTAACTACTGGTACTGGGTATCCGTTGAAGATATCGTCGTTACGATCTGTTGTCCATTCTACATATGTGATTTCTCCTGTTACTAAGTTAACTTTAGCATCACGAGTGAATTTAATTGTTTCAACACGAGTTTCAGATACTTCTTTTCCGTCACGATCTACATACTTGATAGTACGTGTAGCTGATTTCTCAGTTACAAGATCTTTCACAGTACTTGGCCATACTGGGCTGTTTGGATCGTTAGGGAATACTGGTTTACCTGGTTCTGGTGTAGATGGCGTTACTGGAGTTCCATCTGGGTTTTTCGGTAAGTTTGGATCATTTGGATCTACTGGTTTACCTGGTGTAACTGGAATGATTCTTTCAGCTACTGTTACATTGAAGATTTGATCTACAGATTTATCTTTATCAAATACTCTGTCTGTATCTTTAGATGGGAAGTCGTTCTTAACTACTCTATATCCAGCTTTTTCAAGTTTTTCAATAGTCTTAGTTACTTCATCAACTTTAGACTTAGTGAAGTTAGCTCCTGAATCACCTTCATCTACTACTGGAGTTGATACTACTTTACCATTTTCAGTTACGAAGGTGATAATCGCTTTTTGACCATCTTTCACATAACTGATTGGTGTATCCTGAGTTGGATCGTTTGGAATTGGTGGTGGGTTGTAACCCTTGCTTGGATCGCTCGGATCTTTCGGTGTCAATGGTGTTGTGCCATCTGGGCCTACTGGTGTAGTTCCTGGTACATGTGGAATCAATGGAAGATCAGTACCTGGTTTCGTTGGATCTGTTGGATCGTTTGGATATGGAAGGTTTGGTACTTTTGGAAGTCCGTCTGGTACATTTGGTACGTATGAACCGAGCTTCTTGTATTGTACAACTTCTTCGCTATCCTTATCATCAGGAGTCACTGTCTTCGCTGCTACATTCGCCTTATCTGCCACGAATCCAGTTACGACTGGTGTGTCTTCTTGGGCCAATTCTTTCGTAGCTGGTGTCCATGCGCCGAAGGTTTCAACGCCAGTTACACGGTTGCGTTCACCTGTACGTGTGAAGGTTGCTTCTTGAGTTACTGGAGCTTTCAGAGCTGGACGACCGGCTGTCTCACCATCTGCGTATTCGTACTTGATGGTACGAGTAACCTTGCTATTCAATTTAGCTGGGTCTGTAATTGGATCTTTACCTTGACGGTAAACGTAGGTTACTGTACCGTTGTTACCCCAGTCAGCCAGACTTCCTGAAGGTAGCAAACTACCCTTTTTCAACCCAACAAAGTCATAGTTTGGGATGGATTTTTGTTCAGTGGTATAAGTTTTACCTTTGAAGGCACCTTGTGGATAGCTTACTGAGCCCTCAGCAATTTCTCGACCTTGCTCATCTTCATAACGTACGCCAACAGAAGCACCTTGGTAGAAATCAAAACTTTCAATCTTAAACTGTTGCAAGTTCTTGTTGCCACCAGTCGAAGCTGTAACCACCATAGACATCAGTTCTTCTGGAGAGTTGACCGTCTTCTTCCATTGTTTTTCACCGAGATTACTTCTATAAGTAACTGTCAATTCCTTGGTTGCACCATCATACTGGATAGTAAAGTCATGGAATTTACCGTCTATGTCACTTGAGTCCAAAGGTTGGGCGCTACCAGCGTCTGTCTCAGCCCACCAACGATCATATTCGCCATTTTGTCCTTTAATTTTTTTAAAAGTGGTATTTACCCAGGAACCGAACTGTCCTAGATTAGGGTCTTCAGCCCAACCATATTCGAAGAAAGTCGCGTCGTTAGTATCAAAACGTCCTCCTTTTGGTGGCACGTAGAGATTCCGGTAAGTATCCAATTTGAAACCAGTTGCGTTACGCAAACCACCGATACCAAGGTTACCACCGGAGGCACCTAGATCTGTTATATTCCCTGTATGGAAGGCAAAACCGATACCATCGGCACCACCTTTAGCTTGTGTCTTGTCACCAAGGTTAACCGCACCAATCAGCTTGAAGCTTTGGTTCATATTAATCTTACTATTCAGACTGAAATTACCTCCCTTAGAGGTTTCATCTGGAGTAAGGGTTACGATACCGTTATCTTTGTCATAGGTAGCTGAGCCATTCAATTTGAAATAGTCAAGGAAGTTTTCTTTTGTTACAGTTACCTTCCCTGTTTGTGAGGTAGACGAACGGAAGCCACTTTCTCCTGCTTTACGGAAACCAGAATAACCTTTATCCACTTCGCGTTGGGCAGCAGCCAATGTGGAATTTGCTTTGCTTCGTGCTATTTCATTTGGTGTTTTGCTAGCTGTTGCCAAACTAGCTGCTTGGCTAGCTGCTTTTTCAACTGATACCTTAGGTTCTACAGCAGCAGTTTCATCTGCAGCTGCTTCAGATGAAACTGCAGTTGACTCCGCAGTAGCTGAAGTAGCTGGGCTAACTCGAGCCTCAGACTGAGTTGCAGCAGTTGATTGGCTAGTCGCTACTGAAGCTTTAGATACTTCCGAAGTAGCTTCTGATTTAACATTCTTGTCTTCTACTTTGCTAGATGAATCTTCTGCAGAGGTAGAAGATACTGTAGATGTAGCACTTGAAACTGCATTGCTTTCAGCAACAGTTGTTACGGTTGAATCCTTACCTACGGCCGACTCAGAATCATCCATTCTCGAATTTTTCCCTGAATCTGGCACAGAGGTCGTTTTCTCCGTAGAGGTACTTGAAGAATCTGCCGTAGCTAGCGTATCGGCTGAGACAACATTCCCCCCAAAGAACATGAAAGCTGCGACTGCTACAGAAGCCACACCTGCACTAAACTTACGCACTGAATATCGAAGTCGCTTTTCAGCGCTTGCTCTGCGTAACCTGCGTCGTGCATTTTTATCCATAAATATTTCTCCTTTTTTAAAAATATGAGTCAACTAGCTATTTGCAATATTCTAACTATTCGATATTTAAAACATATGCAATATGCAGTTGTTGATTTAATGTTAAACTTTTAACACCATATCACAGCTATAATATCCTTTTTTCTCCATTTTGTCAAGATTTTTTACCATTTCATTTCCGGATGTAACAAAAATGTAACATTGTGTTGCAAACTTCTAAATGCATAATTTTCATTTATCCAAAAATGACCTGTCTACTTCTTGCTACAAAAATCGAAAAGAAGCGACCTTCCGAAGCGAAAGGAAGCCCAGTCCAGCCACTGGTTAAAGCACTTAACTCTAACGCTCTTCCCACTTTTGTATACGATAAATAAGAGGGATTTATAATGTTAGAAGATACTCGTCAAAAAATCATTAATACTTTTTTGAATTAGCCTTAGAACATCCTGATAAAACAACCTTTATTGTATCAGAAATTGCCCGCCAAGCTGGACTCACGCATCAAGCCATTTATCGAAAACATTTTAGAAATTTTCAAAAAATTATTGACCATATACATGCTATGATTGATGAGCAAATTCACCAAGTTTATAGTAATTATGATATGGTTAAAGATGCTAATCCCTTTGATTACGTAGTCGATAATGTTCTTTCTGCTATTTATGAGGGAATAAGGTAGATTGCTTGTCTATATACTTCTGCAATTGCTCCTTCTTTTGAACAATTTATGTCTCCACCTATATCAAACAGGGGATGGAAAATGTGCACCCTCAAAGTAAAGAATTTCACTTACCCGACGATATCTTAACCCAATTAATCGTTGAACAAACGATGGTCATTATCAAAAATTGGACTACTCAAGAAAATCCCACTCCACCTTATGAATTTAAAGTCGAGTTTTAAGACTCCCCATTTATAAAATTAAGCTAGACAGAAAAAGCCATCTATGTTAGGCTCAGATAAACTACCACATTTGTCTGAAAGGAACTAACATAAATGACCTATACTCATCTTACCACAAACGAACTTGTAATGATAGAGGCTCACTATCAAGAAAACATAAAAGTTTCAGATATTGCGAACGCACTAGAAAGATCAAAACAGACAATCTACACTGTCACCAACTATCTGAAAGAGGGGTACTCTGCTTATGATTACATAACCGATATAAAGTCAATAAGAAACGCTGTAGCATGAAAAAAACAAGCCTTTCGCAATCATCCAAACCCATTTAGAACAAAATTGGAGCCTTGATGTCATTAAAGGAACTTATCTAAATAGGGGGTTTCTTGTTCTATGAGAGCTCTCTATCAACTAACAGACCGTAGTATTTTAAACCGTCCTCAATTTCCTTTTTCAACGTTGGTGTCAAACGAGACTTCCGACCTTTTTGCTTAGCCCTGTGGTCGTACTCTTCCTGTGCTAGGGCTGCGGAGTAACCATTTTGGCATCGTCTTAACTCTCTTGAAATGGTAGACTTATGGACGCCAAGTTTACTTGCAATTTGGCAAGGTTTCAAACCTAATTCCAAGTAGGTTTCTCTCTTTATTCGGTCGGTTATGGTAAGATGGAAGTAGCTCATAGTTTTTCCTCGGGATTCTGTTTGTTTGGTTACTTACAGTTTACACCAATGAAACGCTATGAGTTTTTTTGTGACACTATATTTTACAATTTATTAGATATAAAAGTTCCATAAAATCTATAATGAAAAGTGACTAAACAACTCATTAGAAAGAATCACATGGAACAATTACATTTTCAACTGTCATTCGAAAACTCAATGACTTCCACTTTAAGCATGATTTTTCGCATCTTCCTGAGATTATATCCTGGGATGTTGAAGATGAGTTTCATTGCGCAAGATTTTGACAAGCTCGATATCATCACTGTCCCTGAGGAAAGAACACAAGCTGTCATCCGAAATCACTTTCTTCGCTACAATCGAGCTGTTCGTTGTCAGGTGAAAATCATTACTATGGGTATGTTTAGTCCTTATTATGACTTAGCTAAACAGCTTTTCCGTGTGCTAAAATCGTTCTCGATCGTTTTTACCCTTCGTTATTATATTTCTGAACTCAGGCTGAAACAGTCCACTGGACTGTTTTACTCCAACACTTAAGCCGTGCTATAAGTCGTTTGCGTGTCCAAATCATGAATCAGTTTGAGCGAAAGTCCCATGAATAAGGCCATCAAACGTTACTGGAAGCTCATTCAACAGGATAGCCGTAAACTCAGCGATAAACGTTTTTATCGCTCTGAACATCAAAAAAGAAAGGACGAATTTCGTCCTTTCTCGAGCTTAGCTTTTCTTCAACCTACTACAGTTGACAAAGAGCCACTTTCTTTGCTTATTCTACTGTTACTGACTTAGCAAGGTTACGTGGTTTGTCCACATCAAGGCCACGGTGCAGGGTCGCAAAGTAAGCGACCAATTGTGTTGGTACGACCATTGAGATTGGTGAGAGGTATGGGTGGACGGTCGTAAGGACGATATCGTCTGTATCTTTGGCAACATTTTCCTCTGCGATAGTGAGAACCTTGGCGCCACGGGCTGCGACCTCTTGGATATTTCCACGAGTATGGTTGGCAAGAACTGGGTCTGACAATAGGGCCAAGACAGGTGTCCCCTCTTCAATCAAGGCAATGGTTCCGTGCTTGAGCTCCCCTGCCGCAAAACCTTCACACTGGATGTAAGAAATCTCTTTGAGCTTAAGACTCGCTTCCATGGCTACATAGTAATCTTGACCACGTCCGATGTAAAAGGCGTTGCGAGTTGTTTCAAGAAGGTCACGAACTTTAGCATCGATCGTTTCTTTTTCTGAAAGGGTTGATTCGATAGACTGAGCTACGATTGACAACTCATGAACAAGGTCAAAGGCTTGCGCTTTGGCATTGCCGTTTGCTTCACCGACTGCTTTTGCAAGGAAGGCAAGGGCTGCGATTTGTGCTGTGTAAGCCTTGGTTGATGCCACGGCAATTTCAGGACCTGCATGAAGCAACATAGTATGGTTAGCTTCACGTGAAAGAGTTGAACCAGGAACGTTTGTCACTGTCAAACTTGGGATTCCCATTTCATTGGCTTTGACCAAAACTTGACGGCTGTCAGCTGTTTCACCAGACTGGCTGATAAAGATGAAGAGTGGTTTCTTGCTGAGAAGTGGCATACCGTAGCCCCACTCAGATGAAATTCCAAGTTCAACAGGTGTATCTGTCAACTCTTCCAGCATCTTCTTAGAAGCAAATCCTGCATGGTAAGATGTTCCAGCCGCAAGGATGTAGATGCGGTCTGCATCTTGAACAGCCTTGATGATAGCTGGGTCAACCACTACTTGACCTGCCTCATCTGTGTAGGCTTGGATGAGTTTACGCATAACCGTTGGTTGCTCATCAATTTCCTTGAGCATGTAGTAAGGGTAAGTTCCCTTACCGATATCTGACAAGTCAAGCTCCGCAGTATAGCTAGAACGCTCACGACTGTTACCATCATAGTCTTGAACTTCGACGCTATCAGCCTTGACGATTACCAACTCTTGGTCATGAATTTCCATGTATTGGTTGGTCTCACGAATCATAGCCATAGCATCGGAGCAGACCATGTTATAACCTTCTCCAAGACCAATCAAAAGTGGTGATTTGTTCTTAGCGACATAGATGACATCTGGATTTTCAGAGTCAATCAAAGCAAAGGCATAAGAACCACGGATGATGTGAAGAGCTTTTTTGAAGGCTTCAAGAACTGAAAGACCATCTTCTTCTGCAAATTTCCCAATCAAGTGAACGGCGATTTCTGTATCTGTTTGCCCCTTGAAGTGGTGACCTGCAAGGTATTCTTCCTTGATTTCAAGGTAGTTTTCAATCACCCCATTGTGCACCAAGACAAAACGTCCTGTCTCAGAGCGGTGTGGGTGAGCATTGTCCTCAGTTGGTTTTCCGTGAGTCGCCCAACGCGTATGACCAATACCAGTCGTTCCCTCAACACCAGCTGTCTTAGCAGACAATTCTGCAATACGACCGACAGCCTTAACTAGATGATTTTCATCACCACCTAAGACAAAAATCCCCGCAGAATCATAACCACGGTATTCAAGCTTTTCAAGCCCTTGAATCAAAATATCAGTTGCATTTGTGTTTCCAACAACACCAACAATTCCACACATAGTATATACGACACAGACCAGCTGTGCTTTCTCCTTAAATTGGTATAGTCTGATTTCCCTTTTACAGAATCAGCAAAGACAGTATATACTTGTTTTTATCACTTGTCAAGGATAAAAATTGGTATAGTTTTTCTACCTGGTATTTTATCAAGATTTCACTTGATACCTGACAAGTCAGCATCAATTACTTATAATAAAAAGAGGAGGTATTTGCCATGTGGTTTTTCTTCGCACTTTTATCAGCTATCTTTGCAGCCTTAACGTCAATTTTAGCCAAGATTGGGATTGAGGGTGTTCCATCCAATCTAGCAACCGCTATTCGTACGGCCGTTGTCATTCTTATGGCCTGGGCCATGGTTTTCTTGACCAATAGTCAGACCGAAATTGTCAACATCAGTAAAAAAAGTTGGCTCTTTCTCATCTTATCTGGTTTAGCCACTGGTGCCTCTTGGCTCTGCTACTACAAGGCCCTACAGATGGGCAATGCGACTGAGGTATCTGCTGTCGATAAATTCAGTCTCGTCATTACCCTTATTCTAGCCTTTTTCTTTCTACAGGATATCCTGACGTTTAAAACAATTATTGGCTGTATTCTGATTACGATCGGAACCTTGGTGATGATATTGTAATAAAAAGTGAGATGAACACCATCTCACTCTTTTTATTCTTAAAATCCATTATGGTCGCTGAGTTCTTTGAACCAATGGCCTGATTTCTTCAGGCGACGTTCCTGTGTTTCCAAGTCAAGTTCAATCAAACCATAACGATTTTTATAGCTGTTGAGCCATGACCAGCAGTCGATAAAGGTCCAAATCAAGTAGCCCTTACAGTTGGCCCCGTCTTCAATGGCACGGTGAAGTTCACGCAGATGCCCTTTGACAAAGTCGATACGATAGTCGTCCTGAATCATGCCATTCTCACGGAATTTATCCTCACCTTCAACACCCATGCCATTCTCTGTCAGCATCCACTCAATATTACCATAATTTTCCTTGATATTTTGGGCAATATCATAAATCCCCTGCTCATAGATTTCCCAACCGCGGTGAGGATTGATTTTACGGCCCGGCATGACGTAAGGCTCATAGAAATGCTCTGGCAAAAGCGGGCTATCAGGATGCTTAGCAAAACGTGGCGCCATAACACGCAAAGGCTGATAGTAGTTCACTCCTAGAAAATCAACAGTGTTCTCGCGAATGAGTTCTAACTCTGCGGCTGTGTATTCCGGTAACAAGTCATAATCTGCTAAAATCTCCACTAACTCTTCTGGATAAGCTCCCAAGACAGACGGATCTAGGAAAGATTGGGCTTGGAAGAGGTCGGCAATGCGAGCAGCCTTGACATCTGCAGGATGCTGGCTACGTGGATAAGCCGGTGTCAAGTTAAGGACAATCCCAATCTTAGAATCAGGCAGGACCTCATGACAAGCCTTCACCGCAAGACTACTAGCCAGTTGCGTATGATAGGCAACCTTAACCGCTGCTTTGGCATCTACCTTATGAGGATAGTGAGCATCGTAAAAATAGCCAAACTCTACGGGAACGATGGGCTCGTTAAAGGTAATCCATTGGTCCACCAAGTCACCGTAAGTCTCAAAACAAAAACGAGCATAGTCTTCATAAGCCTTGACAGTTTCCTTATTTTCCCAACCATCCCCATCTTCTTGCAAGGCGAATGGCAGGTCGAAGTGATAGAGATTGACTAAGAGACGAATCCCCTTGGCCTTAATAGCTTCAAAGACCTGACGGTAGAAAGCCACCCCTTGCGGATTGACCTCTCCACGACCTTGTGGGAAAATGCGAGACCACTGGATAGAAGTTCGGAAGGCTGTATGGCCTGTTTCTACTAGAAACTCAATATCCTTTTCCCAGTTTTCGTAAAAAGTCGATGTTTTGTCAGGTCCAATTCCATTATAGTAGCGATTGGGTTCCACCTGATACCAATAATCCCAGAGATTATCTCCTTTACCATCACCAAGCACTCGTCCTTCTGTCTGTGGTCCAGAAGTGGAGGAACCCCAGACAAAATCCTTTGGAAATTTTAGCATAGCTTTACCTCTTCGTTTACTCATTTTTCCCATTATATAGAAAAAACAAAGTAAAAACTAGTTACATTTTTGCCTTGTTTTTCTTCTGATTATAGTTTTTATTTCTTGCTGAGGATTTCAAGCGTTTCAAGCAAGTTGTCTGCATGAACTTCGATGGTGTCACCAGTCGCCTTAATCTTAACTTCTACGATGCCATCGGCTGCTTTCTTCCCAACAGTGATACGGATTGGCAATCCAATCAAGTCGCTATCGCTGAATTTAACACCGACACGTTCGTTACGGTCGTCTGTCAAGACTTCGTAACCAGCTCCCATCAAGCTCGCTTCAAGTTTCTCTGTCAGAGTTTGTGCTTCTTCGTCTTTGACATTGACAGTAATCAAGTGCACATCAAATGGTGCCAATTCTTTAGGGAAGTTAACTCCCCAAGCGTAACGGTATTCACCTTTAGGCGTTTTGTTGACAAAGAGGCGAGCGTGTTGTTCCATAACTGCGGAGAGAAGACGGCTAACACCGATACCGTAACATCCCATGATGATTGGCACAGCACGGCCATTTTCATCCAAAACATCTGCACCCATACTTGCTGAATAACGAGTTCCGAGCTTAAAGATGTGACCGATCTCGATACCACGGGCAAAGTTAAGAACACCTTGTCCATCTGGTGAAATTTCACCCTCACGAACTTCACGAATATCCACGTATTCTGCAGTGAAATCACGACCTGGGTTCACACCTGTCAAGTGGTAGCCATCTTCGTTAGCCCCCACAACAGCATTGCGAACATCTTGTACCTTACGATCTGCAATGATTTTCACATTTTCTGGCAAACCAACTGGACCAAGTGAACCAAAGCCAGCTGGGATAACACTTGCCACTTCTTCTTCGCTCGCAACATCAAAGAAATCTGCACCCAAGTGGTTTTTCAACTTGACTTCATTGAGTTGGTCATTTCCAACTAGAAGGGCTGCAACAAGCTCTCCATCTGCCATGTAGAAGAGGGTTTTGATCGTTTGCTCTTCTGGCACGTTTAGGAAGGCTGCCACTTCATCAATTGATTTAACATCTGGTGTTGCGACACGAGTCACTTCTTCTTCCGCAACGACACGGTTGCTTGGTTTGTACTCGTTTGTTGCCATTTCTAAGTTAGCCGCATAACTAGACTCACTTGAGTAGGCGATGGTATCTTCACCAGAAACCATCCATTTAAGTAATTCTGCCTTGATTTCTTCTTGCACTTCTGCAGGAATTTCATCAAATGAGGCAACTGACTTGTCTAAGACAACCCAGCGGTCGAGGTCTGTACGAGCTGGTGTGATGGCCATAAATTCTTGGCTGTCCTTACCACCCATAGCTCCACCGTCACCGATGATGGCTTTAAAGTCCAAGCCACTACGAGTAAAGATACGTTCATAGGCCGCTTTGTACTCGTCATAAGTCACATCCAAACTATCGTAATTAGCATGGAAACTATAGCCGTCTTTCATGATAAATTCACGCGTACGGAGAAGCCCGTTACGTGGACGTTTTTCATCACGGTATTTCGGTTGAATTTGGTAGAGATTGAGGGGCAATTGCTTGTAAGACTTAACAGAATCACGGACAATAGCTGTAAAAGTCTCTTCGTGGGTCGGACCTAGAATAAAGTCTGACTTTTCACGGTTTTTCAGTTTATAAAGGTCTTCACCATAGGTTTCATAACGGCCTGATTCACGCCAAAGATCGGCACTGAGAAGGGCAGGAGCCAACATCTCCACCGCACCAATCTTATCAAATTCTTGACGCATGATGTTCTTAGCTTTTTCAATCACACGGTTAGCAAGTGGTAGGTAAGAATAAACACCAGCAGAAACTTGGCGAACATAACCAGCACGCAACATAAGGGCGTGGCTGATAACTTGAGCATCGCTTGGCATTTCGCGAAGCGTTGGGATTAGCATTTTACTTTGTTTCATAATATTCCTCGATTATCTAAAAGAAGAGTCGCATAATGTCATTCCAGGTCACAGCTAGCATCAAGACAACCATGATAACTACACCAGCCATGGTGACATAGGTTTCAATTTCTTGTTTAAGGGGTTTCCGGCGGATAGCCTCTAGGACATTGAGCACAATCTTTCCACCATCCAAAGCCGGGATCGGAATCAAGTTAAAAATTCCAATATTGATGGAAATCATAGCTAGGAAGTAGAGGACATTCTCAATTCCATTTTTAGCAGCATCGCTACTTGCCTTAAAAATAGCAACGGGACCACCGAGTTTGTTCAAATCTGGATGGAAAATCAAGTTTTTCAGAGCCGAAAGGATGCGAAGTCCTGAGTCAGCAGCAGTTGTAAATCCACCAACAAACATGGATAGAAAGTCTGACTTGACCCCCGGTTGAACCCCGAGAATGTAACGTCCTTGATTTTCTTCTGGCGTCACAGTAACTTGCTTTTCACTACCATTTTCAGAAATAGTCACATCCAAGGTCGGGGCAGTCTTGTCCTTGGTATCTGCTTCCACAGCCTGGGTCAAATCTTGCCAATTCTTAACCTCGTGCGAGCCTACCTTGGTAATTTGAGCGGTCTCAGCTACGCCTACCTTCGCCAAAGCTCCCTCTGGCATGACATGAAAGAGATTGGTCTGAGTATCTCTAACACCACCCTGCAAAAAGATTAGGATCCAAAAAACAACAACACCTAAGATAAAGTTGTTCATAGGACCTGCAAAGTTAGTGATGAGCTTGCCCCAGATAGAAGCATTTTGATACTGTACATCCAAAGGAGCGATGCGCACTTCAGTTCCATCTTCTTCAACAACCGTTGCATCATGATCCACAGCAAGAGTCTTTTCTTCTTCCAGGACCAACCCCTTGATAAAGAGCTTGTCTTCAAAGTCAAACTGGGTTACCTGCATAGGGAGAGCTGTTTGATCCAGTTTCTTCCCAGATAGATTGATCCGTTTGACATTACCATCCTCTGCAAGTGTTAAACTGACCGGGGTTCCTGTCTTGATCTCTGTCGCATCATCACCCCAGCCAGCCATACGAACATACCCTCCTAAAGGAAGGATCCGAATGGTATAAGCAGTGCCGTCCTTACCGATATGGGCAAAAATCTTGGGGCCCATACCAATAGCAAATTCACGAACTAGAATGCCTGATTTCTTGGCAAAATAAAAATGTCCAAACTCATGCACCACCACAATAATCCCAAAAACCAGGATAAAGGTCAGCAATCCAATCATTCAATATTCCTTTCTTTAAAACAGGCCAAATAAGTGCATCATTGGAAATACAATCAGCATGCTATCAAAGCGATCCAACACACCGCCATGTCCCGGGATAAATTTCCCAGAATCCTTAACACCGAAATGGCGTTTCATGGCACTCTCAATCAAGTCACCAAACTGACCTGCCACACTGAAGAAGGCAGCAAAGAGACTCATTCTATAAATCCCATAAGGAAGAGCAACTGTGCTGTCCACTAACATGAAAATCACTGTTATCAGTACCGCACCTAGAATACCCCCAACAAAGCCCTCAATACTCTTATTAGGAGAAACTCTCGGAGCCAATTTATGCCTACCAAAATTCATCCCTGTCAAGTAGGCTGCGCTATCTGTCGCCCAAACGATAAAAAGGGCCAAAAGCACCTTGTCAAAACCTGCCACCCGAGCATCTAGTAAGGCATTGAAGCCAAAACCAACATAAAAACTCACAGCAATTGGGAAAGCGGCATCTTCAATCGTATAGTTTTTACTGAAAACGGTCGTCCCTAGCATTATTGTAATCAAAACACTGTAGGCAACCACATTCCCATCAACAGGCAAAAAAGTTAGGTAATTTTCTAAAGGGACTGTGAGAGCGAATGTCGCAAAAAGAGTCAAAGCGCCCTCAATGGTCATAGTCTTTAGTCCCTTCATGTGCAAGAGTTCATGGACGCCTAGCATTGCTAACAAGCCAATCCCTATCTGCAACAGGAGCCCTCCCGCAAACAAGACTGGAAGGAAAATTGCCAGGGCCAATACCGCAAACAATGTTCTCTTTTGTAAATCCTTGGTCATATCTTCTCCTAAACTCCTCCAAAACGGCGATTGCGATGGTTAAAAGCAGCAATAGCTTCCTGCAAGGCGGCTTCATCAAAATCAGGCCACAAGGTATCCGTAAAATAAAGCTCGCTATAGGCTGCTTGCCATGGCAAGAAATTGCTTAAACGCAACTCACCACTCGTGCGGATAATCAAATCAGGATCTCGCAAATCCTTTGGCAAATGTTGCGTGAAAAGATAGTCCCCAATCATATCTTCTGTGATGTCACCAGGGTTGATTTTAGCATCTAGAACATCTTGAGCCAAGCCCTTAAGAGCCTGCGTAATTTCAGCACGACCACCATAATTGAGCGCAAAATTGAGAATCAAGCCTGTATTGTTCTTGGTCAACTCCTCTGCTTTTTTCAAAGCTTCAAAAGTCGGCTTAGGCAGACGGTCTGTCTCCCCAATCATCTGAATCTTAACGTTATTTGCATGCAATTCAGGGACGTAGTTATCATAAAACTCGACTGGCAAGTTCATGATAAACTTGACCTCTTGATCTGGACGCGTCCAATTTTCCGTTGAAAAGGCATAAACCGTGATGACCTTAACTCCCATCTTGTTAGCTGCCTTGGTCACTTTTTGGAGGGCTTCCATCCCCGCCTTATGACCAAAAACCCGTGGTTGCATCCGTTTTTTAGCCCAGCGGCCATTCCCATCCATGATAATGCCAATATGAGCAGGAACCTGTGTTGGAACCTCAACTTCTACAGCTTTATCTTTCTTAAAAAATCCAAACATGTTCTTATTCCTATTCAAAAATCTATCGTTTCATTATACCATATTTCCCTATTTTCTTCTATTGCTAAGTTATTAGCTCTCCTTACAGACAAAAAATAAGCCGCCTGATTGGGCGACTTAATTTTATAGGGAGATTATTATGAAAAAGTTTTAGGAGTTTAAGTTAAGTTCCTCTTAACTTATGAACCTAGTATACCGTCCCTAACTTAAATTTTTCTTAAGTTTTTTGAAAAAGTGAGATTTTCCCATTTTTCTTGCCAATTTTTCTTGGACAATCGCTCTTGATAGAGTTTCATTCGGTCCTCATTCTCTAAGAAATGAGGAGTTGGGGAAACTTGGAAGTTCATAATATCCTCTAAACCATAGGGGGTAAAGATCTCTAAAGTGGAATCTTCATTCAAGCGAAGGCCTACCGCCGTGCAGCTCTCGGGATACTTACTCATAGCATCACGGGAACTCGTGTAGGGCGCAGTGTGAGGACTGTGCAGATGCATATAGACCTGATTTTTCAACTCCCACTGATACTGAGGGAAATCTTCTCTCAGCTTGTTCTCTAGGGATACTGTTTCCTCATAAGAAACATCTGGATCAAAGAAAATCACATCCACATCCGTTTCATGGTCAAAGGCTGATTTGTCTGACAAGAGATTCCAAATGAAATTCCTGACAGAACCTGCTGCCAACCAAGAGTCTTTCAGACCAAGGTCACGAATGATGGTCAGAATGGTCATCATATCCGGATTTTCTCTGAAAGCATCTAGAATTTCTTGCTCATTTTTCATTGTATTCATACCCTAAATGCTCATATGCCTTAGCTGTCGCCACCCGTCCAGACCTTGTCCGCATGATAAAACCTTTTTGAATCAGGTAAGGTTCGTACATATCTTCGACCGTCTCACGCTCCTCGGCAATATTAACCGAAAGGGTTCCCAGTCCTACAGGACCACCACCGTACATCTCAATCATGGTACGAAGGATTTTCTGATCCACATAGTCCAAGCCTTCATGGTCAACATCTAGCATGGTCAAAGCCTTATCGGTAATAACATCATCGATAACCCCATTCCCCATAATCTGGGCAAAGTCGCGCACGCGCTTAAGGAGACGATTGGCGATACGAGGGGTTCCTCGACTACGTAAGGCCAACTCAGCTGCAGCTTCATGAGTGATTTCCATCTCAAAAATATCTGCTGTCCGCTCAACAATTTCCGTCAAATCATCGTGGGCATAGTATTCCATATGACCTGTAATCCCAAAACGTGCCCGTAGAGGATTTGAGAGCATCCCCGCACGTGTCGTTGCACCAATCAAGGTAAAAGGTGGCAAGTCCAGATGAACACTGCGACTACCTTCTCCAGCCCCAATCATGATATCAATGTAGAAGTCCTCCATGGCACTATAGAGCACCTCTTCCACCGACATGGGCAGGCGATGAATCTCGTCAATAAAGAGGACATCTCCAGGTTCCAAATCATTCAAAATCGCTACCAAGTCACCCGCCTTTTCAATGACAGGCCCAGAGGTCTGCTTGAGATTGACTCCCAGTTCGTTGGCAATAACAAAGGCCATGGTCGTTTTCCCCAAACCTGGAGGCCCAAATAAGAGTACATGATCCAGTGCTTCATCCCGCATTTTGGCAGCTTCGATAAAGATTTGCAGCTGATCCTTGACCTTATCCTGCCCAATATATTCACGTAAATACTGAGGACGGAGCGTACGTTCTACTAACTCCTCATCCCCCATTATCTCATTGTCTAAAATTCTACTCATGGCTCTATTATATCAAAAATCCAAGCCACAAACAAAAAAACCACCGAATTTGGTGGCTTCATTAGGGAGATTATTATGAAAAAGAAAAGTTTAGGATTTCATTAAATAAAGTTAGGAGGTCTTTATTTAATGATTATATAATACAAGATGAATCTTAAAGCTAACTTAACTTTTTCTCTGATTTATCATTTTTTAAAAAATTTTTTTCAAATGGATTTTTCCTCCCCAAGTCATAAAAAAGCCACCTGATCGGGTGACTTCTTTAGGAGATTATGATGAAAAAGAAAAGTTTAGGATTTCATTAAATAAAGGGTACTCAATGAAAATCGAAATCAGACTAGGCAGATAGGCGCAAGCATAACTATAGTTAGCTAAGTCGACTCTAACGAAGGTTGATGAGATTTTCGAAAAGTATTAGGAGGTCTTTATTTAATAACTATATGATACAAGAGGAGGCTTAAACTTTACTTAAGAAAAAATAATTTTTTTATCTTTTTCGATCCACCCAAATCATTCCTGTACAATCATAAGTAGATAAGGTTTCCAATCCCAGAGATCGATAGAATCCCAAGGTTTTTTCTGTCTGTTCGGTCACTAGTTGGACTTGATAGGCATCTTTGTAATCACCTAAAGCCTCTTTCATCAAGTCGCTACCAATCCCTTGGCGCTGATAGCTAGGCAAAACGATCAAATCCTGGACAAAAATCGATGAGAAACCATCTCCGACCAAACGGACCAAGCCCACCACGGCATCGCCATCAAGTGCCAGATAAATCGCTAATGAGTGAGACAAGGCTTTCTCCAACATCTGAGGTTGATGGGTATAATTTGTCCATCCAACTGCCTGATAGAGATGCAAAACATCCTCTAGCTTGACGATTTCTTGCCTTCTAATAGTCACCATCTCAATACCTCTCATAATTCCCTTAAGTTCTTGTACTGCCGTCCATTTTTATCAAAATTTTCAGGAGCCAGCCATGCTTCCAAACGAGCTTTAACTTGAGGCCAGTCCTTATCAATCATAGAGAGCCAATCCGTATCCCGTGTACGTCCCTTATAAACGACTGCCTGGCGGAAGGTTCCTTCATAGACAAAGCCCAAACGCTCCGCAGCTCGTCTGGATGGGAGATTGAGAGCATCGCATTTCCACTCATAGCGACGATAGTTAATCTCCTCAAAAACATACCGTGCCAGGAGATACTGGGCTTCTGTCCCTATACGTGTTCCCCTGAGTTCTGGAGAAAAAGTGACAGCACCCACTTCTATTACTCGGTTATTCTGGTCAATGCGCATGAGAGAAAAAGTCCCCAAGGCCTTACCAGTTGCCTTATCTATAATCGCATAGTAAAAACGGTCCTTACGAGCCAACATCTGATTTAAGACGGTAACCAGTTCCTCCATATCTGCCACTGGTTCCTGAAAGAGGTAGGTCCACATCTCCCGAGGAGTACCCGGACCATAAACAGCTAATAAATCCTCCGCATGCTTTTCCACCGAAAGAGCCTCTATCCGAGCGTAGCGCCCTTCTAAGAAATCAATGAAAGGCAATTCTCCTGGAGTATAATCTTCCATTGACTCACCAATTATCTGACCATATTCATTTACTGGCATCGTTTTTCTCCTTGTTTTACGCTAAAAATACTATATCATAATTTGCCCTATATGGAAACTAGCACTCTCCTCAAACCTCATCCTCAACACTACATTAGTGATTCGTTTTCTTTCTTTTATCTTTTAAGGCTTGATTAATTCGTTGGGTTAGTTTGTGAGTTTGCCAGATCTGGTACAACCATATCAATCCATAAATTAATAAGAAAAAGAACCAAAGCAAGGGACTCAACAATGCTGAACCCCAGCCAAAGAATAGGTAGGTCAATACTAAAATAGTAGCTGTCGCTAATAAATGAACTCCTACACGCATACTATAAGCAAGAAACTCTAGCCTTTCAAGGATTAAGGTCAATACCCCCATAATTCCGCTCATCAAAAACAAAGCTAGAATATTTTTTGTCGTTGGTGCAGGATAGGTAATACCTGAATAAAACTGAGCCAATAATACCAAATTCAAATAAATAAAGGAGGCCGTCCGCATTCCCGATACAAAATAAGCAATCAATCGCTTCATGATTTTCTCCTATAAACCTAGATAATCCATTAAGGACTTAACGTATTTCCGACTCACACTAGATTTGATACCCCGAGTCATCTTAGCCATCATGTTTCCTGAAAAACTATCCGATAATGACTCTAGATGGTCAATGTTTATAATTGAATGACGTGATATCTGTATAAAGTTACGCCGGTTAATCCGATTCTGAAAGTTTGTCAATGTTTCCTTAGTTTTATAAATCCCGTCTACCGTATAAATGGTCAACAAATTCTTATCGATATCTGCTAGAATAAGATCCTCAATTTTTACCATAACCAGATGATCATCCGTTCGAATAGGAATGACCACCTGATTAGTCGTTGAAAATTGTTCTAAATACTCCATGACTTCTCTTGCTTGGTCGGTTAACTGAGCTGCCTGAATTAAAATGTGTGGGTCTTTTTCTGAAAACTCTGTCTTCATTTCAAAACGAATCTTCATTTTCTCTCCAATACACCTTTATTTTCTCTTACTAAACACTTTAACAAATAAAAACCAAAGAAGAATAGCGACGAGACTGATAATAACCACTATAAAGTATGTTTCTTCCTTTGTCAATAGTTCTTGCCAGTTGATTTGGATTCCCATTTTTTCTTGAAATTCCTGTAACAGACTGTTGTTTCCTGAAAATGCGGTCTCTAACCGATCTTTCATCAAGACTTGTCGATAAAGAGAAGCAATATAAGTTGCAGGGGTACATTTCATGAAAAGCTGTGCAGAATCAGGTAATACTCCAATAGGGATATAAGTTCCTACTAAAAATCCAGAGGCAGTTCCCACTATCGTTGCCAGTTTCCCAAGGCTATCTACAGATTGAAAACGGTAAATCAAGAGAACATTTACCAAACTTGAAAGCAGACTGCTTAACAACATAATCAAAGCGATTTCCGGTAAATGACTGATAACTGGGCTCTCTTTAAAATAAAAACTCATAACAGCATACATAAACACCTGCATGACAAAAGAAATGACAATACTACTGATTAGATAGGACGTCTGTAAGCCCCAGTTACCTAAATCTGTCAAGAAGAGATCTTGATCCACTTGATTTTCGCGGTCCTGTACCATTTGTTTAAGAGCCGTAAAACTGGTTGTCATCCCAGTCACAGCCAAAGTCCCACCCATCAACCAATTGTTTAAAAGGTTTGTACTATTAGGAAGTTGGGACCAAGAATCTGTCAAATTCTTCTGCAAAAAAATGATATAAAGGAGGAAGGAAATCAATGCCCCCAATAATGAGAAAAATACTCCCGAACGATTACGAAAATATAAGATAAAATTCCGTTTCAATAAAGCTAGCATTAGCGGACCTCTCTTCCTGTAAGTGCAATAAAGGCATCATCCATAGTACCCGGACGAAACTCAAAAGAATCAATTTCTTCTCGAACTTTTGCCAAATATTCAATGGCTTCCTGTGACGTCCTTGGATAAAAAAGATATTCCATCTCATTTTCTTCCTCGACTGTCATTCCAGTCTGTCGCAATTTTTCTAGATCCTTCATTTCCTTAAAACGAATTTTTAGGATATTAGATGCATACTGGCTTTTAATAGCAGTCGCAGAACCTTGCGCAATCACTTTCCCATGATCAACGATATAGATCTGATCCGCTTCATCCGCTTCATCCAGATAATGAGTCGTTAAGATAATAGTCATCCCTTCATCCTTTTGTAGTCGATACAGTAGATCCCAGATGGATTTGCGAGTTTGAATATCAAGACCTGTCGTTGGTTCATCCAAGAAAAGAATATCTGGTCGCGAAAGAAGAGCACGCGCAATATCAACCCGACGTTTTTGCCCACCTGACAAGGTCCCATAGAGTTGTTTCTGGAAAGCAGTCAAACCCAATTGATGAATCAAATCATCCACACGACTTGCCGCAATCTCCTTATACTGTTGAGCACGAATCGTGAGATTTTCCCTAACCGTCAACATCTCATCCAGTACACTAGCTTGAAAAACCACTCCGATTTTCGTATTTGGCGCATATCGAATCTGACCTTGTGTCGGCTTTTTCAAACCGATTAACATGGAAATGGTGGTTGATTTCCCTGCACCATTGGGTCCCAAAATAGCATTGAAACTTCCTTTTTCAAACTCTAACTGAATATCATCGACAGCCATATGATTGCCGTACCGTTTAGTCAAATGCTTAGCTTGTAAAATCATATTTTTTCCTCCTCTTTACCACACTAGTTTAACAAAAAGAATGAAAGAAGAATCGACTTTTGAGATAAGTAGTTAAAATAAAAGGACAAGTGGTAAAATAATGGGGGCTAAGTTAAAGTGGTGCAGGCTGCAACCGTTTTTCTCCTATCGAATCACTAGAGGAAGTTTAAAATCACTTACAACCATACATTATATTTTTAAACATGCGCTATAAAAGAGGCATTTTATAGCATCCGGCAGAAAAATCCAGGAGTCAATAGTATTGTTCTCGCTAAACCAAACAATAAAAAATGAATCAGAAATCATGGCACACACTCCCTTCTAGTAAAATGAAAATGCTGAATGGGGTAGGATTGAATTTGAAGCAAGCAAGTATGGTCCTGAATTTGAAACTGCCATTAACGATAAGTCTATCTATTAGGAAAGAAATCTTCAATACAAGCAAAAACAGCTCTTGTTACCCAAGAAGAGCTGTTCTATTTTATGAAAGAGAGTCACTAGTGCCCCTTGTGCTTCTCTTTACGTTTTTGCTGTTTGCGTTCAAATTTCTCTTGCTTGAGCAATTGCTTTTGGAGACTGGACTGTTGTTTTGAATACTTTTTTCGTTCCTCATACTGCAACTGTAAAAGCTCTTGTGACTTAGAAGAAACTTTCTGCTTCACCTGTTTCTTTACAGCTCGCTGCAGACGCTTCGGATTCTTAATCTTCACATGCTGTTTGACTGTTGCTTCTGGACTAAAAGATAACCGAACAAACTGAGTCTGTAAAAGTTTCAAAATTTCATCCTCTTTTGGTTCCTGACCAAATGTCACTCGACAAACTTGATAAGTTCCCTCATACTCTTGTTCAAACAATCCATGCCAAAATCCATCTTCAAAATAAACTGTCAAGCCAATTGAAACGATTTCCATGACAGCACCTCCTTAAATCTATCCCTAAGAATGGACAACCAAGGAGGAAGGTTACTGATAGGCTTGCCTACGTCTGGACTACCAACCAGAACTGTGTTTTTATCTTAGTTGGGACTATTATAGCACGGTTCAGCACTATCTACAAATTTTTCAGATGTGTATCAAAAAAATTTATCGTAGCAAACCATGAGTCTACACTTTCTTTCATTAATAAGCGCCAATCTTTTCGATAACGATGATTTGGTTGATAAGCAACCGTCAACATATGCCCTGTCTCATGGTATTTTTTAGACAAAATGGATTCCCCTTTATAGTGTGAAATAATATCATCTATCGCGGATGATGCATTCCATATTTCATCAACATCGCTTCCTAGTAATAATAAAGGAGAGGCAATTTTACTCACATCAATCTGAGCCCTACTATCTTCAGGAATATATTTTCCAAAAAACTTATTTAACAAATAATTTCCTAACTGAAATTTTTGATAAGGAAGTTCCTTTTGTAAATATGTCCAAGAAGATGAATGAGAATTGAGTTTTCCCTTTATTCCCTCAAATATTACATTTGTGGGGGAATTGAGTACCAAACATTGCACATCTTCCAAAATACTTTGTCCAGCCAGAACAAGCTCTGCTCCTTTAGAGCGACCATATATTCCTATTTTTGTATTATCAACTTGAGGATGATGATATAGAAAATCTTTCGCCTCCTCCAGACATTCTATTGGAATTCGTTCTAAGTTTTGGGGTAATCCCTCTAAACCAAAATAAGCTATCGCAAGACAAATATAGCCTCTAGAAGATAAAAGTTGGGCAATGTTCTGAGCTTTTTCAATTCTTCCCTCACTACCGCTAACAATAATCACGGCTGGCGCCTTTCTTAACTTTTCATCATAAAATAATCGACCTTGAAAATGCCTATCATAAATATCTTGATACCTTATTCCCAGATTTATATAACGCCTTACAAAATTTTGCTCCGCGACCACATCTTTCCCCATCTTGATTTTAATTTCAACACCAAAACAATCTCGCAATGGAATTCTATCAAGAGAACTGGGTAATCTCCTTTTCCTATTTTTCAACGGTTTCGCATTAAAGAACAAGCCCATTTCTGAAACTCCTTTATAAGATCCCGAAATAGATGCTGTTTGAGAGGTGTCAATCATACCGCCCTGATCAGATAAAAAAATTGCAGTTGATTTCCATATAACATCATGATCTAAAAGCAAGGGAGCATTTATACAGTAATAATCAGACAGGTACATTTCTACACAATACCTTGTCCTTGGTTCTAAACCATTGATAGCAATATAAAAAGATTCATCCGCTAAATCTGTTTGTGAAATCAGTTCTATGTTTACAGTCATATCTTCTCCTTTTTGTTAACTTACTTAACAAGTATATTTAAAATTTACCGCGACTTTTACCACGGTAATTCTCCCCACACCTTTTCAATATCATCCATCAATTTCACAACTGTTTGAAGTTCCCCCTCGCTATAGTTGTTTAAAACTGAAAAGACCGATTCTTCAATATATGCTTGTTGCTCCTTATGGATTTTAAAAACTTCGATGCCTTTTTCAGATAATCTCAAATATTTATTTTTCCCATTATTCGGATCAAAATCAAAAACAACTAAATTTTTTTGAATCAATCTCTTGACACTTTGAGTTATTGCACTTCTCGAAACTTTTAATAATTCAGATAATTTTACTAGATTCAAGGGCTGATTTTCCCCAATCACAACAATCAAATGCACCTCATTCAACGTAATAGATTTGTCAATACTAATTTTATGTTGATTTTTTTTTAACTGTTCAAACGCTAAAATAAATCTATTGAAACGATTATTAAATGTAATAAATTCTTTTTTATCCATAATCTCTCTTTTCTTTGTTAATCATATTAACAAAATAGAAACTTCCTGTCAAACAAAAAATCCTCCAGATTCTACTCTGAAGGATTTCTATCTTATTTCACAACGATATTAACGAGTTTAGTTGACTCAAACAGTTTAAGAAACTGTCCGAGGTTTGAAATCAGCAAATCAACTGATTACTTCGTTACAATATTCACCAGTTTATTCGGTACTGCAATCACCTTCACGATTTCCTTGCCGTCAATTTCTGCTTTAACTTTTTCATCTGCTAGAGCGATTTCTTGCAATTCTTCGCGTGATAGGTCTTTAGCAACCATCAATTTGGCACGGACTTTACCTTTGATTTGGACGACGATTTCGATTTCGTCTTCAACCAATTTACTCTCGTCCCATGCTGGCCAAGCCACGTAAGAGATGGATTCACCTGTTGCTGCAACTGTTTGCCAGAGTTCTTCTGCTAAGTGAGGTGCAAATGGGGCAATCAATTGGATAAAGCCTTTGGCGTAGTCCACATAAAGTTTGTCTTCCTTATTAGCAGCGTTGACAAAGACCATGAGTTGGGCAATGGCTGTGTTAAATTTCATGGATTCGATTTGCTCAGTGACAGCTTTGACTGTTTCATTGTAGACCTTGTCAAGAGCACCATTGTTTTCCGCAACGATTTCTTTACTTGTAATCAAACGGTAAACACGGTCAAGGAACTTGCGGCTTCCTTCCAGACCTTCTTCTGACCAAGCGATGGAAGCATCGAGTGGCCCCATGAACATTTCATAAACACGAAGGGTATCAGCACCGTATTGTTCCACCACGTCGTCTGGGTTAACAACGTTCTTGAGCGATTTAGACATCTTGGCTGGTGCTTGCTCCAACTCTTCTCCTGTTTCCACATGGAAGAAAGAACCGTCACGTTTTTCAACCTTATCAGTCGCTACAAGAGCTCCACGGTGGTCACGGTAGCTTGTTCCCAAAATCATTCCTTGGTTAAAGAGTTTTTGGAATGGTTCCTTAGTCGGAACAACACCGAGGTCATAGAGGAATTTGTGCCAGAAACGAGCATAGAGCAAGTGAAGCACGGCGTGTTCTGCACCACCCACGTAGATATCGACTGGCAACCATTGTTTGAGAAGGTCCTCATCAGCCAATTTCTCAGTATTGTGTGGGTCAATATAACGGAGGTAGTACCAGCTTGAACCAGCCCATTGTGGCATGGTGTTGGTTTCACGACGACCCTTGATGCCATCTTCACGAGTCACTTCAAGCCAGTCTGTCAAGTTAGCCAATGGGCTTTCCCCTGTACCTGAAGGACGGATATCCTTGGTGACTGGCAAGACAAGTGGCAATTCACTTTCAGGAACAGCTGTTGAAGTCCCATCTTCCCAATGAATGATTGGAATTGGCTCACCCCAGTAACGTTGACGGCTAAAGAGCCAGTCACGGAGACGGTAGGTGACTTTTTCTTGACCGCAGCCTTTTTCTTCCAACCAAGCCACAATTTTAGCAATAGCGTCTTCTTTGTTAAGGCCATCTAGGAAGTCTGAATTGACATGAAGACCATCTTCTGTGTAAGCAGCTTCTTCAACGTTTCCACCTTCAAGCACTTCTACGATTGGAAGGTCAAATTGTTTGGCAAATTCCCAGTCACGTTGGTCATGGGCAGGCACGGCCATGACAGCACCTGTTCCATAGCTAGCAAGAACATAGTCGGCAATCCAGATTGGAATTTCCTTGCCATTGACAGGGTTGATGGCATAAGCGCCCGTCAAAACCCCTGTTTTTTCCTTGGCAAGGTCTGTACGAGCCAAGTCAGACTTGAGACTAGCTTGGTGTTTGTAGTCCGCTACAGCCTCAGCTTGTTCAGCTGTTGTGATGGCATCTACCAAGTCATGCTCAGGAGCCAAGACTGTGAAGGTCGCACCGAAAAGCGTATCAGGACGAGTAGTAAAGACGGTAAATTCCTTGTCAGTCCCTTTCACTTTAAAAGTGACATTAGCACCAGTTGATTTCCCAATCCAGTTACGTTGCATTTCCTTGATAGACTCTGGCCAATCCAACTCATCCAAGTCATTAAGCAAGCGCTCTGCATAGGCCGTGATTTTAAGCATCCATTGGCGCATTGGTTTGCGGACAACGGGATAGCCACCACGCTCAGAAGTTCCATCAGGAAGCACTTCTTCGTTGGCGATAGCTGTTCCTAGTTCCTCAACCCAGTTTACCGGTACTTCCGCTTCATAGGCCAAACCTTTTTCGTAAAGCTTGGTGAAGATCCATTGAGTCCATTTGTAGTAGTTTGGATCTGTTGTGTTGACTTCACGATCCCAGTCGTAAGAAAATCCAAGCGCATTGATTTGACGTTTGAAGTTGGCAATGTTTTCCGCTGTAAATTCTGCTGGGTCATTACCTGTATCCATAGCGTACTGCTCAGCTGGCAAACCAAAGGCATCCCATCCCATTGGGTGAAGGACGTTGTAGCCTTGCGCACGTTTGTAACGGCTGAGGATATCGGTTGCTGTGTAACCCTCTGGGTGTCCTACGTGAAGACCCGCTCCAGATGGATAAGGGAACATGTCAAGCGCATAAAACTTCGGTTTTGATGCATCTGTTCCTGTCTTAAATGTATGATGTTTCGCCCAGTAGCCCTGCCACTTAGGCTCAATTTCTTTATGATTGTAAAAACTCATGGTCTCTCTCCAATTTTGTGATGTTACTATTATACCATTTTCAAGAGATTTTTACAGATGAAATCATGAAGTTTCCATTGATACCTATTACAAAACATACTCTAACTATTTCCTTTTAATTGACCACCAAAATTGAAAGTTGTATAATGCTAGCTGGAGGAAATAATCATGGATTTACAAACTATTTTTGCATATGGGTTCATTCTCATTTTCATCATCACAGAAACGTGGATTAAAAGGAAAACAAAATCAAACAATGAAAATAACTCTGAAGACAAAGGAAGTCGTTACATCATTATTGGTAGTGTTGTTTGTTGTCTTCTATTAATGAATGAACAACTTCTACCTTCTATAGCTCAATTGCCACATTTTTTGATCTATATTGGAATTCTCCTTTCTCTAGCCGGCTTTGTATTACGTATCTATGCAGTTAATTATCTTGGGAAGAATTTTACACTTGCGGTTCAAACAACAGATAGTCAGCAGTTGGTAGAAGCAGGGCCCTATTCTATAGTAAGAAATCCTGCCTATACTGGTAGCATCGTATCCATACTTGGCTTGTCAATTGTTTCATTAAATCCTCTCACAATTATTATTTGTCTCATTCTATTGGTAGTTGGTTACAGTATTCGATTAAAAGTAGAAGAAAAAGCCTTATACAATCATTTTGGAAAAGCATATGAAACATACTGTCAAAAAGTTCGCTATCGAATTTTCCCTTATATTTGGTAATTTCATTCAAATATAACATATCTTTCAACTAGGTTTGACTGATTGCTAAACATGATAAATATTTTTTTAATGAAGGATTGAGTTTTGCGTTATGCAAGATTCAATCCTTTTAGTTTGATTTCATTCTGTCTATATCTCCTTTATGGTATTATTCTCCAAAATGATTCTAGCCTTCCTTTCATAACATCACATCCCCCAAAAATTTTTACTTTTTCGGAACTATTGATTTAAATCATATCCTTTAACTCAAAATTAGCTCCTAATCGGAGCTAACTTCTATTAACTATTTGTCTCTAACATCTTCTCACGTCCGAGCTCTCGATAGCTACGGTCACCAACAACTTCTACGCTAAACTGACCGTCCTCATATTCAAGAATCGTCACGCTACCATTATCTAAACCATGCGGATGCATGCCGTTGATCAGGTAAACAATGGTCCCAATCGTCATTCCATGGCTCACGACGAGAGCATTGCCCCCACCTTGTTCTTCCATTTCTTTGGCAATCGCTTCAAAGCCTTCCTTGATTCGACTACTGAGTTTTTTCCAACCTTCAGCCCAGCCTGCAGTATCAACCTCTACCAAACCCTCAGCCAGTTCAGCATAAGACAATTGGTGAACATGGTCTACATTGAAAATTCTCGGAATCAATCCCATAAAGAGGTCCCCATCATAGGCTCCATCAAAACTACCAAAGCACCACTCTCTGATGCGCTTGTCCATGCGGTAAGGGATTTTTCCCTGCAAGCCAAGTTCTTCTAGGATAATTCCCATAGTTTGAATGGTGCGCCCTGAATCACTGGAATAAGCGCGGTCAAATTGTAAACCAGACTCTCTCAAGCCAATTCCCAGTTCATGGATTCCCAACTCACCTTCTGCGGTCAGAGGCGTATCACTCCATCCTTGTGCACGTCCAATCGTGTTAAACATCGTTTTTCCATGACGGACCAAGTACAATCTTACTTTAGACATTTTCTATCCTCCATTTTCTTCTATTATATCATGGATCAAAGAAATATTCGGCTTTCAAAAGCAAAGCCAACATTTGTAAATTATCCAAAAGAAAAGCTACCCTCATGGTAGCTTCCCTAGGAGATTATTATGAAAAAGTTTAGGATTTCTATTAAATAAAGTTAGGAGGTCTTTATTTAATGATTATAGTATACACAGTCATCCTTAAACTCAACTTAAATCTTCTCGCTTTTTTATTAATTTTTAAAACTATGGATTGGAGCTGGGATTTGCCCACCGCGAGAAATGAAATCAACAGACGAAGCCCTGTTGACTTTCATCACTGGAGCTGTCCCTAGCAATCCACCAAACTCAATCATATCGCCTTCTTTGCCCTTTGGAATAATACGAACAGCTGTCGTTTTCATGTTAATAACACCGATTGCCGCCTCATCCGCAATCATAGCCGCAATGGTTTCAGCAGGCGTATCTTCCGGAATGGCAATCATATCCAGTCCAACTGAACAGATAGCAGTCATGGCTTCTAGTTTCTCTAAATTTAGAGAGCCATCTTGCACCGCAGCAATCATCCCCTCATCTTCAGAAACGGGGATAAAAGCACCTGACAAGCCACCGACTTGGTTACAAGCCATCACTCCGCCCTTCTTAACTTGGTCATTCAAAAGGGCGAGGGCAGCCGTCGTCCCATGCGTACCAACTGTTTCTAGGCCCATTTCCTCAAGGACACGAGCCACAGAATCACCAACCGCAGGAGTTGGCGCCAAACTTAGGTCGACAATTCCAAAGTCAACACCCAGTCTCTCGCTGGCCATCTGACCAACTAATTGACCGATACGAGTAATCTTAAAGGCCGTTTTCTTGACCGTCTCGGCTACTACATCAAAGCTCTGTCCACGAACCTTTTCCAAGGCGCGCTTGACCACACCAGGACCCGAAACTCCGACATTGATGATAACATCTGCTTCGCCAACACCATGGAAAGCCCCTGCCATAAAAGGATTGTCCTCAACAGCATTAGCAAATACGACCAACTTGGCCGCACCCATATCTGATAGCGCAGCTGTCTCCTTGATGATACGTCCCATGTCTGCAACTGCAGTCATGTTGATACCTGACTTAGTTGAGCCAATGTTAACAGACGAACAAACCTTGTCTGTCTCAGCTAGAGCGCGTGGGATAGAATTGATGAGAATTTCATCTCCTTTTTGGTAACCTTTTTGTACCAAAGATGAGAATCCACCGATAAAGTCAACACCAATCTCCTTGGCAGCCTTGTCAAGTGCCTTTGCCAAAACAACATAGTCTGTCGCATCAGTCGCAGCACCAATTAAAGAAATCGGAGTCACCGATACCCGTTTATTAACAATAGGAATCCCAAGTTCTGCAGCAATTTCATCTCCCACAGCCACTAGATTTGCAGCTTTAGTGGTGATTTTTTGGTAAATCTTTTCAGCAGCACGATTGATATCTGGATCAATACAGTCCAAAAGGGAAATCCCCATGGTGATGGTTCTGATATCGAAGTTCTGCTCTTCGATCATGGCAATGGTTTCCGTAACTTGTCTAATATCCATGATAACCTCCTAGATATTGTACATAGCATCAAAAATCGCTGCACTTTGAATATTGATTTTGACATTCAAGGTCTGACCGAATGTTTCAAACTCATTTCTGAGAGAGGTAAAATCTTGTTTTTCGTCACTAGAAACGACCGCCATCATGGTAAAGTATTCATCCAACACCGTCTGAGAAATATCGTCAATATTCAACCCCAACTCTGCAATCTTAGTAGACACGCCTGCAACAATCCCAGCCTTGTCCTTACCAACCACTGTAATAATAGCCTTCATTCTTATACCCCATTTCTACGATTATTAGAAAACCTGAACGTTTTTGATTTTCTTTTTTCTTAGTATAGCATATTTCCGAAAAAAATACTAAAAAACGCCTGCTTACGAAGTTGTTCTTAAACAAAAAAACAATTTCGTAAACAAGCGTCTACCCTATCAAATGATGATGAGTGTTCCCGCTAGGACCGAAGTCCCAGCGGTAGACCAGAGCTAGACTAAGAGCACAAGACTCCATCATCATAACACTCAACAAAATTGATGATTTTATACTAATTCGATGATCGCCATTGGCGCAGCATCACCACGACGTGGTTCAGTTTTAAGGATACGAGTGTATCCACCGTTACGTCCAGCATAACGAGGTGCGATTTCTGAGAACAATTTTTGAAGTGCTGTAGTAGAAGTGTACTTATCAGTTGCTTCATCATAGTTTTCAGATGCGATTTCATTACGTACGAAAGCAGCTGCTTGACGACGTGCATGCAAATCACCACGTTTACCTAGAGTAATCATTTTTTCAACAGTTTTACGGATTTCTTTAGCACGAGCTTCAGTTGTCACGATCGATTCGTTGATCAAAAGGTCAGTTGTCAAATCGCGAAGCATTGCTTTACGTTGTGAGCTAGTGCGTCCTAGTTTACGGTAAGCCATGTATTCCTCCTTTATTTATCTTTTAATCCAAGACCCAAGTCAATGAGTTTGAGTTTCACTTCTTCCAAACTCTTGCGTCCAAGATTTCGTACTTTCATCATCTCTGCTTCAGATTTTTCTGTCAAATCATGCACAGTATTGATACCGGCACGTTTCAAACAGTTGTATGAACGCACAGACAAGTCCAGTTCCTCAATCGTACGATCCAAAATACGATCGTCAGATTCAGTATCAGCTTCTTTCATCACTTCAGTTGACTTAGCAATCTCAGTAAGATTTGTAAACAAATCAAGATGTTCTGTCAAGATACGTGCTGAAAGCCCTAAAGCATCTTCTGGAATAATTGTTCCATTAGTCAAGATTTCAAGGGTTAATTTGTCAAATCCATCATTGCTACCTACACGAGCAGGCTCTACTTGATAGTTGACTTTTGTAACTGGTGTATAAATAGAATCTACAGCAAGTGTTCCAACTGGTGCATTATCTTTTTTGTTTTCATCAGCAGGTACATATCCACGACCACTGTTAACAGTCATTGTCGCTTTTAGAGAAGAACCTTCACCGATTGTAAAGAGATAATGATCTGGATTTACAATCTCAATATCACTGTCAGTCAAAATGTCTCCAGCTGTAATTTCAGCAGGACCTTCAACGTCAAGCTCAATGATTTTTTCGTCTTCAACGTATGATTTTACTGCAATCCCTTTAATGTTCAGAATGATTTGCATCACGTCTTCACGAACACCTGGAACTGTGTCGAACTCATGCAAGACACCTTCAATGTTGATAGATGTCACTGCTGCTCCTGGTAGAGAAGCTAATAGTACACGACGAAGAGAGTTACCAAGAGTTGTACCGTAACCACGTTCAAGTGGTTCGATTACAAACTTGCCATAATCTTTATTTTCATCAATTTTTGTTATATTTGGTTTTTCAAACTCAATCATTTAGTTACTCCCTCTTAAACGAAAAGCAGTGTAATGCGATGATTATACACGGCGACGTTTTGGAGGACGAGCACCATTGTGTGGCACTGGAGTCACATCACGAATTGCTGTTACTTCAAGACCAGCGGCAGCAAGCGCACGAATAGCTGACTCACGACCAGAACCTGGACCTTTTACAGTAACTTCAACTGATTTAAGACCGTGTTCTTGTGCAGATTTAGCAGCAGCTTCAGAAGCCATTTGAGCAGCGAATGGTGTAGATTTACGAGAACCTTTGAAACCAAGAGCACCAGCTGATGACCAAGCAATTGCATTACCATGCACATCAGTAATCATAACAATAGTGTTATTAAATGTAGCGTGAATATGAGCAATACCAGATTCGATATTCTTTTTCACACGACGTTTACGTGTTGGTTTAGCCAAGACTTTTACCTCCTATATTATTTTTTCTTACCAGCAATCGCAACAGCTTTACCTTTACGAGTGCGAGCATTGTTTTTAGTGTTTTGTCCACGGACAGGAAGTCCACGACGGTGACGAATACCACGGTATGAACCGATTTCCATCAAACGTTTAATGTTCAAGTTTACTTCACGACGAAGGTCACCTTCAACTTTGATTACATCCACTTCACGACGGATAGCATCTTCTTGATCTGATGTAAGGTCACGTACACGAACATCTTCTGAGATTCCAGCAGCAGCCAAAATTTTCTTAGATGTTGAAAGTCCGATACCATAAACGTAAGTCAATGAGATTACTACGCGTTTGTCATTTGGAATGTCAACTCCAGCAATACGAGCCATGTTTTCTCCTTTCTATCTTATCCTTGACGTTGTTTGTGTTTTGGATTTGCTGGGCAAATTACCATAACACGACCATTACGACGAATTACTTTACAGTATTCGCAAATTGGTTTGACCGATGGTCTTACTTTCATTTCTTATCCCTCCAAGTTTTTCGATTATTTAAAGCGGTAAGTGATACGTCCACGTGTCAAGTCATATGGACTCATCTCGACAGTAACACGATCTCCCGCTAAAATACGAATATAGTTTTTACGAATTTTACCAGAAACTGTTGCTAAAATCTGATGTCCATTTTCAAGTTCAACCGTAAACATTGCGTTCGGCATTGTATCGACTACTTTGCCTTCAACTTCAATCACATCGTCTTTTGCCACGCAAAAGCACCTCCATAAATTTCGATTCGATGCCTCAAGACACAGAGGCAACAATTATAAGTCAGACTATCTCAGTATAACATTTGTCGCGATTTTTTGCAAGTACGAAAAACGCTTTATTTCAAATTTGTCAATACTTTTTCGATGTCTTTGAACACATCATTGATATCTTGATTTCCTTCGATATCATGAACTAAACCTTTAGCACGATAGTGAGCAATGATTGGTTCACCTTGTGCAATATTCACATCCAAACGACGTTTAACTGTCTCAGGTTTATCATCTTCACGTTGGTAGTAATCCTCTTCTTTGTAGTCAACTGGTGGATTGAAAACTTTGTGGAAAGTTTCACCTGTTTTGCGGTGAATGATACGGCCACTCAAGCGTTCCAAGAGACAGTCTGGATTCACTTCGATGTTGATTACTCCTTCAAGTTCAATACCAAGTTCAGCCAATGTCTCATCCAAGGCATGAGCTTGTTCAATCGTACGTGGGTAACCATCTAACAAGAAACCTGTTTCTTTGATGTCGTCCTGTGAAAGGCGTTCTTTAACAATACCATTTGTAACTTCGTCTGGGACCAACTCACCTTTGTCAATGTATGACTTTGCGAGTACACCCATTTCAGTTTGATTAGCCATTGCAGCACGGAACATATCGCCTGTTGAGATATGTGCAACATGGAATTTCTCCACAATTTTAGCTGCTTGCGTTCCCTTACCTGCTCCAGGTAAGCCCATAATCAAAAGATTCATGATAGGATCTCCTTATTTTGTATTTAAATAGAAGCAGAAATCTATTTCAACCCCTATTTAAAAACAAAATAGAAGAGAGGAGATAAAAATCTGACAACGTCTTCGATTTTTACACTCCACTCTCTGAGCAATAGTCAATTTTATTTCCTATTACAACTATTCTGTTGTGTCTAAGAAACCAACATACTTACGTTTCAATAGATACCCTTCCAATTGTTTAATTCCTTCAATACCTGTCGAGATAATGATTAGTAGACTTGTTCCCCCAAAAGCAACAACTTCTGAAAGGCCAAATACATCTTTAGCTACGATAGGTAAGATAGAAATGACACCTAGGAAGAGAGAGCCGACAGTAGCAAGACGACGAAGAAGTTTCGACATGTATTCTTCTGTCCCTTTACCAGGACGGACCCCATGAATGTAGGCTCCACTCTTTTGCAAGTTTTCTGCTGCCTTCTCTGGATTGATCTGTACAAACGTATAGAAGAATGTAAAGAGAATGATCAACAAGGCATACATAGCAACACCTGTTGGAGATGTTGTAGATAACATTTCCTGTGCTGTACGTACCCAAGCCCAATCATGACCTGTAGCACTCAAAAATTGAAGGATAGCTGCAGGTGCTGCTGTAATGGAACTTGCAAAGATAACTGGGATAACCCCTGCTGGGTTTACCTTCAAAGGGAGGTATGAACTTGATGGGGCTCCTTGAGCAACTTTTGTATATTGGATTGGGATTTTATATTCTGCCTGTTGAACATATGTTGTAAAGTAAACAATCAACAAGACAGCGATAATCAAAATAACGACAAAGATAATAGATGAAGTCAAACGGCTACTTGGAATATTGACGAAGTAGTCAACATAGATGCCTTTAATCATCTCAGGAATTGAAGCAACAATACCTGCAAAGATAATCATAGAAACACCATTTCCGTATCCCTTATCTGTAATTTGTTCCCCGAGCCAAGTTACAATCATACTACCTGCTGTGAGGATGATCCCAATGGTAACAAAGACTTGTGGAGTTAAATCTGTCGTTAATAATTTCGCTCCAGATAGAGTATTAAACCCTGCTGTAATCCCGATAGATTGAACAAATGCAAGCACCAGTGCAATATAACGAGTAGCCTGGTTTAGTTTTCTCCGTCCTACTTCCCCTTGTTTGCCCCATTCTACAAACTTCGGTAAAATATCCATTTGTAGCAATTGAACAACGATAGAAGCAGTGATGTACGGACTTACACCAAGTGCAAAAACGGAGAAGTTCTTCATGGCATTCCCTGAAACAAGACTAAGCATGTTTAAGAAAGATAAACCGCTGAGAGCTTCTAAACTTTTTGCATTGACACCTGGAACAGTAATACTTGTCCCAATACGGAAAACAAGAATGATAAAAATTGTAAAGAGAATTTTTGATCGAACTTGTTTAACCTTGAGAGCTTCTTTTAATAATTTAAAAAACATGGGTCACCTCTCTTAGATGACTTCTACAGAACCACCTTTAGCAGTGATAGCTTCCTCAGCTGATTTAGAGAATTTAGCTGCTTTCACAGTCAATTTCTTAGTCAATTCACCGTTACCAAGAATTTTAACGCCTGATTTTTCAGCTTTCACAATTCCTGCTTCGATAAGCACAACTGGAGTCACTTCAGCACCATCTTCAAAGACGTTCAATTGGTCAAGGTTTACAATTGCGTATTCTTTAGCGTTGATGTTAGTGAATCCACGTTTTGGAAGACGACGGAACAATGGAGTTTGTCCACCTTCAAAACCAAGGCGAACTCCGCCACCGCTACGAGCTTTTTGACCTTTTTGACCGCGACCAGATGTTTTACCGTTACCTGATGAAGTACCACGACCAACACGGTTACGTACTTTACGAGAACCTTCTGCAGGTTTCAATTCATGAAGTTTCATTATTATTTTCTCCTCTTTTGTAAAATGCTAGCGCCGATAAGAGAGAAAAGGTTGTCTCCCTTATCAACTCGCCTATACATCGCCATCTTAGATGACTATATCTAGTTTTAGGGGATGAGTATTGCCACATCCCCTAAAAATTCATTAGTTTACTTCTTCAACTGTTACCAAGTGAGATACTGCAGTGATCATACCACGGATAGCAGCATTGTCTTCTTTGATAACAGAGCTGTTCAATTTGCCAAGTCCAAGTGCTACAACAGTTTTACGTTGTGATGGAATGCGTCCGATTGGAGACTTAGTCAAAGTAATTTTAATTTGAGCCATTTTATCCCCTTTCTTATGCCAAATCAGAAACTGAAATACCACGAAGGGCAGCAACTTCTTCAGCGCGTTTCAATTGTTTCAAACCTTCAACAGTTGCGCGAACAATGTTGATTGGAGTGTTAGAACCAAGTGATTTAGATGTAATATCTGCCACACCTGCCAATTCCACAACGGCACGAACCGCACCACCAGCGGCAACTCCAGAACCTTCTACAGCAGGTTTCAACAATACTTTAGCTCCACCGAATTCTGAAAGAACTTCGTGTGGGATTGTTGTTCCAACCATAGGAACTTCAATCAAGTTTTTCTTAGCATCTTCTACTGCTTTGCGGATTGCTTCTGGAACTTCTTGAGCCTTACCAGTACCAAATCCTACACGACCGTTGTGGTCACCGACAACAACAAGAGCTGCGAAACGAAGACGACGTCCACCTTTAACAACTTTTGTAACACGGTTGACAGCAACTACGCGTTCTTCTAATTCAACTGCATTGTCTTTAAATGCCATTTTCTAGTGTCCTCCTATTAGAATTTCAATCCGTTTTCACGAGCTGCATCAGCCAAAGCTTTCACACGTCCGTGATATAGATATCCACCGCGGTCGAACACCACTTCTGAAATACCTTTAGCGTTTGCACGTTCTGCAACGAGTTTACCGACAGCAACGGCTTGTTCAGTTTTAGTTCCTTTTGAAACTTCTTTGTCAAGAGTTGAAGCACTTGCGAGCGTTACACCCGCTACGTCATCAATCACTTGAGCGTAGATGCCTGTATTAGAACGGAATACGTTCAAACGTGGGCGATCAGCAGTTCCAGAGAGTTTTCCGCGAACGCGACGGTGGCGTTTTTGACGGAGTTTGTTTTTATCTGGTTTAGAAATCACAGTTTTCACCTCTTTAGTTTTAAATCGCGTGCTATGCACAAAGTTGGAAAATAGGTTGGTGGTTGAAAATCAACCACTCAACATTATTTACCTGTTTTACCTTCTTTAAGACGAACGTACTCTCCAACGTAACGAATACCTTTACCTTTGTAAGGTTCTGGTGAACGAAGGCTACGTACGTAAGCAGCTGTTTGCCCAACCACTTCTTTTGAAATTCCGCTAACAACGATTGTTGTTGGGCTTGGAAGTTCAAAAGTAATCCCTTCTGGAGCTTCAACTTCATCTGGATGAGATTTACCAACAGCCAAAACAAGTTTCGATCCTTGAAGTTGTGCACGGTAACCAACCCCACGCATTTCAAGTTCTTTCTTGAATCCTTCTGATACACCAATTACCATGTTATTCAAAAGGGCACGAGTAGTTCCGTGGATAGTTTTCATTTCTTTTGAATCGTTTGGACGGTGAAGAGTTACTTCAGTACCTTCCACGCGAATTTCAATATCTTTTGAGAACTTACGAGTCAGTTCTCCTTTAGGTCCTTTTACAGTTACTACGTTGTCATTGTTAGTGACTTCAACACCAGCAGGCAACACTATAACTTTATTACCAATACGTGACATGTTTATTTTCTCCTGTTAAATTGTCAGGCCTAAATGGCCAGTTTTCACGGGGGGTTAAATCGATTTCTCGATTTAAAGGAACATTTAGGTTTCAATTTCAAAGTGAATCTAGGCATCGTCTCGCAGGCATAACTTTGGGTTAGGCAAGAGACGATAACGAAGAGTCACAAAGAAATTGGGAGCTAAATATTACCAAACGTAAGCGATAACTTCTCCACCAACATTCTTTTGGCGTGCTTCTTTATCAGTAAGCAAACCTTCAGAAGTTGAAAGGATAGCAATTCCAAGTCCGTTAAATACTTTTGGAAGATCTTCACGTTTTTTGTAGACACGAAGTCCTGGTTTAGAAACACGTTTCAAGTTAGTGATAACTTTTTCACCGTTTGGTCCATATTTAAGGAATACACGGATGATGCCTTGTTTGTCATCTTCGATGATTTCAACGTTTTTTACAAAACCTTCGCGTTTAAGGATTTCAGCAATCCCTTTTTTGATGTTTGATGCAGGTACTTCAAGTACTTCGTGTTTCGCTTGGTTAGCGTTACGAATACGAGTTAGGAAGTCTGCGATTGGGTCAGTCATAACCATTTTGTTTTTCTCCTCTTACTAGTAGTTTGCAAGTTGCACTTGCTAGTTAATGATTGAGCTGGGCTCAGATAGTATAGACACATTCAAATGAGAGAACTCTTATTTGAACACGAGCTACAACCTGTGCAAAAAAGATAAATTTGTTTTGGAGCATCGCTCCTTCACCAAATTTCCTATTGTTGCTGTGGTTGTTACGCTCTTTGTATCATGATATTACCAAGATGCTTTTGTTACACCAGGAATTTGTCCTTTGTAAGCTAATTCACGGAAGCAAACACGGCAAAGTTTAAATTTGCGGTAAACTGAATGTGGACGACCACATTTTTCACAACGAGTATAAGCTTGAGTAGAGAACTTCGCTGGACGTTTGTTCTTAGCAATCATTGATTTTTTAGCCATTAGATTTACCTCCTATATTATTTTGCAAAAGGCATTCCAAGGCCTGTAAGCAATGCACGTGACTCTTCGTCAGTGTTAGCAGTTGTTACGATAACGATGTCAAGACCACGAGTTTTGTCAACGTCATCGAAGTTGATTTCTGGGAAGATCAATTGTTCTTTCACACCAAGAGTGTAGTTTCCGCGTCCATCAAATGATTTTGTTGGAACACCGTGGAAGTCACGCACACGTGGAAGTGAAACTGAAACCAATTTATCCAAGAATTCGTACATACGTTCACCACGAAGGGTAACTTTTGCACCGATCGCTACACCTTCACGAAGACGGAAGCCGGCGATTGATTTTTTAGCTTTAGTGATAAGTGGTTTTTGACCTGAGATAAGCGCCAATTCTTCAGCAGCTTTTTCAAGACTTTTAGCGTTTGATACAGCTTCACCAACACCCATGTTCAAAACGATCTTATCTACTTTAGGTACAGCCATCACTGATGAGTAGTTGAATTGTTCTGTCAAAGCAGGAACTACTTCATTAAGATATTTTTCTTTTAAACGATTTGCCATTATACTTCTCCTTTCCTTCGTGATTAATCAAGCACTTCGCCTGATTTTTTGTTGTAGCGAACTTTTTTACCGTTTACAAATTTGTAACCAACACGACCAGCCACACCATTTTTGTCCAATACTTGAACGTTTGATACGTGGATAGCTGCTTCTTTCTCGATGATACCACCTTGAGGAAGCTCGTTAGTTGGACGTTGGTGTTTCTTAACGATGTTAACACCTTCAACGATAACTTTGTTTACTTTTGGAAGGGCAGTAAGGACAACAGCTTCTGTTCCCTTATCTTTACCAGCGATTACGCGAACTTTGTCGCCTTTTTTTACAAACATTAGGTTTCTCCTTGATTTTTCTTACGCCCACAAGGGCACCCTAGCTTGAAGCTAGGGGACTAGTTTGTTCCTAAAAATTAAAGTACTTCTGGAGCAAGTGACACGATCTTCATGAAGCCACCTTCACGCAATTCACGTGCAACTGGGCCAAAGATACGTGTTCCGCGAGGAGTTTTGTCATCACGGATGATAACAGCTGCATTTTCGTCAAACTTGATGTATGAACCATCAGCGCGACGAGCACCTGATTTAGTACGAACGATAACAGCTTTTACAACGTCACCTTTTTTAACCGCACCACCAGGAGTAGCTTGTTTTACAGATGCCACAATAATATCACCGATGTTCGCAAATTTACGTTTAGAACCACCAAGAACTTTGATAGTCAAGATTTCGCGTGCACCGCTGTTGTCTGCGACTTTCAAACGAGTTTCTGTTTGAATCATTTCAGTTTTCTCCTTTCAGGCTTGATTAGATGATAACCGCTTCTTCAACAACTTCTACAAGACGGAAACGTTTTGTAGCTGAAAGCGGGCGAGTTTCCATGATACGTACGATATCGCCTTCTTTGGCAACATTGTTTTCATCATGTGCTTTGTATTTTTTAGAGTAGTTAATACGTTTACCATAGACTGGGTGGTTACGTTTTGTTTCAACTACAACTGTGATTGTCTTGTCCATTTTGTCAGATACAACACGTCCAACAAGAACTTTACGATTATTGCGTTCCATTGAAATTTCTCCTTCCCTAGTCTATTATTTCGCTTCAGATTGAACTGTTTTGATACGAGCGATTTGTTTTTTAACTTCTTTCAAGCGAGCTGTTTGTTCCAATTGACCAGTAGCAGCTTGGAAACGAAGTTCAAACAATTCTTTTTTCAATTCGTTTTCGCGCTTCGCGAGTTCTTCTTGAGAAAGACCACGAAGTTCTTTAACAAATTCTTTTACTTCATTAAGTTTCATGCCTTCTCCTTATTCTGCTTCACGTTTTACGAATTTAGTTTTAACTGGCAATTTGTGGCTAGCAAGACGAAGCGCTTCACGTGCAATCTCTTCAGATACACCAGCGATTTCGAACATCACTTTACCACGTTTAACTGGTGCTACCCAACCTTCAGGTGCCCCTTTACCAGATCCCATACGCACACCGATAGCTTTAGCAGTGTATGATTTGTGTGGGAAGATTTTAATCCAAACTTTACCACCACGTTTCATGTAACGAGTCATGGCAATACGAGCAGCTTCGATTTGGCGGTTAGTGATCCAGTGGCTAGTTGTAGCTTGAAGACCGTATTCACCGAATGCTACTTCTTTTCCACCTTTTGCTTCACCGCGCATTTTTCCACGGAATTCACGACGGTGTTTAACACGTTTAGGTACTAACATTGGTTATTTACCTCCTTTAGTGTTTTTACGAGCTGGAAGAACTTCACCACGGTAGATCCATACTTTAACACCAAGTTTACCGTATGTAGTATCTGCTTCTTCCCAAGCGTAATCGATATCTGCACGAAGTGTGTGGAGTGGAACAGTTCCTTCTGAGTATCCTTCAGCACGGGCAATATCTGCACCGTTCAAACGACCTGATACTTGAGTTTTGATTCCTTTAGCTCCAGCACGCATTGCGCGTTGGATTGCTTGTTTTTGTGCACGACGGAAAGCAACACGTTGCTCCAATTGACGAGCAATTCCTTCACCTACAAGGTGAGCATCCAAATCAGGTTGTTTGATTTCGATGATGTTGATGTGTACTTGTTTTCCAGTCAATTTGTTAAGTTTTGCACGGAGTGCATCAACGTTAGCACCACCTTTACCGATAACCATACCTGGTTTAGCAGTGTGAAGTGAAACGTTAACTTTGTTTACTGCGCGTTCAATTTCGATAGTTGAAACTGCTGCGTCAGCAAGTTCTTTTTGAACGAATTTACGGATTGCAAGATCTTCATGAAGGTAATCCGCGTATTCTTTTTCAGCATACCATTTGGCATCCCAATCACGGATGATGCCGACACGCATACCAATTGGATGTACTTTTTGACCCACGATGTTACCTCCTTATTTTTCTGCAACAGCCACAGTGATGTGAGCTGTACGTTTGTTGATTGGTGAAGCTGAACCTTTCGCACGTGGACGGAAACGTTTCATAGTTGGTCCTTCGTTCGCGAATGCTTCAGATACTACCAAGTTAGCTTTATCCAAACCAAAGTTGTTTTCAGCGTTAGCTACAGCTGAATTCAAAACTTTCAAGATGATTTCAGCAGCTTTGTTTGGTGTGAATGTCAAGATTGCAATAGCATCGGCTACGCTTTTACCACGGATATTGTCAAGAACAAGACGTGATTTACGAGGTGAAACACGTACTGTACGAGCCATTGCTTTAGCTGAAGTAATTTCTGCCATTTATGTTCTCCTTATTTTCTACGTGTTTTCTTGTCGTCTGCAGCGTGACCTTTGTAAGTACGAGTTGGTGCAAATTCACCAAGTTTGTGACCTACCATGTCTTCTTGGATGTAAACAGGTACGTGTTTACGTCCGTCATAAACTGCAATAGTGTAACCAATGAAACTTGGGAAGATCGTTGAACGACGTGACCAAGTTTTGATAACTTTTTTCTTTTCGTCGTTAGCTTGAGCTTCAACTTTTTTCATCAAATGCTCATCGACGAAAGGTCCTTTTTTAAGACTGCGTCCCATTTTTATATTTTCTCCTTTAAATGTTGTACCACAGCGGCTTGCGTTCACATGGAGCGCTACCGAGCTGGCGGATTTCCTAGTTGCTTAGGCGACTAGTTTACTATTATTTCTCGTTGCGACGACGAACGATAAGTTTGTCAGATTTCGCTTTCTTGTTACGAGTTTTAAGACCAAGAGCAGGTTTGCCCCATGGAGTAGATGGCGCTTTACGACCAACTGGTGCTTTACCTTCACCACCACCGTGTGGGTGATCGTTAGGGTTCATTACAGAACCACGAACTGTTGGGCGGATACCTTTCCAACGGCTACGTCCTGCTTTACCAAGGTTTACAAGTCCATGTTGTTCGTTTCCGACAACACCAACTGTTGCACGACAAGTTCCAAGAATCATACGAACTTCGCCAGATTGAAGACGAACAAGAACATATTTACCTTCTTGACCCAATACTTGAGCAGAAGCACCAGCAGCACGTACCAATTCTCCACCACGACCTGGTTTCAACTCGATGTTGTGGATCAAAGTACCAACTGGGATGTTAGCAAGCGGAAGAGCGTTTCCGACTTTGATATCTGCTTCTGGACCTGAAACGATGCGTTGACCAACTTCAAGACCTTTTGGAGCGATGATGTATGCTTTCACACCGTCCGTGTAGTGTACAAGAGCGATGTTTGCAGAACGGTTTGGATCGTACTCGATAGTTTTAACAACTGCTTCAACGTTGTCTTTGTTACGTTTGAAGTCAACCAAACGGTAGAAACGTTTGTGCCCACCACCTTGGTGACGAACAGTGATACGACCGTTGTTGTTACGACCAGCCTTGTTCTTCAAAGCAACAAGCAATGATTTTTCAGGAGTGCTTGTTGTGATTTCAGCGAAATCCAAAGAAGTCATATTACGGCGACCGTTTGTTGTTGGTTTATAAACACGAATTCCCACGATATTTCCTCCTTAGATTATTCAGCTTCAGCAGCAAACAACTCGATTGCTTTTGAATCAGCTGTAAGAGTGATGATAGCTTTTTTAGTTTTGTTAGTAAAACCAGTGTAACGTCCAACACGTTTAGCTTTAGGCTTTACGTTGATTGTGTTGACATTTGCAACTTTAACACCTTCGAAAGCAGCTTCAACAGCTTGCTTGATCAAAAGTTTGTGTGCACGAGTGTCAACTTCAAATACATATTTTCCTGCTTCAAGTTGAGCCATTGAGCTTTCAGTGATAACAGGTTTTTTGATAACATCATACAAATTCATTATGCAAGAACCTCCTCGATTTTAGAGATAGCTGCTTGAGTAACAAGAAGTTTGTCACTATTTGCGATGTCAAGAACACTTGCAGTTGTAGCAGTCGCAACTTTCACGTTTGGAAGGTTACGAGCTGAAAGAGCTGCGAATTCGTTTCCTTCTTCAAGAATAACAAGGACTTTAGAATCGATGCTCAAAGCTGCAAGAACTTTTGCAAATTCAGCAGTTTTTGGAGCTGTAAATTCAAGAGAATCAACGGCTACAAATTTGTTTTCAGCAACTTTTTCTGAGTAAACAGATTTAAGCGCAAGGCGACGAACTTTTTGAGGAAGTTTGTACGCATAGCTACGTGGAGTTGGTCCGAAGACAGTTCCACCACCACGCCATTGTGGAGAGCGGATAGAACCTTGACGAGCACGTCCAGTTCCTTTTTGACGCCATGGTTTGCGTCCGCCACCTGAAACAGCTGAGCGATTTTTAACTGCGTGAGTTCCTTGACGAAGGCTAGCACGTTGGCTGATGATCACATCAAACACAACAGATTGGTTTGGTTCAATACCAAAGATTGCATCGTTAAGAACAACTTCGCCAGCTTGTTTACCAGTTTGGTCGAATAATGTTACATTTGCCATTTTGACTGTATTCCCCTTTCCTTACTATTTACCAGCTTTAACTGCTGACTTGATAGTGATAAGAGATTTCTTAGCACCTGGTACGTTACCTTTGATAAGGATAACGTTCTTTTCTGGAACAACTTGTACAACTTCAAGGTTTTGAATTGTTACGCGGTCGCCACCCATACGTCCTGCAAGGTTTTTACCTTTGAACACGCGGTTAGGTGCAACAGGTCCCATAGAACCTGGACGACGGTGGTAACGAGAACCGTGAGCCATTGGTCCACGTGATTGTCCGTGGCGTTTGATAACACCTTGGAAACCTTTACCTTTAGATGTACCAGTTACGTCAACAACGTCTCCAGCTGCGAATGTTTCAACTGTGATTTCAGCACCAACTTCCAAGCCTTCAACGTTTTTGAATTCACGAATGAAGCGCTTAGGAGCCGTGTTAGCTTTCGCTACATGTCCTTTAGCAGGTTTGTTGCTCAATACTTCGCGTTTGTCATCGAAACCAACCTGGATAGCGTTATATCCGTCTGTTTCTACAGTTTTAACTTGAAGAACAACGTTTGGAGTTGCTTCAATAACTGTTACAGGGATCAATTCGCCAGCTTCAGTGAAGATTTGAGTCATTCCCACTTTTTTCCCTAAGATTCCTTTTGTCATGAGAAAATAGTTCCTTTTCTATATTTTTTATTCAAAAAGTTTTTAACGAGCGTTTTTCATGCTCAAGGTTTCAAACTTTGGATTAAAGTTTGATTTCTACGTTTACACCACTTGGAAGATCTAATTTCATCAACGCATCAACTGTTTTTTGAGTTGGGTTAACGATATCGATCAAACGTTTGTGTGTACGCATTTCAAATTGTTCGCGAGAGTCTTTGTATTTGTGAGTCGCACGAATAATTGTGTAGAGGCTACGCTCAGTTGGAAGTGGGATTGGACCCGCAACTTGTGCACCTGTACGAGTAGCTGATTCTACGATTTTTGCAGCCGCTGTGTCAAGCGTACGGTGTTCGTAAGCTTTCAAACGGATACGGATTTTTTTGTTTGCCATCTTTTTCTCCTTTTCGTCTATTTAAGATAATAGGCTAGCTCCACAAGAAAACCGACGCGCGTTGCGTGGCAATGCAACCGAGCGTGTCGCAACCTCTTGCATCAAAGCTAAGGCTGTAATTTACAGCACCATAATAGAATAACACAAAGCCCCTGCGATTGCAAGGGATTTGTAAGTTTTTTTCGTTTTTTTACTAATCTAAGTTACTAGAGTATTTTCTGATCCTCTTTCGTAAATAAAACTTAGTTTAACAATTTACCCATTTTTGGGGGTGGCGATAAAGATAGACACTGTCTGATCTGGATCATATTTTTCAAAATCAATACTATACTGACGTTGCAGTTCTCTTGCTTCTTCTGCCTGCCAAATTTGCTGCCAGGTATGGAGGAAACCTTTTGAATCACTTGTATCCACCTCAAATACTTGGTATGTTTGCCCTGAAGTGTCAAAATCCCAGTCTTCTTTATCGGATAGACTACAGAGCGACAAGCTGTAATCCCCCTTGTAGTCACTGACATAATCATGATAGACTGCATAAATCGGAAGCCCTTGGGCAAATGCCTCCTCTACTTCTTTCTGGTGTTCCTGCCATAGATGGCTAATTTTTTCCATCATGCTTGGATCTTGGAAATTATTGGTAGAGATACTACTGATTATTTTTAAAAACATTCCTTCGCTCCTTTTACTTTCACTTCTAAGGTGACTGACTAGCAATCAACCTCAGCTCTAAACTTTCTAACTACCAAGAGGCTACTTCACTCAACAAAATGAAATAGCATTCTTTGCGTATAGGATATATCTCGCCATTCACTATCAACTCCCTTTTCCTAGAGAGAATGGCACCCATAGTAAACAAAACGTTCAATTTACCGGTCTCAATCAGAGCCGAAAAACAATACAGACTTCGACCAAGACCAGCCTTCCAACTCTTATTGATATAGTTTGGAAAGTTTTTAACGAGCATTTTTTATGCTCAAGTCTAGGACATAAAGGGATTCAAACTCAAAGCAAAAATAGGAAACTGACGCGCGTTGCGTGGCAATGTATCCAATCGTGATCACAACCTCTTGCATAACAGCTAAGGCTGTAATTTACAGCACCACGGTAGAATAACACAAAGCCCCTGCGATTGCAAGGGATTTGTAAGTTTTTTTTCGTTTTTTTGGGATGAAACTGTTTTCCTATTTCATCTTCATACAATTACTAATTTACGACTATTAAAACCAATCTTTTCTTCTATATAATACGAGTCATTTTGACTTTGAATTTATCTTCTGATTGATCCACTAAGATATCTGCTTTAAACTCGGTTTCTCTATAGTAACGCTGATACTGCTCCCGTCTCATCTGATGGCTAGCTAGTATAAAGGAAGCATCGCGATTTCTCATAGTCGTATCTCGAGCTAGGCGCCGCTTTAATTCGGTCTCTTCATCCGTGTAGAAACAGATAGTTTTGTCAAAGAGTTCCTTGGGTAGGAAACCCACAGACATCCCTTCGACAAGCAGTATCGGTTTCGAACCAGATAAGACTTCGCTTGGCTTCCAAGGTTCATCAATCGTCAAGATGTCCAGGCCTGCCTGCAAGGCGAGAATATCTCTCTGCAAACTTGCCAGTTCATGCGCCACTGGCAGACAAGCTGTCACCTTTTGATCAGGTGCTTGCTTTGGTATTACCAGGTGACGTTCTGAAGTGATATAGGGATCTGTTTCTAGTAAATTTACTGTAGTAGAATCTAGGGCTTGATATAATTCCTGAGCGAAGGTAGACTTGCCTGAAGCCCCATGACCGTAGATCCCCAGTGTTTTGACTTTCCCTAACTCTATCTCTGAAACCAGTTTGTCTACTAACTCTTTTTTCTTCATTCTCTCTTCACCTGTTCATAGCTTTCTTTTCCGTCATTGAGCTTGTCCCAAATCACTACTTGCCCACTTTTGAGAGATTTTTGTACATCGATAATTCGTTGATTAGAGGAACCTCGGAACTGGAGCATGAGATTGCGCTTGCTTTTGTCATAACGACCATCGACAAGGATGTCAATCAGCGACAAGAGTTCCAGTTTATCTGGAGTTTCCAGCATCATTTCTTCCCACGTGTAGCCCGTCCAGGACCAGATGTCTTTATCTGGCAGTTCCTTTCGAATGCGCTTAACGAGGGGCAAGAGGATACCAGTATTGAGAAAAGGTTCTCCTCCCAGTAAGGTCAAGCCTTGAACATAGGGTTGGGCAAGGTCTTCCATGATTTGTTCTTCTAATTCTGCCGTATAGGGAATGCCTGCGTTGAAAGACCAAGTCGCAACATTATAGCACCCCTCGCAGTGAAACATGCAACCTGATACATAGAGAGAGTTGCGTACACCTTCTCCATCGACAAAGTTAAAGGCCTTATAATCAATGATCCGTCCTTTACTAAGTTCCTCACTTTTCCATTCACCTGGTTTTGGTGTATTCCATGTCATCCTTTTACTCCAACTCTATCCAATAGCGCTGACTTCTATCGATTGTATTTTCGTAAACACCGCCAGCGGAGAGAATCGTGCGGCGGCTGGCTTCGTTGTCTTCATCGCAGGTAATCAGCACTCGTTCCAATCCTTGCTTTCGAGCCTCTGCTAGTCCTAATCTCAACTGCTCCTTCCCATATCCTTTGCCTCGTTGACTGGGACGGATAGAATAGCCAATATGACCGCCTTCCACAAATAATTTGTCATTCAAGGACAAGCGCAGGGCTAAAAATCCCAAAGGCAAGCCAGTCTCATCAAATGATAAAAATTTGATTGCAGGAACCCAGCCTACTGGCAGGTTGGCAGCATCCTCTTGCTGCTCTACAATCTTTAAACAATCCTCGTAATCCTTTGCTCGCTTCCAAGCGGAGCCCATGCCACCGTGCATATAGGATTTTGCTGCATCGAACTCCGCAATCATCTCTAATATAGCTTCTTTATCTTCCAAAGTTGATCGTCTTAGCTCCATGCTTCCTCCTTAATCGACATCAATCCAGTAGCGCTCCGTTCCGTTTCGAACATCCTCATAGACACCACCATTAGCTAAGATAACAGCTCGGCTGGCAGGATTTTCTGTGCTACAAGTCACAAGCGCTTTTTTGATGTTCTTTCCCTTGGCAACTTGCAAGCCTTGTCGGAGAGCTTCTTTGGCATAACCTTTACCTCTTTTAGAAGGGCGGATGGAGTAGCCAATATGTCCACCTTCTTCCAATAAGAAGTCATTGAGGCACAAGCGGATATTGAGAAATCCTACAGCTTGACCATCTATCGAAAAAGCGACTAACTGAATATCAGGCACCCACCCTTCAGGCAAATTAATCCCCATTTCATGATCCTGATTGTTTTTTAGCCACTCTTCATAAACAAAATTGTTGGCGTTCCAAAACCCACCATCATGAGGGGACTGTGCTTGTTCAAACTCTGCCATCATCTCTAAAACTGTTTCTTTATCTGCTAATGTTGGTCTGCGTAGTATCATTTTTACCTCCAATTAAGAGAAAAGTGAGAGCAGACTCTCACTTTTATTTTTTCTTATTCTTATTTAAAAACTGTTCTCTGAGGTTGAGCAAGCGTTCTTTTTTACCTGTTCCACCTTTCGAGTGTTTCTCGTGATAACGGGTCACTTGTGCGCGTCCCTTATCGTCTAATTGGTATTTCCCCATTCCGTTTCCTTCTAATTTGTTACTTCATGTCCAGCTGTTTTGATAGTAGAGCCATTCATGTGTTTGACACGCGCAGCAATTTCCTTGTGGCGTCCGTTAACCATCGGACGTGCTTGAGGATTTCCCAGATAACCACACGTACGTTTGACCACATCTACTGTTTTAGGGTCGCTATTGCCACAGTTGGGACAAGCAAATCCTCTCTCAGTTGGTTCAAAATCCCCTTCAAAGTCGCACTTGTAGCAACGATCAATCGGAGTATTGGTCCCTAGATAACCGACACGGTCATAGGCATAGTCCCAAACAGCTTCCAAGGCTTTAGGATTTTGTTGAAGTACTGGGTATTCACAATAATGGATGAAACCACCTGACGCACCTGCTTCTGGATAAACTTTCTCAAAGTCTAATTTTTCAAACGGTGTTGGATTTTTACGGACATCATAGTGGAAAGAGTTGGTGTAGTATTCCTTATCTGTGATGTCAGGAATAGAACCAAACTTCTCTGTATCCAAGCGACAAAAGCGGTCTGTCAGGCTTTCAGACGGTGTGGAGTAGATAGAGAAATGGTAACCATATTGTTCAGACCACTCTTCTACGCGGCGTTTCATATCGCGAATGATATCCAATGTGAATTCCTTGGCTTCAGGATTGCTTTCCCAGCTATTTCCAAAGAAGACAGTAGCCACTTCGTACAAACCAATATACCCCAGCGAAACTGTCGCACGGCGATTCTTAAAGAGTTGATCAACACTTTCTTCTTTTCCGAGACGGCGTCCGAAGGCCCCGTACTGATAGAGGATAGGGGCATTCGCTGGTGTTGCTTCCTTGGTCCGTTCGACACGATAAACCAGAGCATCCTCCGCAATGTTCATCCGCTCGTTGAAGATTTCCCAGAACTTATTCAGATCCCCCTCAGACTCGAGGGCGATACGAGGAAGGTTGACCGTCACAACACCTAGATTCATCCGACCTGAATTGACCTCAACACCATTTTCATCTTTCCATCCTTGAAGGAAAGAACGACATCCCATAGGAACCTTGAAAGAACCTGTCAACTCAATAATCTTATCGTAGGACAAGACATCTGGGTACATCCGCTTGGTTGCACACTCAAGGGCCAACTGTTTGATGTCGTAGTTAGGTGAACCTTCCTCTAAGTTGAGTCCTCTTTTTAGCGTAAAGATGAGTTTAGGGAAGATAGCTGTACGGTGTTCTGAACCAAGCCCCTTGATTCGGATGTTCAAGATAGCTTTTTGAATTTCTCGCTCAAAACGACTAGTCCCTAAACCAAAACCGAGCGAAGTAAAAGGTGTTTGTCCATTTGAAGTGAAGAGGGTGTTGATTTCATACTCAAGAGATTGCATGGCATCATAGATGTCTTTTTGAGTTTTCTTCCAAGCATAATCATCCCGTTTTTCAGGCAAGACCCATTCTTCCGCATCTTTGAGGTGCTTTTGGTAATTCTTCTCTGCATAAGGTGCCAAGACTTCATCGATACGGTCAGCTGAACAGCCCCCGTACTGGCTAGAAGCAACGTTAGCAATGATTTGCGAAATCTGAGCGGTTGCAGTTTGAATAGACTTGGGACTCTCTACCTCTGCATTCCCAATTTTAAAACCATTTTCCAGCATGCCTTTAAAATCAATCAAACAGCAGTTAGTCATCGGAGTGTAGGGGCTGTAGTCCAAGTCATGATAGTGGATATCCCCTTTTTGGTGAGCATTAGCTACGTGCTTAGGAAGCATTTGCAATCCGATTGATTTCCCAACAATCCCTGCTGTCAAATCACGCTGAGTATTAAAGACATCGCTGTCTTTATTGGCATTTTCATTGACAACCCCCTGATCTTTATTGAGAAGTTTATGAATGCTAAAGTTGATATCTGTCGCTTTTGAGCGCTCAAAATCCCTTTGTGTCCGATAGGTGATATACTCTTCAGCCAAGGCATATTCTTTGGCTTCGAGAAGTTCATGTTCTACGATATTCTGAATCTCATAAATCTTCACACCTTTAGGGAAACGACTGTGAATTTCGGTAACGATTCTTTCAACTAGACCATTTAGGCGTTTTTCTACTAGAGGCGTGACGTCCATAACCTTTTCCGCCGCCTTGTGGAGAGCCTTGTCAATCTTGTCTACATCAAATACTACACGTCTACCATCTCGTTTTTCAACGAACAAGGTGGGAACGGTTGCAAGCTTTTCTTCTAATACAATCATATCCATGCTCTTTTCTAAAATGTTGTTGAATTGTTTACATTCAGTATTATACCACTCTAAAAATAAAAATCAATATCTTGTGTTAAAAATCCTAAAATTTTTAAAATTCCACAAGATATTGATTTCGTTATTTGAATTTATAAAGCTTAAACTCGCTAGTATCTGTCTGAACAAGCTCATAGTTTTCACTGAGCCAGCTCTCTACATCTGACCACAAGGCAACTTTTTGATTGACCATAATCATCTTCGGTTCATTCTCTTTCAGGTCATTCATCAGTTTGGTTTTATTTTCGTCACTTGCAGTATAAAGTGTTGGCGTCACTAGAGAGGTCGGTGCTAAGCGTTCACTTGTACGATAGAAATCTGGACGATCATCCCATGCATAGACACGATCTTCAGAACTCGTTTGTTGTTTGACTACACTAGCAAGTCGCTCTCTCTCCTGATAAGTCACTGGGTGCGAAAGGTAGCGACTCGCGATAGGGAGAACAATGAGGTAGACAAGGGTAATCAGTGGTAGATAGAAATTTCCTTTAAGGAAGGAGGATTTCTTCTCACGTCTTCTTCTACGACGACTGCCTCCCTCAGAAACATTTTCTTTGATCCCTGTCAGAAGGAGCAAGACCAAGAAAGGAATTAGTACCACAAGATGAGTACCGTTGATGGGTTCTTTGGAGAAAATCAAGAGCCCCAAAGAAAGCAATAAGCCCAAACTAGCAGCAATCGATAGGGAATATTGCTTAGCTGATTTTGACTGGAACAAACCAGAAAAGAGCAAACTAAGGGAACCTAGCCCAATAGCAAGTAAGCCGTAGAAGGCTGCATTTTCAAGCAAATGCGCATTTGAAAAGAAGCTAAGAGTATTTACTGGATACAAGGTCTGGCTAATGGCATCCCCAAAACTACCTGTTAATACTGTATAGTAGCCCAAAGGATAGAATAAGAGTGAGAACCCTAAGGCTGACGCAAAGAACTGATATAAACCATGAACAAAGTGACCTTTGCCTAGATTAAAGCCGATAATCCCCAAGGCTAGTGTAGCTGCAAATAAGGCTGTTGGGATTGGCGCAAGGAAGAAAGCAAGTGCAAGGCTCATACCAACACGTAAAAATCCTTTGTCATCGTTTGGATAAGCTAGATAGTTCGTAACAATGCTAAGTGAATAAAATAGGAAAGGCAAGGCTAGCAAGAGAGCATAGCCACCACCAAAAGCGAGACCTGCTACCAACAGATTAAACACAAACACAAGCTGCTTGGCTTCTTCTACACGGCCTGTAAGAGTATCCGCAGATTTAAAAAGAAAAACACCTGCTCCAAACAAGGCCAACCACTCAACCAAAGCAATCAGAATACTGCCTTGTGAAAGATAGGCAAGCAGGTAATAGAGCAATCCCTCCGTCCCAAAATAATCGGTATACATTTGACCATTTTGATGCAAGGCCCAACCGGTATAAAGATCCTGAGTTTGTTGCGGGCTTACTAAACCAAAAATAAGGGGGATAACCACAGAAATAGCTGTAGCCACTAAACTCCAAAGCAAGATACTAAAAAAGGGAATCGGAGCTCCTTCTCGCTTTTCTGGAACGGACCAGTCTTGGTAATGAGATTTTTCTTGTTTCTCATCTATTTTCCCGTATACATTCATTCAATTTCTCCTCTAAGTTTATCTGTTTTAGTATATCAAAATCTTACAGGAATGTCAGCTTGGGATTGATATTTGCTGAATTTCTTATCCAATAGCGCAAAGCGTTCGATTTCACGAAAACGGTGAAATAGACTATTTCTATACTCTCTGATAAAATCATCATCTTCTAGATTAAGCATGGTTTTCTCCTTTACTTATCTATTCGTAAGAAGACAAAAAAGATCTAGCCTTGGGCTAGATCTTGATGGATAGTTAGAGCATAGGCGCAAACAACTGGACAATTTCCTTGATCAGGCTTTGATACCAGCTTGTTTTGATGGTGTGGGGATAAATTTCTTGAGAAACTTTAAAAATCCCTTCGAAGTCCCTTTCAATATCGATGATGGACTGCGTCCTATAAAGCAAGACGGCATTTTCATAGTGGTGAAGCAAACTCCGATAGTCAAAATTGATGGTTCCCACAGTAGCTGCCTCTCCATCGACAAGCATTTGCTTGCTATGAAGGAATCCTGGGCTATACTCATAAATTCGAACCCCTGCAGATAACAAGTCTGGATAGGCTCCTCGAGTAACTAACTGAATAACCTTCTTATCTGGTATACACGGCGTTACAATTCGCACATCTACCCCTCTCAGAGCTGCATTTTTGATACTTTCTGTTAAATCATAGTCAGCAATCAGATAGGGAGTCGTGATGTAGACGTAGTCTGTAGCTTGATTGATAAGATTTTGATAGACCGTTTTTCCAACCTGGGCTCGGTAGATGGGTTTTGGTCCACTACTATAGGGAATGCAGAGCCCCATCCCATCTTTTGGTTGATTTTCGAGATGGTATTGGTCAAAGTCGCTAATTTCCCCACGGTTGATATACCAGGTTGATAAAAAGAGTCTAGTAAAAGCCTTGACCGCTGATCCATCTAGGCGAATACCGCTATCTTTCCAATAACCAAAGCGTTCGATATGGTTGATATACTCATCTGCCAGATTGACACCACCTGTATAGGCAATTTGACCATCAATAACCATGATTTTACGGTGGTCACGGTTGTTATAGGCGACGGTTAAGCGCGGAATCACCTTATTAAATTTATGGGCTTCAATCCCTCGACCGCGAAGGTGAATGGTATAATCTCCAGGCAAGGTTGCCATACAACCAATATCATCATAAAGGAGTTTCACCTCTACTCCTTGAGCTGCCTTTTCTTCCAAAATCTCCAAAATACTATTCCACATCAAACCTTCTTCGATGATATAGTATTCGAGAAAGATAAACTTCTCTGCTTTCTTGAGATCCTCTAGCATCTGATACCACATGCTTTTACCAGATGCAAAAAATTGGGTATCCGTTCGATTATAGACATCTGCATTCGTGTCCATACTGAGGAGAGATTTGATAACCCCGTAAGCCGACTTGTCTTGTTCTTTTAACTCCAAACGGAGAGCCCTGCTATTGTCCTCTCGGTAAACCATTGATTGGAGCTGCTTTAGCTGCTTCAATTCTTTTTTAGATAAACGGCGCTCTCCAAACATGATATAGAGCAAAGGGCCAAAAACTGGCACAAAGGCTACTAACAACCATGTTACCTTACTCTCAGGATTCATAGACCGATTGACAATCGATACAATGGTCGCTAAGCTCACTAAAATGACTAGGATTATCCAGATAATCGGTGCCATCTGCCCTAGATAGAGAAATAAACCAAAAACGATAAACAACTCTGCCAACATAATGGTAATACTAAAACCATACTTGGACATGAGTAGCTGCATTTTTCTAGCTGTCATACATCCCCTTCCTTTTCTAACATTCTCCTTAACTGCTTGATAAACTAATCTTTCTACTAGTATACCTCAGTTTAGGGGTAGATGGCAACCTTTTACCTTTTTCTATTCAAACTATTCCAAGAACTGCAAGATTCTTAAACTACATCCTCACTATACGAAGCGCTGTTCATTTTTTATATTTTTAACTAGGATATTAAGAGGCCTAAAAAGAACTACCAAAATGATAGTTCTTTCCAATATTATTTATATTTTGAGGAACAAGTCCCGTCTACTCTACTTGATTTTTAGAAGAGTTCTTTGTAGAGAGCAATGGTTTCTTCTAAAGTTGGCATAAATGGATTGCCTGGCGCACATGCATCAATCAAAGCATTCTTAGAAAGGTAGTCAAAGTCAAAGTCTTTTTCTTGGATACCGAGTTCAGTGAGTTTCTTCGGAATACCAACAGTTTCAGAAAGTTTCTCAATCTCAGCGATAGCATAGTCAGCGCATTCTTGGTCTGTTTTCCCCTCCACATGGAGTCCCAAAGCCTTGGCTACATTGCGGAATGCTTCTGGTACACGCTTGGCATTTTCACGTTCTACAACTGGGAGAAGCATGGCACAGCAGACACCATGTGGCAAGTTATATACCGCACCGAGTTGGTGAGCCATAGAATGAACATAACCCAAACCAGCATTGTTAAAGCTCATACCACCGAGGAAGATGGCATTGACCATACCCTCACGCGCTTCAATATCTTGGCCATTTGCCACAGCACGAGGAAGATACTCCTTGATGAGTTCAATCGCTCCGATAGAAAGTTTCTTGGTCACATTATAAGCACCTGGTGTTACCAAGGCTTCGACAGCGTGAGTAAGAGCATCCATACCTGTCGCTGCTGTCAATCCTTTCGGCTTTGAAAGCATGAGTTCTGGATCATTGACAGAGATAAGGGCAAGGCTATTCTTATCAACCATTACCATCTTGACCTTGCGCTCTTCGTCAGTAATAACATAGTTAATGGTGATTTCTGCAGAAGTTCCAGCTGTTGTATTGATCGCAACCACTGGCAAGCCTTTTTTAGCAGACTTGTGGAGACCTTCGTAGTCCTGTGGTTTGCCACCATTTGTAGCAATGATAGAGATACAACTAGCCGCATCCTGAGGAGATCCTCCCCCAAGACTGATGATGAAGTCACATCCATGCTCTTTCAGGACAGCCACTCCGTCTGTGACGTTCTTGCAAGTCGGATTTGGCTCCACATCGCTAAAGATTACATATTCGATCCCTTCAGCATCTAACGGTTTTAGGACTTTGGGTAAAATATCACTACCTTCGATGAACTTATCTGTCACCAAAAGGGCCTTCTTATACCCCAGTTCCTTGATATACGGACCTACTTCATTTACAACACCTTTACCAATAAGGTTAACTGATGGAACGTAAAATGTAGCCATACGCTTTTCCTCCTGCGCCTCTGCGCTATTTGATTATTTACTATAAGTATACGACCTTATAAGAAATTTTACAAATTTTTGTAAGCGATTTAAGTAAAAAGTTAGTAAAGAACCGCCAGCCTTTTTTCAAGAAAAAAAGCTCCAAAAAGATAGCTTTCATCTCATTGGAACTTTTACTTAATCATTATTTCTTCGTTAAGACTACTCGGTCAGATGCCTCTCGGTCCATATCATCGATAATCATTTGATTACCATTAACCGCATAAATTTTAATATCATCTCCGATAATGACACGTTGATTTTCTGGCTCAAAGGTGACTTGCTTGATTTCCTTATCTCCATCTGGTTCGACCTCAGTCCATGTACCAGTTTTGCCTGCTACAACAAGAGTGATCTGGTCGTTCTCATCTTTTCCAGTATAGGTACCATCAATATTAGTCAGTTGAGCTGCCGCAGCAGTGTCCTGGCTTGAGGACGCCTGTGGTTGACTAGCACTGGTAGCAGCACTAGAAGATGATTCTTGTTGAGTAGATGATTGTTGAGCAGATGGCTGGGTAGATGCTTGTTCCTTAGGTCCACAAGCTGCTAAAAGACTAAGAATTACTAAAGAAGCAATAGAAAGTGTGGATGTTTTCGTTTTCATAGCGACTTCCTTTCTTTTGTGCTAATGTATTCCTGAAATCGTTTTCGAGTTTTCCTACCCCCAGTATAGCAACTTAAGTCTAGAAGATCAACTAATCTCATGATCTCCCACCAAACCCGCTCGTACTTCCGAGATAAAATAGAGAGAGCCCGTCACAAAAAGCAAGTCCTGATTGTTGGCATTTTCTTCAAATTCGCTGATAAAATCACGATAAGAGTCAACCAGTTTATAACCAGAAACATCGCTTTCTTCCAAAGAACCTTGGTAGTCAAAGCCCGTTACCTTAAGTTCAACCTGAGGCAACTGCTCAGATAGATAGCCCAACATCTCTTGATAATCTTTGCGTTTAAGGGCACCAAAAAGGATGCAGACTTGATAGCCTTGTTGGATTTTTCCTTGGATAAACTCGACCAGACGAATCAAAGCTGGCAGATTGTGAGCCCCATCTAGGTAGATTTGCGGGCAAATTCGTTCCAATCGACCTGCCCAATGTGTCTCCTTCAAAGCCCGTCTGACAAGCTCTTCTTCGGCACCTTCCTCTCTTGACGCCATAAACAGAAGAAAAGTTTCTAAAGCCAAGGCGGCATTTTCTTGCTGATAAGCACCTTCCAAACTGGTTTCGAGCTGTGAAAAGCTTGCTAGGCTACTTGAAAAATCCCCCGCTTTCAAAGTGAAGTCTCGTCCAGCTTGATAAAGGTCTACGTCTAACTCTCTTGCTCTTTTTTGACAGACAAGTTTAGCTTCTGGAGCGAGCTTAGCAATGACTGCCTTCTTGCCAGCCTTGAAAATACCAGCTTTCTGCTCGGCTATTTCCTCCAGACTATCGCCCAAGGTCTCCTGATGATCTAGCCCAATCGAAGCAATAACTGCAATCTCTCCTGTTACGACATTAGTGGTATCAAGCAAACCACCAATCCCCACTTCTAGCAGGACTAGATCCACTCCCTGCTCTTTAAAGTAAAGTAAAGCAATCAAGGTCAACAACTCAAAGAAAGACAATTGATCATGTGTTTCTAAGAGAGTTTTTTCCATCTCCTTGACTTGGTTAGTTATACGGACAAAGTCTTCACCAGCGATTGGTTGCCCATTAATACAGATTCGATCATGAATACTGATGATATGAGGAGAGGTAAAAGTACCAACTTTTTTACCATGAGCAACAAACAACTCCCTCATAAAGGCAATAGTTGACCCCTTACCGTTAGTCCCTGTTACGTGGATAATCGGATAGGTCCTCTCAGGATTTCCCAGCAAATCCACTGCTCGCTGCATTCTTCCAAGTCCAGATCTAAAGTTTAAACCAATCCGACTATGAAGCCATTCTTCTACTTCAAACATACATGTCTCCTTAACAAAAGTCCAATCAACTACAGCATCAAAGTATGATTACAAATAAAAAACGAGGTCGGGACTAAAATCCCAACCTCTTACCTGGTTAGCTAATCACTAGCTACTATGAATTTCAACGTGGGCTAAAAACGTCCCCCGGACATTCCAACTCTTTCTAGTTTCTAGGAGTTGGGGTGATACAGTCTCCCAGACTTACCAGTTCTCTCTTATTTCAAGGAACTGGGGTAAAAATATCCCCCGGACTTACTTACGGTCTTTATTTTTAGCGTAAGGGTAAAAATGTTCACTGAACATTTTTACTCCTCCATAAAGCTGTTGAAGACTTCTTCAATCATGTTCCATTCGTCTTCTGAGTCTTCTGGGATTGGTTGCAATTCGCCTTCTGTTCCGTCTTCATTTTCGATGAATGAGTAAGCTTGGATTTCAACTTCACCATTTTCATCTTCTTCTGCGTTAACTGGCACTAGCAGAACATAGTTTTTATCAAATTCTTCTTTCCCATCGATGGTCAAAAGAATTTCAAACAAGGTTTCATTTCCTTGCTCATCTACTAGTGTAATCAATTCACGTTCTTCGTGGTCATGGTTGTGATCGTGTGACATAGTTTCTCCTCTGTCTTAAAATTTTCTATCTAAATAATTTTGCAAAATCAGCTGAGCAGCCAACTTATCAATAACTTTCTTGCGTTTGTTACGGCTGATATCTGCTTGTTCAATCAACATACGCTCCGCAGCAACGGTCGTCAAGCGCTCATCCTGATAGTCTACTGGCAAACCAAAGAGTTCTTCTAGCTTGGTACCATAGGCTTGACTGGCTTCTACCCGCGGACCGCTGGTATTGTTCATGTTCTTTGGCAAACCTACTACAAAGCGTTCTACCTTATAGCTATCAACCAATTCCTTGATCCGGTCAAAACCAAACCGGCCCTGATCCTCATTAATCTGGATGATTTCAAGTCCTTGAGCAGTGAAGCCTAGTGGGTCGCTAATGGCAACGCCCACTGTTTTTGAACCGACGTCCAATCCCATAATTCTCATAGATTATAGATCGACTCCTTGTCCTTTAAGGTAGTAGCGTACCAATTCTTCAACAATTTCATCACGCTCATACTTACGGATTTGATTTCGTGCATTGTTATAACGAGGAACGTAGGCAGGGTCTCCACTCAATACATAACCGACGATCTGGTTAATCGGATTGTAGCCCTTGTCATTCAATGAAGCATAGACATCTGTCAACGTTTCGCTAATTTCTTTCTTATTGGAATCATCCAATTTAAACCGTACAGTTTCTTCAGTAAATCCCATTCTAACACCCTCTTTCCTTAGAATAGTACTATTATAGCACATTCCCTGACGTTCTACAAATAAGTCAGTCTATTTATTTGGATTTTCTATTGTTCTGTCGCCCCATTTGCCACTCTATCTGCAATATATTGGCTAGGTTCGTTTTTTAAGAGATTTTCAAGACCGATATTTTTTAAATATTCTATCTGAGATGCCTTTTTGACATCCAATACTTGAAAATCATAAGTCGTTGTAGTCTGGATTTCTGTCTCACTGAGTAGCTTGGTTTCCAGTGTAAATCCTGCTAGTTTGCGTGCCTCTTGGATGGTCTCATCCTTCTCTTCAGCTTCTTGAAGCGCTTTTTGCGTCTCCTCTAAGCCATTTTCAGAGATAAAGTTCTTGAGTTCATCCCCAACAGGTCGTTTTTGCTGGATGGTTAAGGTTAAAAACTGAGTGCCTTTATAAGTAATCGTTTGAATCTGTTGCGTCCCATTTTCCGACTTTGGCATCAGCAGTGTCTTGGTGATCACCGTATTTTTTTCGGCATTATCCAAAACAGGAAGGTTGGATTGGAGAGGTTCAGACTCCGATGTTGAAGGAGAGGTCGCCTCCTTTTTTTGCCCACACCCAGCAAGTAAAAAGAAGAGGGCCAAACTAGCAATTAGTAACTTTTTCATAATTCCTCACATGATTTTTGAAAAAAGAGCAAACAAGGCCAGGAGTCACTCCCAGCCTTGATGTTTTATAGAGCTGCACGTAGACGTGCTTCTGCATTTTCTACATTACGGACAGAGCGTGGCAAGAAGGCACGGATATCATCTTCTTTATAGCCGACTTGCAGGCGCTTCTCGTCAACGAGAATCGGACTCTTTAAGATCCGTGGTGTTTCCATGATTAAGTTGAGCACTTCATTGACACTCAAATCCTCGATGTCAACTCCAAGTGCCTTAGCGTAGCGGTTTTTTGACGAAACGATACTGGCAACTCCATTATCTGTTTTCGTGAGAATATCTAATAACTCTTCTCTTGTAATTCCTTCTTTACCGAGATTTTGTTCTTTATAACTTAACTGGTGGGCATTGAGCCAGGTTTTCGCTTTTTTACAGCTAGTACAACTTGAGACTGTATAAATTTTGATCATGTACCTACCCCTTTCGCTACATGTTACTATCAGTTTAGTCTATTATACCATAAAAAGCATCCGACTTGCGACCTATTTTTAAAAAAAAATTAACTTTTTTCGCGATTTTCGTACTTTTTTCTTGACAAAATCAATTTATAACCAACTTTTAAATTTTTTGATATACAATCGTTTTACAACTGTAACACTTATCATATAGAGAACGATAATCAAAAGCAAAAAGAGAAAATAAATTGGTTCCAAAGGGGTTAAATGAAGCAGGTTAGCAATTGCAGAATAGGGAAGGAAGGTCACAAAACTAGCTGCTAGTAAGGTTGTCCCAAGAACCAACCATGACGGACGACTTTGTAAGAAAGGAAGTTTTGCTGAACGAAGCATATGGATAACCATGGTTTGGGACCACATGGATTCAATGAACCAACCTGTCTGGAACAAGATGATAAAGCCCGTTGCAGACTCTGCTCCGTGAGCATAGGCTTGGCCTGTCGCCATTGGGACAATGACAAAATAGAGCAAGATAAAGGTCAAAATATCAAAGGCAGAAGAAATCGGACCCATCCAAATCATAAAGCGAGTAATAGACTTGGCTTCCCACTTATGAGGATGTTTCAAAAAGTCTTCATCCACATTATCAAATGGCAAGGCAATGCAAGAAAGGTCGTAGACGAGGTTTAACACAATCAAGTGAATCGGAGCCATAGGAAGGAAAGGTAAAAAGATACCAGACACTAAGAGTGAAAGAATATTCCCGAAATTAGAGCTGACCGTCATCTTGATGTATTTGGTCATGTTGGCATAGACCTTACGCCCTTCAACCAGCCCTTTTTCAAGCACCATCAAATCCTTATCTAGCAAAATGACATCAGCTGTCTCTTTGGCAATATCTACTGCTGTATCAACAGAAATCCCCACATCGGCTACTTTCATAGAAGGGGCATCATTGATCCCATCTCCCATATAGCCGACACAATGTCCATTAGATTTGATTTGTAAAATGATTCGTGCTTTTTGATCCGGAGAGAGTTTGGCGAAGACCGTCACCTTCTCAACTGCTTGGGCCAACTCTTCGTCTGTCATGGCATCAATATCAGAACCCAACAAGATTTGATCAACGTCTAAACCAACTTTTTCGCATACTGCTTGGGTTACTTTCTCATTATCCCCCGTCAAGATTTTGGTTTGAACACCATGCTCTAACAAAGCTTGGATAGCAGGTGCTGCAGATGGTTTTGGTGGATCTAGGAAAGCAAGATATCCTGTTAGAATCATCTCCTTTTCATCTTCAACAGAGTAAGCAAAACCTTCTTTTAGGCCTGTTTTATAAGCGACTCCCAAGACTCGCAAACCTTGCTGATTGAGTTGGTCTACTTCTTTTAAGATTTCCACTCGGATATCATCCGTCAGAGGACTAATCTGACCTTGATATTCCACATGGGTTGAAATCGCAAGCATTTCCTCTAGGGCACCCTTGGTTACCAAACTAACAGCTTCGTTCTCATCCTTGACGATGACACTCATCCGTCTGCGTTCAAAATCAAAGGGCAATTCATCTATTTTTTGAAAGGTTTGATCTAGATTTTGCAAGAGTGCGTGTTCTTTGGCTTCTTTTTCCGTACGTTTAATGATCGCTCTGTCCATTAAATTTTTCAAACCAGTTTGAAAATAGGAATTGAGATAGGCACGTCTCAACACAGATAAATCCAAATCTCCATGTATATCCAAAGGATATTCAAGGACAATTTCGTCTTGGGTAAGGGTTCCAGTTTTATCCGTACACAGGATATCAATAGCACCTAGATCTTGTATGGCATTGAGTTTTTTGATGACGACTTTTTCCTTGGCCATGATAATGGAGCCTTTTGCTAGACTGGCCGTGATGATCATGGGAAGCATCTCAGGTGTAAGCCCGACACCCACGCTCAAAGCAAATACGCCAGCCTCTAACCAATCTCCATCCGTCAAACCATTGGAAAGAAATACGATGGGAACCATGACCAACATCAAGCGGATTAAAAGCCAGGAGATACTATTCATATCCCGTTCGAAAGAGGTAGGCTCGTCATAAGTATTGAGAGTCTGCTCTATTTCCCCCATCATGGTGTCATCACCAACTGCTAGAATCAAAGCCTTGGCACTTCCTGATATCACGTTGGTTCCCATAAAGGCGAGCGCTTCTGCTTCTAGCAGACTATCAAAATTTGACTGACTCATTTTTGACAAAGCCAATTTTTCAACCGAATCACTTTCACCTGTCAAGCCAGACTGTTGAACAAAGAAATCACGTGATTCAATCAAAAGGAGGTCTGCCGGAATCATATCTCCAGCACTCAATTTGACTATATCTCCAACGACCAAATCCTCAATCGCGACCTCTAAACTCTGGCCTTCGCGAATAACCGTAGCTGTATTCACAATCATTTTTGAAAGATTGGTCGCAGCTTTGTCGCTTCGCAGTTCTTGGACAAATCGAATGCCACCAGAAATGAGGACTAGGACAACGATGATGATAGAGGTCGTCGGATCTTCTTGCCCAGGCTTCGCCAACCAGACGTTTGTCACCATGGAGATCATAGCGATGACCAGGAGGATGATTGTAAATGGATTGATAATAGATTCGTAAATTTTTTTGAGGATACTGTCTTCCTGACCCTTGGTGATGGTGTTTTCACCATATAAATCACGATTCTTTTCTATCTGTTCCTCAGTCAAGCCTGTTAGACTTGTCTTATAAAAAGATAGAGTTTCGTTTAAAGGTGTATGAATAGCTGCTGCTAATCTTTCTTTTGTAGTTTTCATTGGTTTCTCCTATCTGTATGAATGATGTGTTTCATACACAGAGACCAATCACTTTATAAGGGCAGAACGACACAAATCAGCGATTGGCTGTGTATGTGCGGTTCTGGGTGGTCGTCAATTTGCATCATCTGTCTCCTTTCCCTGTTCTAAAACAGTAGAAAATCCTGCCATTTTATGGCAGGATTAAAAAACTAATTATCTGTTTTTCGTTCAAGCTTTAACTCCATAGGGCAATGAAATGAGCTTAGTTTTGGCCTTCGCGACCAGGACTGTTGACCAACGAGTAGTGTCTCCACTGCTTTGCGGTAGTCATCCGTATCCCTATGGTAGCCTCACCTACCGTTTTCGTCTATCAGTATAAACCTTTAAAATATAAAAGTCAACGATTTATCTCATTTTTTAGATAACAATCAATTCTTTTGGAGCAAGTGTCAATAACTCACAACCGTTATCTGTAATCAGGATATCATCTTCAATACGAACCCCGTATTTACCTTCAATATAAATGCCCGGTTCATCAGTCAAGACCATACCAGATTTAATGGCTTCTTTGGAAGTTTGGCTAAAGTAGGGTTCTTCGTGGATGTCCAGTCCGATACCGTGTCCGATACCATGTGTAAAGTATTCTCCATAGCCTGCTTCCACAATGATATCACGAGGGATTTTGTCAAAGTCACGGAAACCTAGACCTGCCTTGGCTTGGTCAATCAGAGCTTGGTTGGCTTTCAAAACTGTGTTGTAGATTTCTGCTTGCCCGTCACTGACATGACCTAGATAAATGGTCCGTGTCATATCGCTGACATAGTGATCGTAGAGACAGCCGAAGTCCATGGTAATGGCTTCTCCCAGCTCCACTGGTTTGTGCATTGGATGGGCATGGGGTTTGGAAGAGTTGATACCACTTGCTAAAATGGTATCAAAAGACAAACCTGCCGCTCCTAACTCACGCATGCGAAAGTCAAGGAAGTTGGCAATCTCAATTTCAGTCTTTCCTGGTTTGATAAAGTCAAGTGCATCGCGGAAAGCTTGGTCTGAGATAGAACAAGCCTTGCGAATAGTCGCAATCTCCTTCTCATCCTTAATCATACGAAGCGCTTCAACAAACTGAGCCTGTGGAACTAGTTCCAAATCTTCAAAAGCAGTTTGCATACGGTGGTAATAAGAGACCGAAATCTCGTCCTCAAAACCAACGCGAGACAAGCCCATATCCTTAACAATGCCTGCAATAACAGCCAACTCATCGCGGTCAGCCACAATCTCAAAACCCGTTACTTCTTGCTTAGCTGCAATGATATAGCGAGAGTCTGTCACCAAGACCTGACGGTCACGGCTGATGAAGACTGTTCCATTTGAGCCCCAAAATCCTGTCAAATAGTAGACATTTTTAAGGTTGTTGATAATGATTCCATCTAGTTCTTTTTCTTGCATTTTAGCTAGAAATGCTTGCACGCGTTTATTCATGATGTAACTTTCCTTTCAAATAGTGTCCTGTGTAGCTGGCTTCATTGGCCGCTACTTCTTCTGGAGTTCCTGTTGCAATGATGGTTCCTCCACCAACACCACCTTCAGGTCCCAAGTCGATGATATGGTCTGCTGTTTTAATAACATCCAGATTGTGCTCAATGACGAGGACAGTATTGCCATCGTCTACAAAGCGAGCTAAAACCTTGAGCAGACGAGCGATGTCCTCCGTATGAAGTCCTGTCGTCGGCTCATCCAGAATGTAGAATGATTTTCCTGTTGAGCGTTTGTGGAGTTCACTAGCCAGCTTCATACGCTGGGCTTCTCCACCTGAAAGGGTGGTAGCTGGTTGTCCTAACGTTACATAGCCCAGCCCTACATCCTTGATGGTCTGGAGTTTGCGTTGAATCTTGGGAATGTGTTGGAAAAATTCAACTGCATCGTTGACAGTCATATCCAAGACTTGCGAGATATTCTTTTCCTTGTAGTGAACTTCTAAGGTTTCACTGTTGTAGCGAGTCCCGTGGCAGACTTCACAAGCCACGTATACATCTGGCAAGAAGTGCATCTCGATCTTGATAATCCCGTCACCAGAGCAGGCTTCACAACGACCACCCTTGACGTTGAAACTAAAACGGCCCTTCTTGTAGCCTCGAATCTTGGCCTCATTTGTCTGGGCAAAGAGGTCACGGATATCGTCAAAAACTCCCGTATAGGTAGCAGGGTTAGACCTCGGCGTCCGTCCGATAGGGCTCTGGTCAATGTCAATCAAGCGGTCTACATGCTCAATCCCTGTAATCGTCTTAAACTTACCAGGCTTGTCTGAATTGCGGTTGAGTTTTTGAGCAATGGCTTTTTTGAGAATGCTGTTGATTAGGGTCGATTTCCCTGATCCTGATACCCCCGTCACTGCGATAAATTTTCCTAACGGGAAGCGAGCGGTAATATTTTGCAAGTTGTTCTCACGCGCTCCTGTTACCTCGATAAAGCGACCATTTCCTACACGGCGCTCTTCTGGTACTGGAATAGCACGTTTACCTGACAGATATTGGCCTGTGATGGACTTGCTGTTGCGAGCCACTTGCTTAGGCGTACCTGCAGCGACAATTTCCCCACCAAATGCTCCCGCACCAGGACCGACGTCGATTAGATAATCCGCCTCACGCATGGTATCTTCATCGTGTTCCACCACGATGAGAGTATTGCCCAAGTCACGCATCTTTTTCAGACTGGCAATCAGGCGGTCATTATCCCTCTGATGAAGACCGATGGACGGCTCATCCAGGATATAGAGGACACCTGATAGGTTGGATCCAATCTGAGTCGCCAAGCGAATACGCTGACTCTCCCCACCTGAAAGGGTTCCTGCCGAACGTGACAGAGTCAAATAGTTAAGACCTACGTTATTGAGGAAGGTCAAGCGATCCTTGATTTCCTTGAGAATGGGACGGGCGATGATGGCTTCATTTTCAGACAAGGTCAGCTGGCTCACCAAAGCCAAGTGGTCTGCGATAGACAGGTCTGAGATTTCACCGATATGTGGTCCTTGCTCCCCACCCACACGGACAGACAAGGCCTGGTCATTGAGACGGTAGCCATGGCAAGTTCCGCAGGTTAGTTCATTCATGTAGAGACGCATTTGGGTGCGTGTGTAATCACTGTTAGTCTCATGGTAACGACGCTTGATATTATTGACAACTCCCTCAAAAGGAATGTCAATGTCGCGCACACCGCCAAATTCATTTTCATAGTGGAAATGGAATTCCTTGCCATCAGACCCATAGAGAATCAAGTTTTTATCTTCTTCTGACAGGTCCTCAAAGGGCTTATCCATATCCACTCCAAAGGCTGTCATGGCTTGTTCCAGCATATTTGGATAGTAGTTGGATGAGATAGGATTCCAAGGTGCCAAGGCTCCCTCACGTAGCGTTTTGCCGGCATCTGGCACTACCAAGTCAGTATCAACCTCCAGCTTGATGCCCAAACCGTCACACTCACTACAAGAGCCAAACGGAGCATTAAAGGAGAAGAGACGTGGCTCTAACTCTGGAACAGTAAAACCACAAACTGGACAGGCATAGTGCTCAGAGAAGAGCAACTCAGAATCTTCCATAGTGTCGATAATCACATAGCCTTCTGCGATACGAAGGGCAGCCTCAATGGAGTCAAAGAGACGACTACGGATACCCTCCTTGATAACAATACGGTCGACCACAACATCGATATTGTGTTGCTTGCTCTTAGACAACTCTGGCACTTCGGTCACATCATAGACCTCCCCATCCACTCGGACGCGGACATAGCCGTCTTTCTGAACCTTTTCAATGACACTCTTATGTTGCCCTTTTTTCTTACGGATGACCGGAGCTAAGATTTGCAGACGTTGGCGTTCTGGCAATTCCAAGACCTTATCCACGATTTGCTCTACAGAAGAAGCCTTGATAGCCCCATGCCCATTGATACAGTAAGGCGTCCCCACACGTGCGTAGAGGAGACGCAGATAATCGTTGATTTCAGTCGTTGTTCCCACGGTCGAACGTGGATTTTTGCTAGTCGTTTTCTGGTCGATAGAAATAGCTGGGCTAAGACCGTCAATGGCATCCACGTCTGGTTTTTCCATATTGCCCAAGAACTGGCGAGCATAGGCTGACAAACTCTCCACATAACGACGTTGTCCCTCAGCATAGAGGGTATCAAAGGCCAGACTGGATTTCCCCGAACCCGACAAACCAGTCACGACAACCAGCTTGTCTCGCGGAATCTCCACATCGATATTTTTTAAGTTATGGGCACGTGCCCCATGAATCACAATTTTATCTTGCATCTTTGTTCTTTCTAGTCCATTATTGCTTTCCATTATACCAAAAAATATGAAATTCTATTACCCAAAAAGCTGTTTTTATAGTATAATAGTACGGTGCAAAAAATGAATTACTGAAATAGTAGGAAAGGATAGGGGATATGAAACAAGTTTTTCTCTCAACAACAACTGAATTTAAAGAGATCGACACGCTTGAACCGGGTACTTGGATCAACCTCGTCAATCCTACACAAAATGAATCGTTGGAAATTGCTAATGCCTTTGACATTGACATTGCCGACCTTCGAGCGCCGCTCGATGCGGAAGAAATGTCTCGTATTACCATCGAAGACGAGTATACTTTGATCATCGTGGACGTTCCCATCACAGAGGAGAGAAACAACCGCACCTACTACGTAACGATTCCGCTGGGGATTATCATCACCGAGGAAACCATTATCACTACCTGCTTGGAATCCCTCCCTGTTCTCGATGTCTTCATCAACCGCAAACTGCGTAACTTCTACACTTTCATGCGGTCACGCTTTATCTTTCAACTCCTTTATCGCAATGCCGAGCTTTACCTGACTGCCCTTCGTTCGATTGACCGTAAGAGTGAACAAATCGAAAGTCAACTTCACAAGTCTACTCGAAACGAAGAGCTGATCGAGCTCATGGAATTGGAAAAGACCATCGTCTATTTCAAGGCCTCACTTAAGACAAATGAGCGCGTGATCAAGAAATTGACTAGCGCAACTAGCAATATCAAGAAATACCTAGAAGACGAAGACCTACTCGAAGACACCCTGATTGAAACCCAACAGGCCATCGAGATGGCAGATATCTATGGAAACGTCCTTCACTCTATGACAGAGACCTTTGCCTCTATTATTTCCAATAACCAGAACAACATCATGAAAACTCTGGCTCTCGTGACCATTGTCATGTCTGTCCCAACCATGATCTTCTCAGCCTACGGGATGAACTTCAAGGATAATGAAATCCCTTTGAACGGTGAGCCACACGCCTTCTGGTTAATCGTCTTTATCGCCTTTGCTATGAGTGTTTCGCTCACTCTCTATCTCATCCATAAAAAATGGTTCTAAGAGGAATCCCTATGTCTCAGATTGATTTACAAAAATTAACTAAGAAAAACCAAGAGTTTATCCACATCGCTACCCAACAGTTCATCAAAGATGGTAAAACAGACGCTGAAATCAAGGCTATCTTTGAGGAAATTATTCCTAAAATCCTTGAAGAGCAAGCCAAAGGAACGACCGCTCGTTCCCTCTACGGTGCTCCAACCCACTGGGCTCATAGCTTCACCGTCAAGGAGCAATACGAAAAAGAGCATCCAAAAGAAAATGACGATCCAAAACTCATGATTATGGACTCAGCCCTTTTTATCACCAGTCTCTTTGCATTGGTTAGCGCTCTGACTACCTTCTTCTCTACAGATCAGGCTATGGGCTATGGGTTGATCACCCTCTTGTTGGTTGGGCTTGTAGGAGGACTTGCCTTCTACTTGATGTACTACTTTGTCTACCAGTACTATGGGCCAGACACAGATCGTAGCCAACGTCCTCCATTCTGGAAGTCAATCCTCGTTATCCTGGCTTCTATGGTCCTTTGGTTGGTTGTCTTCTTTGCAACAAGCTTCCTACCAGCCAACCTCAATCCAGTCCTTGCTCCATTGCCTTTGGCTATCCTGGGAGCAGCCCTTCTCGCCCTTCGCTTCTATCTCAAGAAACGTTTCAACATCCGAAGTGCAAGCGCGGGCCCATCCCGTTATTAAGAAAAGTGAAAAGCTGTGGCATATAGTCAATCCTTAGCTCAGCAGATTCGCAAAATTCTAACACTCAAACTCCCTCCCCAAATTTTCGAAGAAGAGTTAGAAGAAAAGAAACTGTTTGGTGGCCTGGCCTTTATGATTCGTGGGAAAATGGTCCTTACAGTCAGTTCCAGAAAGGACGAGCTGGTTATGGTGAGAATAGGCAAAGAAACGGAAAAGCAAGTTCTACCCCGAACAGGAGCCCATACTACATTGATGAGAGGGCGACCTTATCATGGCTATATAGACCTAGATATCGAAGGTCAAAAAGAACTTCCTTACTGGATTGATTTAGCCCTCTCCTATAATCAAGAGTTGACCAAGTAACTCATATCCAGCGAGATTAGAAAAACGAAAAGCAACTGCACAGGCGGTTGCTTTTTCACTTGCTTTCTTGAGATTCAATAGCACTTCTGAGTCTCATTCTTGTAGTTTTCTCTCATCTTTTGTGATAGAATAGGCTCATACTCAATGAAAATCAAAGAGCAAACTAGGAAGCTAGCCGCAGGTTGCTCAAAGCACTGCTTTGAGGTTGTAGATAGAACTGACGAGGTCAGTAACATATATACGGCAAGGCAAAGCTGACGTGGTTTGAATTTGATTTTCGAAGAGTATCAATCTATTTCTAGGAGGATGAGATATAGTTTCTACTATTGGTATTGTTAGTTTGTCTAGTGGTGTTATCGGAGAGGATTTTGTCAAACACGAAGTCGATTTGGGTATTCAACGTCTCAAGGTTTTGGGACTTAATTCTGTCTTCTTGCCCCATTCGCTAAAGGGTTTAGACTTTATCAAGGACCATCCTGAGGCACGTGCAGAAGATTTGATGCTGGCCTTTTCTGATGATAGCATCGACATGATCCTATGCGCCATCGGTGGGGATGATACCTATCGCTTGCTACCTTATCTTTTTGAAAACGACCAGCTTCAAAAGGTTATCAAGCCAAAGATTTTTCTTAGCTTCTCAGATACCACTATGAACCACCTTATGTTGCACAAACTAGGGGTCAAGACTTTTTATGGGCAATCCTTTTTAGCAGACATTTGTGAATTAGACAATGAGATGTTGCCCTATAGCTTTCACTACTTTAAAGAATTGATCAAGACAGGAAGAATCTCAGAAATCCGCCCTAGTGACGTTTGGTATGAGGAACGGATTGACTTTAGTCCCAAGGCCCTGGGAACAGCTCGTATCAGTCATACAAATACTGGTTTTGACTTGTTGCAAGGAAATGCTCAGTTTGAGGGAGAAATTCTCGGTGGTTGTCTTGAGTCTCTCTATGATATTTTTGACAACTCTCTACACGCAGATAGCACCGACCTCTGCCAAAAATACAAACTTTTCCCTGACTTGTCAGACTGGGAAGGAAAGATTCTCTTACTAGAAACAAGCGAAGAAAAGCCTGAGCCGGAAAACTTCAAACAGATGGTGCAGACTTTGAAAGAAACTGGAGTATTTGAGGTAATCAGTGGACTCTTGGTCGGAAAGCCAATGGATGAAACCTTCTATGACGACTATAAGGAAGCACTATTGGATATCATTGATAACAATATCCCGATTGTCTATAATCTAAATGTCGGCCACGCAACGCCAAGAGCCATTGTTCCCTTTGGCGTTCACGCCTATGTAGATGCACAGGAGCAAGTCATTCGCTTTGACGATAACAAAAAATAAACAATTTCTCCATTTTTGTGCTTTGGTATTGATTTTCGTTACAATTTGTGTCTGAATTTATTGCATTTTGCTTATTTCTATGATATCCTTTTAAAGGAGGTGTATATGACTAAACAAAAAATAAATCAAATTGTCGGTTCAATCGGGGCCTTTATCGGGATTATTGTATTTATCGCCTACATCCCACAAATTTTTGCCAATTTACAAGGCAACAAAGCTCAACCATTCCAGCCTTTATCCGCAGCAGTATCTTGTTTAATTTGGGTTATTTACGGGTGGACAAAAGAACCTAAGAAGGATTGGATACTAATTATTCCAAACTCAGCTGGCGTTGTCTTAGGTGGACTGACATTTCTTACTGCACTATAAAAGTTACTAGCATATAATCAAAAAGCTGAGAAACTCTTCTCAGCTTTTTCTATATTCTCAGATAATTAGACGCCTGCACTCACTTATTTCCGCTTTTCCACTCACAATCATTCTCGTGGTCGTCAATCAGACCTGCCGCTTGTAGAAAAGCTAAAACTGCGACTGGACCTGTGAACTTGAAGCCTCGTTTTTTGAGATCTTGAGATAACTTTTCAGACAAGGCTGTTTTAGCAGGTGCTAGGTGATAGTCAGGAACATCATTCACGATCGTTTTTCCCTCAACAAAGGACCAGAGATAAGCGTCAAAAGAGCCAAAGGTTTTCTGGACTTGTAAAAATGCTTGGGCGTTGGCACGTGTCGCAAAGAGCTTGGAACGATTTCGGATGATGGCTGGATTCTCTAACAAGGCTTCCAACTCGCCATCTGTCATTTCCGCGACACGTTGAACTTGGTAGTTGTAAAAGACTTCTCGGAATCCTTGGCGTTTGTTTAGTACCGTTTCCCAAGATAGACCCGACTGGTAAGTTTCCATACAGAGCAGTTCAAAAAGAGCACGGTCATCATGAAGGGGTTGACCCCACTCTTCATCATGATAGGCCACATATAAAGGATTGTTCATTTTAACCCAACCACAGCGTTTTGTCATATTATTCTCCTATTTTACCAACATCTTAAGGGCCGATTTGATATAGTTCTCAGCTGTATCTGTCGTTCCTTCAAAGAATTTCTTGATTTTCTTGAGCTCAGTCGCCTTGTAGCCCAGTGCCAACATGGCTTCCATGGCTTCTTCCAGTTCTTGGTTTTCAGCGCTGGTTTGCACTGCCACCTTGGCAGGAAGGTCATCACTAGCCACGACTACCTTACCTTCCAAGTCTAGCACCATCTGCTGGGCTGTTTTCTTGCCAATTTTAGGGAACTTAGTCAAGTAGGTGATGTTCTTAGTTTCAATCGCCTGAACCAAGCCAGCATTGTCATCAGCTGCGATGATAGCAAGAGCTGATACCGGACCAATCCCTGATACCGAAATCAGACTAAGAAAGAGTTTCTTCTCATCTTCTGATCGAAAACCATAGAGCAGATGGGCGTCCTCACGGACAACTTGGTGCACATAAATTTGAGTTTCTTGATTGACCTGACCTGAGTAAGCATAGGGATTGGCTACATGCAAAATATAACCTATACCATTTGCCTCTAGGACGATGTATTTGGCAGTGATTTTAGTAATGATTCCTTTTAAATATTCGTACATAATTTTTTCTCCATTATTTTGCCTATCTAGTATACCATATTTCCCCAAGACAGACTGCAACAAAAGGTGCAACCTCTGGTTGACAAATAGTACAAGAGATTGTATTCTCATTATAAGTAAAAATTGTTAGGATAGAGGTAGAAAAAGGAGGATAGAATCATGAAACTCGCAGAAAAACTATTTGAGCTCCGAAAGGAAAAAGGTTGGTCCCAGGAAAAGCTAGCAGAACAAATCAATGTCTCTCGGCAAAGTATCTCCAAGTGGGAGTCTGGTCAAGTTCTTCCAGAAATCGAAAAAATTATTGAATTAAGCAAGATTTTTCAAGTGACAACTGACTATCTACTACTAGATGAAAACTCTGAAAAAGCTTCCACAGCAGTGGTCTTGGAAGAAGACAAGGACAACTACTATAAAGAGGTTAAATCCTTTGGTCTTTGGCAGGTTATTTATATTTTCGTATTGGCTCTAGCTATCTATCTCTTTTTAGCTGGTTCTAGTTTTCCAGCCGAATTCACCGCCTGGATTTGGCTAACCTTCGTTCTCTTGATTGCTTCAGCGATTGCTATCAACAAAGCTCTCAAAACCAAACAACGTTATCTTGATAAGGTAATTGGTCTTGAGAATCCTTCCGACAAAGACGACTCTACAAAAACTTGAATCAACTGATTCAGCATTTTCAAAACTTTTTATAAGACTGGTCTTGTCAAGCAAGTGTAAACCTCATGTCAAGTTGCCCATGTCCAATCAAGTTCCCGCTTTAGAAAAACTAAAAAGCCTTGTTCGAAAAGGAACAAAGGCTTTTTGTGTTCTTAATATTTCCCCAACTCACGAAGACTAGTATGATTTTCCTGAATGCGTCGGAACATTTTTTCCATATCTGACTTGGTAAAATGCACCAAAACAGGACGTCCATGAGGACAGTTATAGGGATTGTCACACTGAGAAAGCTGATAAAGGAGCTGTCTGGCTGAGTGGTCATCGATACGATGGTTGGCCTTGATAGACCGCTTGCAGGACATCATGATGGCTAGCTCTGCTCGGTATTTCTTGATCGAAACTTCCTTGGTCAAGAGCAGCATATCACACATTTCATAGATACCAGACTCGATTTCTTCCTCTGCCATCCAAATAGGATGTTCACGTAGGATAAATTGATTTTCTCCGTACTCTGCCAAAAAGACGCCCACTTCCTCCAAAAGCGCCATTCTTCCCCTGAGACGGAGGGAATCATCCGCTGGGAATTCAAAGATGTAGGGCACTAGGAGTTGTTGCTGACTCTGGTCAACATTGCCAATACTTTCTCGGTATTCCTCGTACTTAACTCGTTCCTGCGCCGCGTGCTGGTCTATGATGTAGAGTCCATCTCGCCCTTGGGCAAAAAGATAAGTGCCATGCATTTGTCCGAAAAATTCTAACTCTGGGAAGCTGGATGATTCTTCTCGCTCCAGCTTATCATAGGCCTTATCGAGACTAGCCAGGTCTAACTCAGGATGGTCTAGTTGATCATAGTTAGCAGGCTTTCTCTCTGCAAAATGCAGTTTTGCGGGCTTGGTTAGCTGGTCCAAGGTTTCCTTGGCAAACAAGGTTAAGTCCTGTCCTTCATCAGTCAATTCTACTTGATAATCAGCCACCTCAGCTCGGCTGGGTCTTGATAGCTCTGCTTTTTCATAGTAAAGCGTATTTTCTTTGAGTGGGAGAATGGTCTGCTCTACCTTTTGACGATTACGCACGGTCGACTTGGCAAGATTTTCCAAAGCATCTGGGATCAGGGCTTGCTCTTTGAGACTATTAGAAATGGCCTCTGAAAGCAGCGCCATTAGTTCTCTTTCCTTAGAAATCCGCACCTCTTGCTTAGTCGGATGCACATTGACATCAGCCAGATAAGGATCGATATGGATGTGAATGACAGCCAGTGGAAAACGTCCCACCATGAGCTTGCTTCCATAACCGTCAAGAATAGCACGATTTAGTAGAAAGTTCTTGATATAACGGCCATTGATGAAGAGGCTGATATAGTTGCGGTTGGCTCGGGTTAACTCAGGCAAAGACACAAATCCTGAAATTTCAAAGTCTAGATCCGAATTCTCAATTTCAATCATCTTCTTAGCACTCACCAAACCGTAAATCCCTGCGATGGCTTGACGCAGTTGACCAGTCCCTGCCGTCCGCGTCATTTCCTTACCATCACTAATCAAACTGAAGGAAATCTCAGGATGGGCCAAGCCCAGACGGTTGACAATATCAATGATATGGGACAGCTCCGCTTGCTGGCTCTTCATATACTTGAGGCGGGCAGGTGTGTTGAAAAAGAGGTCCTCCACACAAACTTTGGTCCCCACAGGACTAGTCGCTGGGATGACTTCCTCAACTTCTCCCCCACGCGCAACGAGCTTGGTCCCATGACTCGCACCATCCACCGCTGTCAACAGAGTCAAGACACTGACAGAAGCGATAGAGGGCAAGGCTTCACCACGAAAACCAAGCGTCCGAATCCGAAAGAGGTCTGCTTGATTTTTTATCTTACTGGTCGCATGTCGACGCAAGGCTAACTCCACCTCATCGTGGGCAATTCCATGACCATTATCTGTGATTTGAATCTTCTTGAGACCAGCTTCTTCAATCTCAATGATGATCTGGCTAGAACCCGCGTCAATGGCATTTTCTACCAACTCTTTGACTACACTGGCAGGACGTTCGATAACCTCCCCTGCCGCGATCTGGTTTGCCAGCACCTCTGGCAATTCAATAATATGAGACATCTTTCAGCCCCTTTCTGTATCTATTTTCCTAGAAATTGATTAGTGCTATTATACCATATTTCAGATACTATCAGAAAAAGCAAATACCACATAGACTCCAAATCTCTCCACATAGGCAAAAGCTCTTGCCAGAGGTCGTAAAATAGTGTTTAATAAAGGTGTACAAGAAGTGATCACAATTTTGTATGAAAAACAAGGAGAGAAATTTATGAAAGTAGAACTACAGATTAAGGAGACTTACGAGGAAGAAAAGCTGATTGTCCAAACTCCTCAGCCGACCGAAAAAGTCCAGAAAGTCATCGAGTTCGCAGAAAATCTTGACCAAAAAGAAACAATCAAAGGAAAGATTGATGATCAGGTCTATCTAGTTAAGATTGGTAAGATACAACGCTTCTATATCGAGAATCGCAAGGTTCTAGCAGAAACTGCATCTCAGACCTATACCATTGATTTACGACTCTATCAGGTTCTTGAAATTCTGCCGACAACTTTTATCCAAATTTCCCAATCTGAAATCGTCAATATCGACTCCATCTCTCATCTCAGGCTCACGCCCAACGGTCTGGTTGAAATTTTCTTAAAAAACGAAAGCTTCACCTACTCTTCACGCCGTTACCTAAAAACCATCAAGGAGAAATTAGAACTATGAAAAAACAAATCTTTCACGATGCAGCCGCTGGTGTTCTTATCGGCCTCATCCTCTCCATCCTCTTTTCACTCATTTATGCACCAAATACCTATGCCCCACTGAGTCCCGAGTCTCTCATTGGCCAAGTGATGGTTCAACATCAGGTTCACGGTGCTCTGGTCTTACTCTACTGTATGATCATCTGGTCAGCTATCGGCGTTCTCTTTAGCTTTGGCAGTCGCTTATTCAGCCGTGACTGGAGCCTGCTCCGTGCCACACTTTCCCATTTCTTCCTCATGCTAGCTGGCTTTGTTCCACTAGCAACTCTAGCTGGTTGGTTCCCCTTCCACTGGACCTTCTATCTCCAGCTCATTCCAGAGTTTGCGATTGTCTACCTTATCATCTGGACTATTCTCTATAAAAGAGAAGCTAAAAAAGTAGACCACATCAATCAACTCTTGGCCCATAAAAAGTAATAGAGAAATCCCACTCACAAAGGCGCGAGTGGGATTCTTTTTATAACTTTTGTTTGAGCTCGACTAAGACATTCATAGCCTGCATAGGTGTCATATTGTAAACATCCAGTTCAGCTAATTCTGCTAGAATAGGATGATCTTCAGGCGCATCAAAGAGTGACATCTGCTCTGTGACAGTACTTGTTTGTCTCATCGGAGCAGGACTTCCTCCCCCTTGACTCTCCAGTTGTGTCAAAATCTTATCCGCCCTTGCTAAAAGTTCTACTGGTAAACCAGCAATCTTAGCAACATGGATACCGTAGGATTTGTCAGCTGGTCCTGGTTCGATCTTGTGAAGGAAGGTGACCTGCCCATCCTGCTCCAAGGTTGCCACGTGAACATTGACCAAGTGTTCCAGGCTAGACCCCAGACTGGTCAACTCATGATAGTGGGTCGCAAAAAGGGTCTTGGCTCCGATATGCTCATGGATGTATTCGATAATGGATTGGGCAAGAGCCATCCCATCATAAGTCGCTGTTCCCCGTCCTAACTCATCAAAGAGAATCAAGGAATCCTTGGTCGCATGCGAAATGGCATTGTTGGCCTCCATCATCTCTACCATGAAGGTTGATTGACCTGAAACCAAATCATCGGCTGCTCCGATGCGGGTAAAGATGGCATCAAAAATCGGCAAATGCGCACTTTCTGCTGGCACATACGAGCCTAGCTGGGCCATAACCGCTGTTATGGCTAGCTGACGCATGTAGGTAGACTTCCCACTCATGTTTGGCCCTGTGATTAGCTGAATACTCGTATCTTCTGCCATCTGAATAGTGTTAGGAATATAGGTCTGAGCTCCCATAACCTTTTCAACGACAGCATGTCGTCCCTTTTGGATATCGATTTGTGAATCATCCCCAAACTCAGGTCGGATCAAATGCTGGGTTTCAGCCACAACCGCCAGACTTTGCAAGACATCAACCGTTGCAATTCCTTGGGCTAAAGCCTGCAAACGCTGGATGTACTTGCTGACTTCCTCACGGATGCGCATAAAGATTTCATACTCTAGGTTGGCTGACTTCTCACGCGCCTCCAACATATCCCCCTCGATACGGGCTAATTCCTCAGTACCAAAGCGTTCTGAGTTTTTCAGCGTTGCCTTTCGGAAAAAGTGGGCAGGCACATTCCCCAGTTGCGAATTGGTCACATGGAAATAGTAGCCATCTTTTTTATTGTAGTCAATCTTAAGCGTGCTAATGCCAGAGTTTTCTCTCTCCTTAGCCTCAATCTCAGCAATCCAGCTAGTTCCTTCTCTAAGCACACGACGGTACTTGTCTAAGGTCTCATCAAATCCCGTACGGATAATGCCACCTTCCGTAATCACGTGAGGAGCTTCAGGAGCAATGGCAGCACTAATCAAGCTCTCCAACTCAGGGATGGCATCTAACTGTTCGATAAGATAGGCTAGAGCAGGCTGCTCCATGCCTTCTAAAATCGCACGAATCCGTGGTACACTGGACAAGGTGGTCGCTAACTGCAAGAGATCCTTGGGATTGGTCTTGCCAAAAGAAACCCGACTAGCCAAGCGTTCGATGTCATAAACACCCTTGAGACTGTCTGTCAAATCACTGCGCTCAAAGAAGTGGTCAAGAAAGACCTGCACCACCTCTTGACGCTGGACGATTCGCTTCTTATCAATCAAAGGACGATGAATCCAAGAACGTAAGAGCCGCATACCCATAGCCGTTTTGGTTTCATCTAAAAGCCAGAAAAGACTGCCTTGCTTCTTACCTGAACGGGCATTCTCAACCAAATCCAGACTGGTCTTGGTCGCATAGTCCATCTGCAAGAAATCTTTGATTTCATAGCGGATAACTGGTTTGAGGTGATTCAATTCCCGCATCTGGGTCCGGTGAACATACTGGAGCAGCTTACTAGCTGCTGCTTGCTCCACAGCTACCAGCCGTGGATCCAGTAAATGAAGGTCCTCAAAGCCATCCTTCTCATAAGAAAGTACCAGATTCATCTGACGGCTGAGGATTTGTTCTTCTTCCTCAGACAAGTCATACCCCAGCACCACTTCTCGAGCCTTGAGGTTACGGATTTCCCCACAAACTAGCGTAAAATCTAATAGACCTGTCACATAAAAATCACCGGTCACCAGGTCCATATAAGCTAGACCAAACTGATTGCCATCACGATCTAAGGCAACCAAGAAATTATTCTGACTATCCGGCTTACTGCTATCGACGACCGTTCCAGGTGTGATGACCTGAACCACCTCTCGCTTGACAACACCAACCGCTTGTTTGGGATCTTCCATCTGTTCGGCTATGGCTACCTTATAGCCCTGCTCAATCAGAACATCGATATACTGTTGGGCAGAATGATAGGGGACGCCCGCCATGGGTATCGGATTTTCTGCATTTTTATTCCGACTTGTTAAGGAAATTTCCAAAATTTGCGCTGCATTAATTGCATCTTCATAGAACAACTCGTAAAAATCACCCATTCGAAAAAGCAAAAAAGCATCTGGGTATTGTTTTTTTATATCCACATACTGCTGCATACCGGGTGATAGCTTTTCTGTTGCCATTTTCCGTCTCTCCTTGCTAAAAATAAGTCTTGAGAGCAACTCCCAAGACCTTATTTATCTTTCATCAAATCTAGCAAACGATCTTCCATCAGCTTGGCAACGTGCTGGTCTCGACAAATAACCAATAAGGTATTAGCACCAGCAACCGTTCCTAAAATCCATTCATCCTTGTTTGCATCTACAATGTTTGCTAAGACTGCAGCTTCTCCAAGTTTGGTATGAAGTACCAAGGTGAACTCAGCTCTTGCAACTCCTTCTAAATGATGAGACAAAAACTCAACTAAATCAATCTTATCTGTCTCATTTGCTAGTACATAATACACCATATCATTTTTCTTAACCTTGGTCAAGCCGATTTCACGCAAATCACGCGACAAAGTCGTTTGTGTCACATAAACATTACGAGCTTCTAAATGATCTTGAATCTCTTTTTGTGTCCCAAGTTTCTCTTCGGTGATCATCTTTTTAATCAATTGATGCCGTTCTCTTTTTCTCATATTATCCTCTTAAGTGAATATTTATAATAAATTTTACATTTATTTTATAACTACATTATACCAAAAAAAATAGATAATTCAAAAAAATTCTTTTCTTTCTCAAAAAATGTAGTAAATTGTGTTAAAATAGTAAAAAAGCCCAAAAGGAGCCCTTATGAATACAAAAGAATTGATTGCTAGCGAGTTGGCTAGCGTCATTGATAGCCTGGATCAAGAGGCTATTTTAAATTTACTGGAAACACCTAAAAACTCAGAAATGGGAGACATCGCCTTCCCTGCCTTTTCTCTAGCAAAGGTCGAGCGTAAAGCTCCGCAAATGATTGCAGCAGATATTGCTGAAAAAATCAATAGTCAAGCCTTTGAAAAGGTTGTGGCTACTGGACCTTACGTTAACTTTTTCCTTGATAAAAGTGCTATTTCGGCTCAGGTATTACAGGATGTTATCACTGAGAAAGAGCACTATGCCGACCAACATATTGGTAATCGAGAAAATGTTGTTATCGATATGTCTAGTCCCAATATCGCAAAACCATTCTCTATTGGGCACTTGCGTTCAACGGTTATCGGGGATAGCTTGTCACATATTTTCCAAAAAATCGGCTATCAAACGGTCAAGGTCAACCACCTAGGAGACTGGGGCAAACAGTTTGGAATGTTGATCGTTGCCTACAAGAAATGGGGAAATGAGGAAGCCGTTAAAGCGCATCCAATCGATGAACTTCTTAAACTCTACGTTCGCATCAATGCTGAAGCTGAAAAAGACCCTAGCTTGGATGAAGAAGCACGCGAATGGTTCCGTAAACTGGAGAATGGAGATGAGGAAGCCCTCGCTCTCTGGCAATGGTTCCGTGATGAAAGTTTAGTGGAATTCAACCGCCTTTACAATGAATTACAAGTCGAATTTGACAGCTACAACGGAGAAGCCTTCTACAACGATAAGATGGATGCTGTTGTAGATATTCTCGCTGAAAAAGGACTTCTTGTTGAGTCAGAAGGGGCTCAAGTTGTCAATCTTGAGAAATATGGAATTGAACATCCAGCCCTTATCAAAAAATCTGATGGTGCAACTCTCTATATCACACGAGACTTGGCTGCAGCTCTTTACCGTAAAAACGAATACCAATTTGCAAAATCCATCTATGTTGTTGGTCAAGAGCAATCTGCCCACTTCAAACAACTCAAGGCAGTACTACAAGAGATGGGCTACGATTGGAGCCAAGACATTGTCCATATTCCGTTTGGATTGGTAACAAAAGAAGGGAAAAAACTCTCTACTCGTAAAGGAAATGTCATCTTGCTAGAGCCTACTATTGCAGAGGCTGTTAGTCGTGCCAAGGCCCAAATCGAAGCGAAAAATCCTGAGTTAGAAAATAAAGACCAGGTTGCCCACGCTGTTGGAGTTGGGGCTATCAAGTTCTATGATCTTAAGACCGACCGTACAAATGGATATGACTTCGACCTTGAAGCTATGGTATCCTTTGAAGGGGAAACTGGACCTTACGTTCAATACGCCTACGCTCGTATCCAATCTATCTTGCGCAAAGCCGATTTCAAGCCAGATACAGCTAGCAACTACAGCCTGAATGATGCTGAAAGCTGGGAAATCATTAAACTACTCCAAGACTTTCCACGTATTATCAATCGTGCAGCAGATAACTTTGAACCTTCTATCATTGCGAAATTTGCGATTAGTTTGGCTCAAGCATTTAACAAATATTATGCACATACACGTATCCTAGATGAAAGTCCTGAGCGTGACAGTCGTCTAGCCCTCAGCTACGCAACCGCAGTGGTCCTCAAAGAAGCTCTTCGTTTGCTCGGAGTAGAAGCACCAGAGAAGATGTGATTCAGTACTAGCAATTGGAACTAAAGTTCCTAATTGTTAGACGCTAGCCGCTATATGCGGACTAGCTAACTGCTTCACTAGTAAAGAAACATAAATATTGTCGATTTATGTTTCTTTACGTCGTAACCAGAGACACTTGCCTAAACACCTCACTAAATTGGTCAATCAAATCATATTGATTGTATGTAATCTTTCAGATCACTTAATTGCAAAGCAATCTGAAAGGTTGAGGCAATATAACATTTATATTGTGTTCGCCATTGTAGCTGTTCAATGAAATAATTTATTCACTTTTACTATTTCTTTATCACACTGGGAGATTCCTTATGAGCCAATATGCTTATATCCTCGTTGTACTTAGCTTGGTTTTCCTTTTTCTGCTCAATAAGTACGAGAAGGAGAGACTTCAAAGACTCTACCAAGAGCAACTCTTGAAGGACGAGACATTTAGGTCTGACATCAAAGAGAAAATTCACACGACTGAAAATATCAATGATGTCATTGCACATATCAATAAAACTTACCATCTGGGAATGTTGCTCTCAAAAGACGTCACAGATCAATTGAAATAACCGAAATCCGAGAAGCTTTCTTCTCGGATTTTTTAGGCTTACCATATTCCCCTTGGAGAAATTTCATTAATGCATGTAAAATTTTTCTGTAATTTTCTATATTTTTTCAAAATGGCCTTGCATTTCTTTTAAGTTTTTTGTAGAATAGTAGCTATCTATTCAGATTATTCTGAAAATTCAAAAATAGGAGTGTTTATTATGTCACAAGTTACGTTATCAAATCAGTCAACCTGGGCAAGCAAACTAAAGGCAATGGGGCCAGGAATTCTAATGGCTTCTGCAGCCGTTGGAGGTTCTCATATCGTATCCTCTACTCAAGCTGGTGGTTCTTATGGGTGGTCACTACTCCTCTTGGTTATCTTGGCCAATGTTTTTAAATATCCATTTTTCCGTTTTGGTGCCGAATATACTGCCGACACTGGTAAAACCTTGGTCGAAGGCTACGCCGAAAAAGGGAGACTCTATCTCTGGATTTTCTTTGTCCTCAATGTCTTCTCTGCCATGGTCAACACAGCTGGAGTCGCTATCCTTTGCTCAGCCATCATCGCTAGCGCCTTCCCAATGATTGGGCTTAGCATCACTCAATGGTCCCTTATCCTTGTTGCAGTCATTTGGGCCATGCTACTCTTTGGTGGCTATAAACTATTGGATGGTATGGCAAAATGGATCATGTCTGCTTTGACCATCGCAACTGTTCTTGCAGTTATCATTGCGGCAATTAAGCATCCCGAATACAGCTCTGATTTTGTCGAAAAGACACCTTGGCAAATGGCGGCCCTCCCTTTTATCGTTTCCCTCTTAGGGTGGATGCCTGCTCCTATTGAAATTTCAGCCATCAATTCACTCTGGTCTGCTGAAAAGAAAAAGACCGTCAACTTTAATACAGAAGACGCTCTTTTCGACTTTAACGTTGGTTACATTGGAACTGCTATCCTCGCTGTATTCTTCGTGGCACTTGGAGCACTTATTCAATATCCTACCGGGCAGGCAGTTGAAGCCGCTTCAGCCAAGTACATTTCTCAATTTGTAGGTATGTATGCCTCTGTCCTTGGAGAATGGTCCCGTTATTTGATCACCTTCATCGCCTTTCTCTGTATCTTTGGAACAGTCATTACTGTTATCGATGGCTATTCCCGCGTTAATCAGGTTTCCCTACGACTCTTGTTAAGTCAAAAAGAGGATGATAGCAAATCTTTGAACATCTGGATGACCCTCACAGCTGTTATCGGTATCATCATCATCAAGTTCTTTGCTGGTCAAGTATCAACCATGCTTCGCTTTGCCATGATTGGTTCTTTCCTGACAACACCATTCTTCGCTCTTTTGAACTATGTATTGGTGACACGTGAAAATAAAAATCTTCCTTCTTGGCTAAAACTCCTCGCTATCGCAGGATTGATTTTCCTCTTTGGCTTCGCTATCTTCTTTATCTATGCACTTGCTATCGGAAAAGCAGGATAGTTTATAATGGCACCCTTACGGGGTGCTTTTTGTATACACAAAAAGCAGTTGAAAATCTCAACTGCCCTTCAGTACTACTTTATTTTTCTGTTTCTAACTCATACAAATCTGCAATGATTGCTGCGACCTTTTTAATATCTCCCAGCATACCACGCATTTCAAAATCAGCCAAAACTGGGAAACCAAAGCGCTGACTATACTGCTTGGCTGTCAGACAGTATTGATTGTTAAAATTACGATTACCAGAACCGACTACCCCAAAACACTTACTAGCATTGTCCCCATAGGCGATAAAGTCGCCCAGTGGAGTTGTTAAAATCTCGACATCGCCGTTATCGACACCATTCCCACCTTCTAGATAGGTCGGCAAGAAAGCGATATAGGGATGTTCCATTTCAAAAAATTCTTGACCTTCCTTGACTAGGTCCTTGATATGGATTTTTTGGACCTCAATCCCTTCGTACTGGGACAAGAGATAGTCCTTGAGTCGGCTTACAAAACTTTCTGTATTCCCACTCAGACTGATATACACTAAGGATATTTTTTTCATGTTGACCTCGATTTTTATGTTTACGATATAAAAAGAACTACCAAAATTGTAACTTGATAGTTCTTTTTTGTCAATACTTAGGCAGCTTCTTCTGCTTCAACTTCCTCAGACAAGTCCTTTTGTTGGCGCCACATCTTGTAAAAGACTAAGGCTAAAAAGAGAATATTGATGATGATGAACAAAATATTCGTCCCTTTTGCTAATGCTCCCATTCCTAAGCCGAGGGCACTATCTTTGATTAATTGAACCGCATCTTGAACGTTCATATAGCTATAAACCAAACCAACAATAGCTAGTAAAACATAGCCAACATAAGTATAGTTTGCGAATTGTACGTTTTTACGTACGAGAAATACAAAGGCTACTACAACTAAAATTGCAGATAAAACAATCAACAACATATTAAAAATAGAGTGAGAGGATTCTGACACTTTGTAAGTATAGTTGACCGTGTCTTCTAATTGCTGGGCAGTAAGCGTCCCGCTATTCGCCAGGCTAGCACGAAGAGCATCTTTACTTGGCAATGGACTCAAGATTCCAAATAATGACATAGCCGAAATGAGGGCTGATAGGACTAACAAAACCCAAAGATAAATAGGATTCTTTTTCATGTTTTCCTCCATAAGATATTTTGAACATTATAGCATTTTTTGTACAGGAATACAACTTTTACAAGCTGGTTTCAACTTGTTTACGATAGGCTTTCGGTGATTTTCCGCACAATTTACGGAAAACCTTGTAGAAATATCCAACATTACTGTAGCCAACTGCATAGCAAATATCTTCGATACTATCACTGGTTGAAAGTAAGAGTTGTTGCGCCGCCTTAATTCGCTGTTTATTGAGCAATTCCGCAAAGGTTGAGTTGGTTTCTCTCTTGATTAGCTGACCGAGATAGACAGGATTGATAAAGAGATCCTTGCTGATATCCTTAAGCGAGAGCTCTTTCTGATAATCACGCCCAATCACCTCCAGAACGCTCACCACATTTTCATTCATGCGGTACTGGCCAAAGAACTTGGTCAAGGTTTCTTTGATATAGGCAACCAATTCTTCAAAGGAGTTAATGGCATGGATGGCTTTGACAATCTCGGTCATATCATCTGCTTTTAGGTGTTCAAACAAATGAAAGACGTCCATGACAAACTGAGTGAAAAGTTGCTTCGTGATGGCCACTCGCGGAGTATTCTCCAAAACAACCTTCTCTAGTAGGGTTAATTCTTCGATGATTTGATTGATATTCCCTTGGATAATCACCCGATAAATCGGCTCGTAATAGGCAAATAAACTCTCGGATTTTTCTAGATTAACTGAACCGTAGAAGAGGGCTTTTTCAGCATTAATCTTCCAATTCTCAAAGGACTGCTGGTAGGGTGCTTCAAATGGTGTCACGACGATGCCATCTAGTGGCTGATCAGAGATGAAAATCTGCCAGTCTTGCCCCAAAACATAGTAAGGAATGGTAAAAGACCCCTGCTTTTCCTTTGAAAGTCCTATCCACCAGCTGTCTTTACCTGACAGGTAGTTCGTAAATCCTGTCTCATCCAATTCTTGACTGAGGGTCTGACTTTGCTCCACCTTTTCCTGAAGCTGTTGCGCTATTTTTTCTAATAAATTGCCCAACTCTACCTTGTCTACTGGCTTGACCAGATAATCCACGACACTAAGGTTCATGGCTTTTTTGACGTAGTCAAACTCCTGATAACCAGACAGCAAGATATAATAGGTATCTGGAAGTAGCTCTTTCATTTCCCTAATCATTTCAAGTCCGGTCTTATCTGGCATGTTGACATCGGAAATGACCACATCTACTGGATTTTTCTTGACGTAATCCAAAGCATCATCTGCGTGATTAGCTGTCGCGACGACTTGCATATCCCATTTTTCAAAGGGGATTAATCGCTTGAGCCCCTCTGTCACCATGTACTCATCGTCTACTAATAAAACTTTATACATTTCTACCCTTTCTATTCATCCTGGATAGTGATATGGTAACGAACACCTTCTTGCTCAGCTGACTCTACACTGATTTGGTAGCGATCCCCAAAGTAGAGAACAAAGCGTTCGTGTACATTCACTATTCCAATTGATTGCCGCTCTCCACTGTAGCTTGCTTCGTGTTCAAAACTTCGCTGAGTTAATTTTTCTTGCAAGCTAGCTAGTTTCTCAGAGGACATTCCTCGACCATTGTCTACTACTAAGATTTCAACGAATCCTTGACCCTTCAAGGCTTTGATACTGATGACATTATCTGTTCTGCGATGGTCAACACCATGGGCAAAGTAGTTTTCTACTAATGGTTGGAGTGTAAATTTTGGGATCCTCATTTCTTCCAATTCTGGTGCAATCTTGAAACCATAGGCAATGGATTTAGGATAACGCACCATACAGAGATAGCTATATTTTCGGCAGAATTCCAACTCCTGCTTCAACGTCGTTTCCCGCTCGTCAGAGATATTGTTGCGTAACAAGCTACTAAATTCATAGATAATATCTGCCAGTTCATCCTGGCTTTGCATGACGGCATACATGCGAAGAAATTCCAATGTATTATACATAAAATGCGGATTGATTTGAGCTTGTAGGGCTCGCATATTGGCATCTTTTTGACTGAGCTCTAGCTGATAGATATCGTGGATATTTTTTTCCAGGCGATCCAACATATCATTGGTTGTTTCTGCAATGAGAAGCAACTCTTGGTCTTTTTCAGAGGTATCAATTCGAAGCCCTTCTTCTCCTTGAGCAATCACCTCGATCGAATCTACTAGATCTACGACCTGTTTTTGGTAATTTGAGAAAGTCTGTCTAAGAGTCACATACAAAATGATGATAAAGAGAATACTTAGCCCAATAATGACAGCTGAACTCGTCAAAGTTCCAGTAAGAACAAAATTTTTAGGAACAGCAGCTCGAACCTGATAACCGTGAGAGGTGACACCTACAAACCAGTTCTCCCTCTCGGCTGATACCTTCTCTCCAATATGGAACATCTCGGTCTCAAAAGGCGAAGTCACTGTTACAGCCATCGGGATATGGCCCCTTGTATTGTCAATAGCTCCATGGAGAACATCTGGCGATAAGGAGATATAGATCACTCCTAAATCCTTGTCAGACACAGGATCGGAAACAGGAATGGCAAAACTGTTGGATGTCGGCTTAAAATCCTCCGCAGGAACTTTCTCTCCGCTGCGTTTTTCTCTAGTCGAAACATACACTTCCTTATAGTCCTGAAGGACAATAGCCACTCCAGTCACAAAATCATTCCGAACATAGATATTATCAATATTTTCATACAAGGATACAGAAATATAAGGCGAAGTTTTACGCTCTAATTGCCAATAGAAATAGTCTGGGGTGCTAAGACTGAAATACTTGTAAATCCCTTCAATTCGGGCTTGATTTTCAACCAAAGACTGAGCGAGTTGGGTTGATTCTCTATGATAATATTCCACTTCACTCACTGTCCGAGTAGTCACACGTTCTGCAACCCGTTGGGCCTCTTTCTCACGTGAATCCCAGTCAGCATACGAGAGCATAATCGCAAAACTGGCAATGATCACAATCATAACCAAACTATAAATCCGTAAAAGAGAGTGAAGCCAAAACTGCTTCATTCTATTTTGTCGCCAATTTTTCATGGATACTTTCATAAATAGGTTCCAACATATCACTGATAAAGAAATGCCACATTCCAATTCCTACAAAAAAGAGCAAGGCAGGCATATAATAACCAACTCCTACAAGGAGAGTCGTCCCGAGTAAAACCTTGGCAATCGCAGGTAAGCTCATGAAAATCCCGATAAGGGACAGTTTCAAAGTGTTTTGGTAGGATAAATCAAAGTACACCTGAAGTTTCAAGGAAACAGTATAGGCTAGAAAGACAAGAGCAACTACAAGGACATTGAGAAAGGTCACCAAGAGGTGGAAAATCGTCTGGTGTGGCAATTGAACTAGAAGATACAAACCATAAACTAGGACAAGATCCACAAACACAAAACTATAGAAAGCCAGGTTGCTCTTGACAAAATTGCTCTTATACAATTCCCAAGCTTCCTTCAAATGGTAGGCTCGATAGGTATAACCATGCTCCGCATACAAACTCATCAGAGTGGCACTAGCTGGTGCCAAACCAAAGACCATTCCTCCTGCTAGTGTTAATAGCCAGAAATAAGCCGTCGCCATCATTCCCAAAAAGATTCGATTAAAGACGAATTCTAGAAATTTTCCCATGCTACTCTCCTTAAACTAACGATGTAACTATTATATCATATTTCAAGCGTTTTCAAAAATATAGAACTCCCATTTACAATCCTCAAAAAGCGTGATACAATGGGTTTTGTTAATTCGCATCAAGGAGATTCTCATGAAGAAAAATATCTTAACCACACTCTTGGCCGCCGTCCTCTACTTTCTCTGTGTAGGGATTGGAGTCTTCCTAGGACACCTGGTCGATCAAACAGGCAATATGTTCTATGCGCCTGCCTTTTCTGCCCTTGTCGGTGGCAGTGTCTACATGCTTCTTTTGACGAAGGTCCCTCGTTTTGGCGCTATCACCATTCTAGGACTTTTTATGGCACTTTTCTTCCTAGCTAGCAAGCATGGCGCTGGTGCCCTTCTCCCAGGACTCGCCTGTGGTCTTGCAGCAGATGCCATCGCTCGTCTCGGAAACTACAAAGACCGAATCAAAAACACCCTCTCCTTCCTAATCTTTGCTTTTAGCACAAGTGGTCCTATCCTCCTCATGTGGATCCGTCCCAAAGCTTACATGGCCACCTTACTTGCACGTGGAAAATCCCAAGAATACATTGACCGTATCATGGTCGCTCCAGAGTTGGACAAAATCCTTCTCTTTGTTTCGAGCATCCTTCTAGGTGCCTTGATTGGGGCTGTGGTTGGGCAATTTCTAAGTCAAAAAATTGCTGATAAAATATAAGTTAAAGGCCCTGAAGACTAGCAATGCCTAGTTCCAGGGCCTTTTTGTATACAATCTTAGAATTCACTATAGATAAATTCTTGAATATTCGAAAAATCGGTCACAAAACAGTAAATCACGATGCTCAAGATAACCGTATAGAAAAATAGTGTCCACAAGATTAAACGATGTGTGTTAGTTAGCTTGGTTTGCAAATTTGTAAAGTTCTTTTTCAACTTCCATCCATCCTTTCACCCCAACGTGCATCACGTCAAATAAAAAGTAATCATCATACTCTCTGTTTCCATAGTTTAATACGGTTGCACCATGGCTTTTTGCGACATCTTCTATTTTTTTATAAGTTTTTTCTCGCATCTCTCTTGAGACACCAGTGTAGTCATTCCATTTCCCGTTTACTGGGAAAATAATAACCTCAACTTCAATGCCCAATTCTTTGGCAACTGTCAAGAAGAGTTCCATATCTGAATACTCTGGTGACTCCAGGTAGCTCAAATCTTTATTAGAATCTTTCAGTGATGCATAGCGGTCTTTTAAGTAAGTATTGTAGTAGTTATTATCAACAGCATAGTCATTATTGTCTGTTTTCTTTTTGACCTCTTCCACAAACTGATCCGTCATCTTCTGCCAATCATAGTCTGGGGTTTTGTCTCCTGATGAGGGATAATCTGATTTCTCATGATTTTCATAAAATTTTCGTTTGAGCTTAAAGGAATACATCGCGTTATCTAACTCTAATAGTTTTTTATCAACAATGGTTCCTTTTCCATCTATGAAATAACTTTTGTATTTTTTGTAGATGTCATTTTGTTGCTTGTTCCCCTTGGTAATCTCGATAATGCGATTGATTAGTTTTTCTTTCGTTTCCTTACTAATCTTGTCATTATCTAGCATGTGGAAAATATGTTCCTGAGAAGCCTTATTCAAAAAAGCATCTTGATGAGTCCCATCTTTTTCAAACCACTGAACCGACTCTACTATAGCCACTTTTCGCTTACTCATAGATCCTTCAATAGAGGCTAAAGTAGAGGCTTGAATGATATTTTGAGAATAACTAGTCCCAATCTGCATGATATTGAAATCGTTGTAATTAAAAATTCTATTGGGATGATAATCTTCATCCTTTGTCGCAACCAACTCGGATGACCCCAATAAAACCAGTGTATTGGGAGTAATATTGCTTGTTAAAATATCTCTACTTTTATACTTTTCATACGAGGTGCTATAACGAATACTGTTATCCTTGACTTTATAATAATCATCAATCTTCTTGACATACGTCACATTTAAAAGGGCAAGCGTCGCAATTACGAGCACAAGCGATAGTAAAAATGCTTTTAATTTAATCATCTCGTTTTATCCTATCCCTTCGGTTTAGCAGACTTCTTTTCAATCTCTTATCTCTTTAAAATCGTAAGCAAGATTTTATAAGGTTCACCTGAAAAGATAAAGAAACCAATCATAACCAAATTCATGGTCACAAACCAACTTAGTAGCTTATACCAGTTTTTGTTTTTATTTTTTTTATAAAAATTGCTTTTCTTTTGATACACTTCAAATCCAGCCATCAAGACACCATGGTAAAAACCATAAACAATGTAGCTAACACTAAGACCATGCCAAAAACCCATGACCAACATATTGACCATATAGGCATAGGTTGCATTGTGTAGTCTATTTTTAAACCATTTTTTCCTGATAACCTGCATCAATACTCTTGAAAATACAAAATCTCTCAACCAGGTCGACAAGGTGATATGCCATCTGGTCCAAAAATCCTTGATATCGACACTCAAGAAAGGTTTGTTAAAGTTCATCGGTGTCTGAATACCTAGAATGTTGCTACTTCCAACGGCCATTAGACTATAGCCTGCAAAGTCAAAGAACAGATACAAGGTATAGAGGTACATATACTTGATTGAATAAACGACTGTGCCAGTATTATTTAGAGCGAGTAACATCTGGTAAACATAGGTTGATAAAACAACCTTGTAAAGAAGGCCTAGAACGATACGATACACACCGTCCCCTGCTAACTCTAGATACTCTTTTCGGGGCATGACCTCGTTTATCTCTTTTAAAAATCTCCTACTCCGATCAATTGGACCAGCACTAACTGTTGGGAAAAAGAGCAAAAACTGTAGATAATCTTTTACACTGATTTTTTCTTTGATCAAGCCATCCGATATTTCTAGCATGATCTGAATGGTCTTAAAGGACATGTAAGAAATTCCAATAAAGGCCAACAAATGCAGAGAAGTCAGGGCAAAGACTTTATGGATTACCAAAGGAAGAATGGAAAGGAAAACCAGTGGTTTCAGCCGCTTTGCCTCTATCCTCTGTGCTAGAAAAACCAGAAAATACTGGTAAACGATAAAGGAGAGTAAATAGACCATCATCGCTCGACTCTTACCATAGATAGCTCCTGCAAATAAGAGGGAGAGCGCCAAAATATAGTAGTCCTTACGTTTTTCAAAAAAGTTTACCACAAAACCAATCAGTAAAACTACAAACAAGAGAAGGAAGAAATCATTCCCCTCGAAATAATTCATACCAGTCAAACTCCTTTACATTATCATCCCTTCGACAGCAAACTTTCTGATTTGCTAATTGAGGGACCTTTCTTTATTATAGCATATTTCTAAAAAGAAGCTTTACTCTTCTTGCATTTCGGTGAGAAAACAAAAAGGAGTCCCTTCGAACTCCTTCCATTATTTATGACTTAATCTCTTGGTCAGGAAATCACCTAAGAACTGGATTGTAAAGATAATCAAGATGATAATGATAGTCGCCAAGATGGTCACATCGTGATTATAGCGATTGAATCCATAGGCAATGGCTACATTACCAATACCACCAGCTCCAACCGCACCCGCCATAGCTGTTTCCCCAACAAGGGAAATCAAGGTCACAGTCGTCACACGAATCAAATCTGGAAGACCTTCTGATAGATAAACACCCACGATGTCCCAGAATGTCGCTCCACTAGCCTGCGCCGCCTCAATGACACCACCATCTAGCTCAGCCAAGACCACCTGCACCTGACGGGCAAAGAAGGCAAAGACCGCAAAAGAAAGTGGGACAAGGGCTGCATTTGGCCCGATACTCGTCTTCACAATCAAGTGAGAAAGTGGCGACATGATTGCCAAGAGGATGATGAAAGGAACCGCACGGAAAATAGAGGTAATCTTGTCTAAAATCCAAAAGATAACCTTATTTTCCAAGACACCACCTGGTGCTGTCAAGACAAGGAAAAGACCTGCCACCAGCCCCAAGAACCCTCCGATGATAAAGGAAAGAACTGTCATATAAAGGGTTAGGTAGATGGCTGTTCCCCAGCCTGCTTGACCAGCCCAGCCCATTTTGTAGACATTTGGTAAATAAGTTTGAATCAATGATTCCATCTTACTGTCCTCCCTTCAATACTTTTAACTGCACACCAGCCTGACGGATGGCTTCTTGAGCACCTGCTAGTGCTGCTTTTTCACCTGACAAGACCACAACCAATTCTCCAACAGGAGTGCCATCGAGAATTTCGATATTTCCATAGAGGATATTGGCCGTTACTTGGTAACGCTTGTACAATTCATTCAAAAGTGGTTCGTCTGTTGAAGCCCCTGCATACTTGAGCTGCACCAAGATACTGTTCTCAGATAAATGCTCTACGATTTCTTGCTTCTCAATCTTGACCATGGCTTCGTCAATACCTGTGGCTGTTGAGATAAAGTCCTGTGTCAAAGGTTGTTTAGGATCTGAGAAGATTTCAAGGACACTGCCCTCTTCAATCAAACGACCATCCTGCATGACTGCTACACGATTAGCAATGTCTTTGACAATCTGCATTTCATGCGTAATCAAAACAACAGTCAAACCTAATTTTTGGTTCAAATCTTGCAACAAGGCCAAAATCTGCTTGGTTGTCTTAGGATCAAGGGCAGAAGTTGACTCATCTGAAATCAAGATTTTTGGGTCATTGGCCAAGGCGCGCGCAATAGCCACACGCTGTTTTTGACCTCCAGATAGTTGTGAAGGGTAGTTTTCAGCACGATCCGCCAAGCCAACCAAGTCCAACAACTTAGCTACTTTGGCTTTCTTTTCTTCCTTGCTGAGTCCAGAATGTTTGAGGGCAAAGGCTACATTTTCCTCTGCTGTCTTTTGACTCATCAGGTTGAAATGCTGGAAAATCATCCCGATATCTTGACGCTTACGGCGCAACTGCTCTGCTGTCAAGGTCACTCTGCCATCAAAGATTACATCGTCGTCAATGGTAATTTTCCCTGCAGATGGCTTTTGCAAGAGGTTAATCACCCGTACAAGGGTTGATTTCCCTGCTCCAGAATATCCAACAATTCCGTAGATATCCCCTTCTTGGATGTGAATGGTCACATCCTTGACCGCTGTGATGGTTCTCTTCTTTTGGTGAAAAGTCACATCAATCTGATCTAACTTGATAATATCTCTACTCATAGCTTCTAATCAGCTCCTCTACTAATTCAATATGGGTGTAGTAATCGGCGATTCGCACGTTTTCATCTCCACCATGGTCTCGGCTATTGGCATTTCCTAGACCGAAGGCCACCATTGGTACCTCTAGGGCATCAAAGACCGTATGCATGGGCCCTGTCCCCGCTGTGGTCGGCAAGACTGAAACGCCCTGTGGATAGAATTTCTTGGCCAACTCGATCACATTGAGAATGGCTGGTGCGCTCATATCGCTTCGATAGCTCATCTCTCCCAAGGTATAGTATAATTCTACCTTATCAAAGCCATTTTTGTCTAGCTGTTTCCGAATTTTTTCCAGAACATCATGCGGTTCTAGGCCAGGAACCAAACGAACCTCTAGCTTAGCACTGGCTTCTGCTGGCAAAATCGTTTTAACTCCTTGCCCTTGATAACCTGACTGAATCCCTTCGATATTAAGGGCTGGCTCGAAAAAGAACCGTTTTAGAAAGGCTGCACGTTCCTCTTGTAAGAGAGGCAATTCCAAGCCATAAATGCGACTGATTTCCTCAGGATTGCGTTGGGCGTAGGCATCTACCAAGGCTAGTTCTCGTTCATTTGGCTCTTGAACATCCTCGTACAAGCCTTCTACCAAGATACGTCCATCAGCAGCTCGCAGGCTACTTAAGGCCTGGATAAGATACCACGACGCTGACTCCACGACACCACCATAACTCGAGTGGATATCCACATCCGCACTTTTTACCTTGGCATCAAAGGTTACAATTCCCTTGTTTCCGCCAGAGATTTCCAGCTGTTCCAAGGCGTTCTTTGTCCCTTGCTCCCAGACTAGCAAGTCCGCCCCACGAAGTTTGTCTGCGTGTTTCTCTAAATACTTATCTAGATCCATGGAAGCAGACTCCTCTGCCCCTTCCATGATAAAGCTGATATTGACAGGCAGATCATCATGGTGCTGCATATACTTTCTCAGAGCACTCAAACGAGCCGTGATGTGGCCTTTGTCGTCGTCAACCCCACGCCCATACATAAAGCCATTTCGCACAGAAAGGGTAAAAGGATTCTCTGTCCACACCTGGTCGCCATCTGCTGGCACGGTGTCATAGTGATTATAGAAGATCAAGGTCTTGGCATCCGGACGCGAACTCTTGAAATGCGCCATGACAAAGGGAGCCGTGTAGCTCTCATCAATCTCCACTTCAGCCCCTACACGCTTGAAAATCTCACCCAGATAGTTTGCGACTTCCTTGAGTCCAACCTGCTGGGCAAAGACTGATTTCTTGGAAATCAAGGTGCGCAAGACTTCAAAATAATGTTGGGCCACATGATCCTTCTCAAATTTTTCAATCTGCTCTTGTTCGCTAGGAAAAACCATTTTCTCTCTCTTTCTACTACCTACTTGTGTCCTCAGAACGACCACAAGTGCCTCTTTAAAATCAACTCTCTATACAAAAGCAAGAGGTGGAAACTCTCTCCCACCTCCCTGTGTCTTATTACCAAACTGGTTGGTCCAAACCGTCTGATGTTTCTTCGATAACTTTTTTCACTTCATCAGTGTGGTAAGCTGCGATAATTTTCTTGATGGCATCAGCCTTAGGTGATGATTCCCAATCTTTTTTCGCAACAATGATGTTGTACCATTGTTTTGAGTTTTCATCAGCTTGTTCTTTGAAGAGTGCTTTCTTGTAGTCCAATTTTGCTTCTGTAACGAAGGTATTGTTTACAACGGCAGCATCAACTGATGACAATGAACGTGCTGTTTGGCTAGCGTCCAATTCAGTAATCTTCAAGTTCTTTGGATTTTCTGTAATGTTCGCAACTGTTGCAAGTGCAGTTCCAGAAACATCCAATTTGATCAAACCAGCTGATTGAAGCAAGTAAAGCGCACGGCTTTCGTTTGTTGCATCGTTTGGTACGGCGATTTCACCGTTATCTGGGATTTCTTCCACTTTGGTGTACTTGTTTTCTTCCCCATTTTTACCTGAGTAAAGGCGGATTGGTGAGATATAGGTATCTGCAATCGCTACAAGGTCTTTCCCGTTTTCTTTGTTCCAGTTATTCAAGAAGTTGTAGTGTTGGAAAGCATTCAAGTCTACTTCGCCATCAGCAGTTGCCTTGTTTGGTTGTGAATAGTCTGTGAATTCTGTGAATTCCAATTTAATTCCATCTTTTTCAACCAATTCTTGGATTTTATCCCAACGTGCTTCTTCAGAACCGCTACGGTTAACTGTTGCAATTTTGACAACTGTTTCGTTGTCTGCTTTCTTTTCTGAATTTCCGCAAGCTACAAGAGCCAAACCTGCGACTGTAGCAAGAGCTGCTACACCGAGCCATTTTTTAATTTTCATGATTCTATCTCCTTTAAAAATAATACCGTAATAGTATCTCATACTTTATTTGATTTAGCAAATTGTTATTAGATAGGCAGACATATAGTTTGAAACTATATACCTAAAAATTGAGAAATCATCCGCCTTTCTCAGACTGGATGATTTCATACGACTATTTAATATCAGCTTCTGCTGGGAGATACGTGTCTCCGAAGAACTGTTTAGACAATTTTTCAAGAGTTCCGTCTTTGTAGAGTTCTTGGATACGTTTGTCTACAAATGATTTCAACTCATCTTGACCTTTAGCAAGAAGTGGGTAAACGTAAGGTTGTTGGTCGCTTGGAAGTTCGATCACTTTCAAGTTGTCCAAACCTTGGTCCTTGATGACTGTTTCAACACCGATTTTATCAAAAATCTTGTAGTCAAACTGGCCATCGCTCAAGCGTCCCATGATTTGTTGGAAGTCCGCTTTAGTATACTTTAGGACAGTTGGATTATCTGAATGTTGTTTGTTGTAGTCTTCTAGCTGTTTAGCAGAAGTTGTCCCTTGAACAACTTCTGTTGATTTTCCACCGATATCATCAAGCGATTTGATGCTAGGGTCATCTTTTTTCACTACAAGAACGTTAGGGTTTTTAGCAGTTGGAGCTGCATAAAGGTATTTTTCAGCACGTTCTTTAGTGTAGCTGATGTTGCTAACAGCCATATTGTAACGGTCGGCATCAAGTCCTGCAAAGACTCCTGACCACTCTGTCTTCTCAAACTTGACATCATACTTGTCAGAGTCTTTAAAGATAGCGCGAACCACTTCAATTTCGTAACCAGTCAATTCGCCATTTTCTTCATAGTTGAATGGTTTTGGTGTAGCATTAGTTGCTACGACGATTTCTTTTTTACCAGATGTTGCTTCGCTAGTTGCAGTATCTTTCTTATCTCCGCCTGAGCAAGCTGCTAGTACACCTGCGGCAACAAGTCCTAGAGCAGCAAGAGATGAATATTTGACGATTTTTTTCATGTCATTTCCTCCAAAATAGAATACTTTACTATCTTAACAGAAAATATTTTTTTTCGCCATTATATGATACCTATCTCGGTGATAGGTTTTTTTTATGGCTGACTAAAAGACCAGACGTAAGACTGCAATCAAGACTACTCCAAAAAGAACCGTACCAACTAGATTGCGGTAGCGAAAGGCTACCCAAGCCGTTGGAAAGACTGCTAAAAAGTCCAGCCATTTGATCTGAGGAAGGCTGCCAGCCTTTCCGGTCACTACGCTTGAAAGGATCAAGGCAAAGATAATGGAAACAGGCAAGAACTTCAAAAAACGCTCAACGATAGCTGGTAACCCCTTGTACTTAACCAAGATGAAGGGAATCATACGGGGAATCCAAGTCACTAGGCCCGAAAAGATAACGGCTAACAAAAGATATTTACTGACCATCTAAGACCACCCCCATCGTACAACCAAGTAGCGTCGCAAACAGAACAGCTAGCGACTGAGACACTACTGTCAAGAGCAAAAAGAAAGACACCGCAACAACGGCTAGGATCCGCAGCAGATTCCGTACAGGAACCCGTCTTTGCATAATCTGGAACTGCGAAGCAAAAATCCCGATAAACATTCCCACAAGGGCAAAATCTAAACCAAAAATTTCTGGATTTGGTAGGAGTCCGCCTAGAGCTGTCCCAACAACTGTCCCAACAAACCAAGCTACATAGCTGTTGAGATTGTTCCCATGCATCCACATAGGATTGACCTTGTCTGTATGGGCTAATTCTCCCATCAAAACCCCGTAAGTCTCATCTGTCAAGAGGCTAGACATACCGATATTTTGCCAGAGACTAGTATGACGGAAATAGGTCGACGCATGCAGACTCAACAAAAAGAGACGCAAATTAATCAAAAAGACCGTCATGGCAATGGCCACAACAGGAGCTTGGACCGCAATCAATGCCAACATGGCAAACTGGGCGCTCCCAGCATAAACAAAGAGGCTCATCAAGCCCATCTCAACAGATGTCACATAGGGCGCACCGATAATCCCACAAGCTAGACCAATGCTGACATAGCCAAGAGCAGTCGGCATGGCTGCCTGAACACCTTCCCAAAATCCTTTTTCTTTCATCTTTTTCCTCTTATTTTCTTCGTTTGAGACTGTTCAAGGTCACAGCCACAGCACGGACTATTATAACATATTCATAAAAGAGAAAAAAGTTTAGAGTTTGAAACTTGAAGCTAGTAAACATTGTAAAAAATGTTGACTGTTTATGGGTACATGAGAAATTGATCCACTCGAATCATATACTTGTTGGCTTCAGTTTTTTCAGCATATTTATCTTCTGTCGGATAGACATCGACCCAGAGTTCCCACTGTTGTCCTTTCAATTTGACCTTGTAGCGATAACCGTCATCGTATAGTCCTACCGGATCAGTGGTCATAGACTGGTAATCTGGAAGAGCTTCAAGTTCTGTTTTTACATTCTGGGATAAGGTATCGAGCAATGCTTTCTGCTCAACTTTTGAGGAAACGGGGAAATAAGTCGCTACTGTCTCCAAGCGATGTGATTTTGAAAATGTAAAGGTTGCTTGACCAGTATAGCCTTTCAAAGTAATCTGTTCATAGTGATAGAAAAGGCGGCCTGTTTTATAGAAATAAGGGTCTTCTGCACGCCAAGTGTCGCGATAGGCCATTTCCTTTTCTTCCTCTACCTCGCTAGCCTTTCCCAATACTTCTTCAAAAGATTTAGGAGACATACCGAACGAAAGGGATTCAAACAAGACCAGTTGTGTCTTTTTGATATTCTGGCAAGCTGATAAAAGCATGAGTAAAGCTCCAATAACAAGCAAACCACTGATTATTTTTGTAAATTTCATATTTCTACTATACAAAAAAAGTCTATGATTGACAAACTTTGATAGAGTCAGATTCCGTGGTTAGATTCTAAAATTACTTTTTCATTTAAGGTAACAAGGCATTGAACAAGGACTATTATTAGATATTGGAGATAAGAAAAAGACTGGGAAGCCAGCCTTACCGTATGAACAAAAGTTAAATCAAAGTTCCCTACTAAATGCTCTCACGAATATTCAAGAGCATGACAAATGCGGTTAAGAGTAATAGCAATAGAATAAAGCTGACCGCTAGGGTCCCAAAACTTGTAGCAATCGTTACAAAAACGATTGTGAATAGACTTGGTAAAACAACCGTAATAGCACCAATAGAGGATTGAACCGCTCCCATTGACTCCTCAGGTATTTGTTTAAAGACGAGTTCTTGCAATCTAGGAGAGAGTAACCCTGCGATGAAGGCATCCAAGGAGCTGAAAAGCAAAATCAAACCAAAATGAACTGTGGCAAATCCTACTAGAAGGAGTAACTGGATGACGACTGAGGCGTAGAGAGCTGTTTTTATAGAAATAATATTTTTCAGATAGCCACTTACAAGACTTCCAACAATAAGTGCTAACAATTCTAGTGTTGATAACAAAGCGAGTGATTGACCAGTTTGTAAATTCAAAAACGGTTGGTTTCTTAAAAAAAGAGTCGAAATAGGAACAGTGACATTGATCACAGCTTGGCTGATAGAGACGATAAATAAAATGAAGATTACTCTATCCATATTCCAGATCAATTTCGATGATTGGAACAAATGCTGGCAAAACGATTTTATAGAAAGACCTTCTTGATAGCTAATTGTTTTTTCAACCTTCAAAAGATCATTTTTTATGAGAAGAATACCTACAAATGCTATCAGAAACGTCAGAGCGTTTAGCAAGGAAATGAACTGAATGGAAAGAATTCCTAGTAAAACCCCTCCTAGAATGTTACTGATTGTCCGAACTAAACTAACTGTTGATTGTTTAAAGCCAATAGCTTCTGTCAGATGTTCTTTCCCAATGATTCTTATAAAAATAGGAGTTAGCATGGCTCCTGAAAAGTAACTCAATGTATCCGATAAGAGGTTCATTAAACAAATAAAGAATACGAGCGACAAGGAAAAGGACTGCCCTGAAAGCAAAAGTGCCACTATAGCATAGAGTACAAATTTGACAAAACTAATAACCGTATACTTTAGAACACGATGATGTTGAAAGTCAGCCAAAACTCCCATAAAGATTTGCAGAACTTGAGGAACAGTCTCTGAAATCGTAATGAGTAAAATCGCCAAGGGGGCAAACGAAGCATCTGCCACATAATTCAAAAAAGCAAGATAAAAAATCGTATCCCCAACCGTTGAAATCCACTGGTTGATGGTTAATTGCCTAAAATCTCTATTTTGAATAAATACTTTCATCGCAACTCCTTTTTGAATTCAAATGGGAACTTCTCCCCAAGGATAGACCGATATTGCTGAGCACCTAAAATTACAGCAACGGTAAAATTTGACCAATGCCATTGTAGACTATGTGCAGTCCAATAGGCCAATAAATGGACTTTGTCACTCTAAATAAGACTGCAAATATGAGACCGCCACCCATATATACGAAAAAGTCTGTCAGAACCCAACCATGGCTACTAATATGCAAGACCCCAAATAAAGCAGCAGAACCAAGTACATCCAGTCCCCATTTCTTTCCTTTTTCCAGAGCGGTCATCACCAATCCACGATAAATTATCTCTTCAAAAGTGGGACCTGCAATCACAGGATAGAAAAAATACATCAAAAATGCTGTAGCTCCTGTAAAAGTAGGGACATCCAGTTGATAAGCAATTTCATTTTTGGTAGATGGGAAAAGATAAAATGTGACGAAATTCCAAATAACAAAAGCAAGAAGAGCTAAAAAGGAATAAAAAAGATAGGAACCTCTAAATTTTCGACTGTTAATTTTCTGCCATTTACCTGACCGAATCATAACAATAATAGCAAGCAGAACCACAAGAAAATGCAATATCATACTTGATAGATAATATTCAAAGTCAGATAGACCAGCAGCAAGGTCGCTATGTAAAAGCAAACGAATGAAGAACTGGTCAGAAATGACAAGTAGAATAGCTATTAAAAAATAGTAGCGTAAGATTATCTTTTTCATATTTCATCTTTCTAATACCCAAACACCAGTAAACTGACGATGATTAAAAAGGTATTCCACAAGATGTGAAGGGCCATTGACCAATAAATTGAACGTGTATAACGAAAGAACATACAGAGTAGCAGACCTGCTCCTGCATAAACGATGAAGTCTGTTAACACCCATCCATATTGTAAAACATGGATGAGACTAAAGAGTGTGGAAGAAATGATAACATCAATATAGTATTTTTTAAATTTAGATAGGGCTGTCATCAGAAGTCCACGGAAAACTAATTCCTCAACTATCGGAGCAATAAGACTGCCGTAGAGAATACGTGTCACAAAATAACTAATTCCCGTCAAATTGGCTACGGTTTCTTTTATAGCACTACCATTTTGTGTGTTGGGAAAGATTCGAGTCGTTATATTTACCCACAAAAACATCAATATAAAGGAAAGAAAGAAGATACCCAGATAGGACCAACGAAACTGGAAGCGACCGTACTCTTTCCAACGTTGACTCTTAACAAGAACCACAGTAGCAGCAATTCCTTCAATTATTATCAATAAAATTTGAATCCCATAAAATCCAAAATCTGATAATTGATCCATAAACTCTAATCTCACTACTAAATTAAAAATCAAGTAATAAGACATAAGTACCAAAATGGTCCCTAGGTAAAATTTCGTTTCTTCCCTTTTCATAGTTTTTTCTCCTAAATGTTAGTTACGACGTTTTCCAAACAGTCCTTCAATCAGCCCATTCGACCAATCAAATGCCCCATAAGGTCTGGGACTAATACCTCTACCTCCCCAAGCAGGCAAAGCACTACCACCACAACCAATATTTTCACCCACACAAGCCATAGTGAAATTTCCACCGTAAACCTGCTCTAACTCCGCTTCTGTTAGTTCCATTGTTTCTGCAAATTGTAAATTCAACATATTTACACTCCTTCAATTATTTTTATTTGTAAACCACTTCTGCGACCTAGGATTTGCTTCAAATGTCTTACAAAGATAGTATAACACGGAAATCACCACATTTTAGAAAATCGCATATTTGATATTTTTACTTATAGAAATTTCACATTTGCGATTTTTATAGAATTGACTCTTTCACTGATATAATATGGTTACCATTATGTAGGAGGACATGAAATGAAGAAACAAATCATAGCATTATTGACAATTGTTGCTGATATTATTATCATTTCCCCATTTCTAACTAATCGATAAGCTCTTTATATTGCTGTAAGCATAGTTCAAAAAGAGCTGTTAATTGTGGATTTTCTAATATTTGCAGAGATTGGATAAAGTGTTCAATCTCTTTTTGATTGCTTCCCTTGGTTTGAATGAAAATGCTCATCTTCTTTAAAAATTGCCACAGTAATTTCTCAAAAACATCGTATGGTCGGAGCATGCTCCCCAACTCGTCTTCAAAGATTGGGATATAGGATAAAAGTTTGCGCTCCATGAGCTCTGAGATGATATTTAACAGCCCTTGTTTCATATACAATCGATTGTGTACCAACTCTTTAAATTCCTTTGATTTTTCAAGTAAAGAGGTGGATAAAAAGATTAGATCTTGATTACTTAAGAAAGGCATAGTATTACAAAAAATATAGAGTTCAAACCAGGTCCAAGACTCGATAGCATAGAGGTAAGTAGTTAAAAACTCGCTATCCTCCTCTGTTAGCGGATAGTCCTTATTTAAGGAATGGATGGCATTTTTAATCACAATGGCATTCAAACGACGATAAGTCTCTGCCATTTGTCCTTGCTTGACCTCCTCTAATAGTTGCTCTAAGCCAGCTATATCTTGGTGGGCAAAGCGATCTACAACCTTTCGTCCAAATCGCATATGTGGTGATTCTTGATAATTGTTAAGCTTGTGTCCAAACTCGTCGAAGGTTACATTTATCCCTTGGATAGCTAGAATCAGTTTATCCGCAGACAACATAGACTGCCCCAGTTCAAACTTAGATAACTGAGAAGCTGTTAGACCCTCACAAGCCACATCTGACTGCTTGAGTTTCCTCGCCAGCCGCAATTCCTTGTAAAATTCTCCCAATTCCATTCTCTCAATCATCTCACTACCTCCTATTTTTATATATTATATCATTATTTTTATATTTTTATCAAAATATTCTGACACTTCAGCGAGTGAAAAAGCCAGCCTCAAGCTGACTCTTTATTCTATGGTATCAAAGGCGAGACTCGGTTTGGCATTAAGGTCCAAGTCTGCAAAGTTTTCTTTATTCCACTCGCTGACGCTAGCATAGGCAATCATACCTGCATTGTCTCCACAAAGGCGCAGAGGCGGGATGATGACCTTGACATCTGTGATTTCGTCTGCCAATCGTTCTCTGAGACCTTTATTGGCTGCCACGCCACCTGCCACGACAAGGGTTTTAACAGGGTATTTTTCCAAGGCCTTCTTGGTTTTGGCCATAAGAATATCCATGACTGCTGCTTGGAAGGAAGCTGACAAATCTTCCTTGGATAAAGTTTCTCCCTTTTGCTCGGCATTGTGGTGAAGATTGATAAAGGCAGACTTCAATCCTGAGAAAGAAAACTCCAGATTGTCTTCCTTGATCATGGCACGAGGGAAGTCATAAACATCCTGACCTTGATGAGCCAACTCGTCAATTTCGCGACCTGCTGGATAGGTCAAGCCCATGACACGACCGACCTTATCATAGGCCTCACCAACCGCATCATCTCTTGTCTCACCAACAATCTTGTAATCGCCAGCCTCTGACACATAGACCAACTCGGTGTGTCCTCCGCTGGCCAAGAGTGCCAACAAAGGAAACTCCAAAGGCTCCACACTCTGAGCTGCCATGAGGTGACCCGCCATGTGATTAACAGGGATAAGTGGAAGGCCGTGAGCCCAAGCAAAGGCCTTGGCAGCTGACAAACCAACTAGTAGAGCTCCAACTAATCCTGGCCCATAGGTGACGGCAACAGCTGTTATGTCCTCTTCGCTAATTCCTGCTTCTGCCAACGCCTCCTCGATGCAGGCTGTAATGACCTCGACATGGTGACGACTGGCTACTTCTGGCACTACGCCCCCGAAACGTTTGTGACTCTCAATTTGACTTGCAATGACATTGGACAAGAGTTCATCGTCGTTTTTCAGTACGGCGACACTGGTCTCATCACAGGATGTCTCAAATGCTAAAATATATCTATCCTTCATCTACTTCTCTCTTCATGATGATGGCGTCCTCGACTGGGTCATGATAGTAGGCCTTTCGCTCAGCGATGACCGCCATCTTTTCTTTCTTGTAAAATGCTTGCGCTCGATGATTTGACTTTCTCACTTCGAGGAAAATCTCCTTATCTGTCGGCAATGTTGCAAACAAGGCTGACGCAATTCCCTGACCCTGATAGGCTCCTTTGACAGCGATTTGCAGGACTTCTGCTTCAAAGAGATTCTCCTGAACGGCTAGAAATCCAATCACTTCTACCCCATCATAAGCCAGAGCATACCAAGTCTGGTCTTGGGACAGGTCTGCTTGGATTTGTTCCAGCGTCCAAGAACTGACTGGGTAAACATCTGCCATGACAGCGTAGATGGCTTGAGCCAGGCCAGGTTGCTGTTGAATTCGTTTGATTTCAATCATAGGCGTTTAATGTAAGATTCGCCAGAATCGGTGTGATTCTTAAGCCAATTTTCCTCAGCCTCAACTCGTTTGAGGTAATTTGGCACAAAGTCGTGCAAGGAGTCTGCTTTCTTATCCCAGGCCCAAAGAGCTAGATTAGCTGCATTTGGCAAGGTTTCTTGGTAGCTGGCTTGTGGTAGTTGTTCATGGATTTGTTCCACAAAGGCTCCAACTTCTCCAACAAAGGTCACCTGCTCAGCATCCTTGACCTGCTCTAGCACTTCCGCAAAGGACAGGTGTGCTTCTGGCATGACAGGTTCGGCATTTTCATAAAATCCTGCATAAACATTGTTGCGACGCGCATCCATCAGGGGAACAAGTAAGCCTTCTTGTTGGCGTGGCACCAGAGCCAAGAGGCTAGACATACCAACTAACTCAATGTTCAGGGTATGAGCCAAGGTCTTAGCAGTTGCTACCGCAATTCGCAAACCTGTGTAGCTACCTGGTCCCTCTGCCACCACGATTCGGTCCAAATCCTTGGGTGTCCAATCTAAACTGACCATCAAAAAATCGATGGCAGGCATGAGGGTAATACTGTGATTCTTCTTGATATTAATCACCGTCTCGGCAAGAACTTGCTTGTCCTCTAAAATGGCTAGAGAAAGAGCCTTGCTGGACGTATCAAAAGCTAATACTTTCATAACACATTCCTATCTTTTTGTCTGTTTACTATTATACTACAAAAGCCAGCGCATGGGAATTTTCTTTGTTTTGAAACAAAAGGGCCTGCCACTTAGACAAGCAACTCTACACAAAAAATTCAAAAAAGTTGTAGCTTTTTTGAATAGAAAAGTGAACAAGAAAATTGAAAGGTTCTTCGTAAAAAATTTGGATCATGCATTTATGTTTCAACTCGATTTTCGACGTTAGAAATCATCGTCATAACAATAAAGATAGCACCTAAAAATAGAAAAATCCATCCCATCTATCAAGACGAGGTGGACTTTCTGTATATTTAGATGAATAATTGACTTTAGGCATTTAAACCAAAGTAGAAAACGAGCCAGACAACATAGGTGACCAGGAGGAGAAAAATTGAATAGAGCGTCACAAAAGCGAGCTTCCAAAGGAATTTTGTTTTGCGGTGTTCCAGATGCACAAACAAGGCATTCCCCCCATAGACACAAGCTACAAAGACTACAAACATCAAGAGGCGAACCCCTACTGCAAATTCAAACAAACTAAACATTCTTAATCCTCCTTTTGGTATTCCTATTTTTATATAAACTGTTGACAATGTTGTTCTATCAATGTTAAAATGTAATTCAACATTGGTAGGAAAATCAGGTTGAGTTGTTGACTCTTCGGGTTGCAGTGCTATCCCTGAAACTTTGGTTTCTAAAGAACTGAAATTGCGATTGAACAATTCGCCCCCAGTGTTTGACTGCTCTTGACTTCTGTCAGGAGCTTTTTGATGCTTTTAAAGTTGATTCCCTCAGTAAGTTATAGTAAAGTATAAATATCGAGAGGATAACATAGGGCGACTGGTGACAGAGCGTTCAAAGGTACCAACTTCTGGTACGGGTGTGGGACTGCCTTCAGCTTTGAGCTGTAAAGACCCCTGACTACCATTGGTCTTCTCTTTTTGCTTACTCTTAGATTAAGGGCTTTTCTTTGCCTCTTTAGTAAACACTCCACTCCATGCTATTTCTACATCGTTATACTTATAGATTGACTTCTTAGCCTCATAGATGATAGAATTAAGTAAAAGCTGAGATCGAGTTTGATTTGGTGACAAGTCATTCAAAGGTTGCGATGCATTCGCTTCAGGTAGAGGTGCTGCCATCTGGACTGCTCCAGGAAAATCCCCGAGTTTTGTCTCTGCCTTTTTATTTGCTCTTGAGATTTCTCAAGAGTTTTTCTTTTTTCAAAGATATCATTCTGCCCCAACCATCTACACCAACGATTAATGAAACTAGAACTATATTCTTCCTTAAATCTGCTATCTCTTTAGATTCCCCCTTTAATTATAACACCTAAGCGCTCTCCGACCAAATCCTACCTGTCTTTTTGCTCCTTCTTTCCCTCCCTACTTTCTCATTTTCCGTCTTTTACTAATTTTTCATTTTGTGGTATAATTGAAGTAATTGTAACGAATCAAGGTCAATCTAGACACAAAATGGAATGAAATTAAGCAAATCTCTGCTAAAAGTTTGGAATAAGTTGACCTATAAATAGAAAGGAACTATATGATTTACAAAGTTTTTTATCAAGAAACAAAAGAACGTAGCCCACGTCGTGAAACAACACGCGCACTTTACCTAGACATCGATGCCAGATCAGAACTTGAGGGCCGTATCGCTGCTCGCCAACTTGTCGAAGAAAATCGCCCAGAGTACAACATCGAGTATATCGAACTCTTGTCTGACAAATTGCTAGATTACGAAAAAGAAACTGGCGTCTTCGAAATCACGGAGTTCTAATATGGCCTATACTCTTAAACCTGAAGAAGTCGGCGTTTTTGCCATCGGTGGTCTGGGAGAAATCGGGAAAAACACATACGGAATTGAATACCAAGACGAGATTATCATCGTCGATGCTGGGATTAAATTCCCAGAAGATGACTTGCTGGGTATCGACTATGTCATCCCCGACTACTCTTACATCGTAGACAATATTGACCGCGTCAAGGCTGTCTTGATCACACACGGACACGAGGACCACATTGGTGGGATCCCTTTCCTGCTCAAGCAAGCAAATGTCCCTATCTACGCTGGACCACTTGCCTTAGCTTTGATCCGTGGAAAACTCGAAGAACACGGCCTCTTGCGCAACGCCAAACTTTACGAAATCAACCACAACACTGAGTTGACCTTTAAAAATCTCAAGGCAACTTTCTTTAGAACAACCCACTCTATTCCAGAGCCTTTAGGAATTGTCATTCATACCCCTCAAGGAAAAATCGTCTGTACGGGTGACTTCAAGTTCGACTTTACACCAGTTGGTGAACCTGCAGACTTGCACCGTATGGCTGCCCTTGGTGAAGAGGGTGTTCTCTGTCTCCTCTCTGACTCGACAAATGCAGAAGTGCCAACCTTTACCAACTCTGAAAAAGTCGTTGGCCAGTCCATCATGAAGATTATCCAAGGCATCGAAGGACGTATCATCTTTGCATCCTTTGCCTCAAATATCTTCCGTCTCCAGCAAGCAACGGATGCCGCTGTTAAAACTGGACGCAAGATTGCGGTCTTTGGACGTTCTATGGAAAAGGCCATTGTCAACGGAATCGAGCTCGGCTACATCAAAGCTCCTAAGGGAACCTTTATCGAGCCAAATGAAATCAAAGACTATCCTGCGGGCGAGATTCTAATCCTCTGTACAGGTAGTCAGGGTGAGCCGATGGCAGCCCTCTCTCGCATCGCCAACGGAACCCACCGTCAGGTACAACTCCAACCCGGCGATACCGTTATCTTCTCTTCTAGCCCAATCCCTGGAAACACCACTAGCGTCAACAAATTGATTAACACTATTTCTGAAGCTGGTGTCGAAGTTATCCACGGTAAGGTGAACAATATCCATACATCTGGACACGGTGGTCAGCAAGAGCAAAAACTCATGCTCCGCTTGATTAAGCCGAAATACTTCATGCCTGTCCACGGTGAATACCGCATGCAGAAAGTCCACGCTGGACTAGCGGTGGATACGGGTGTCGAGAAGGACAATATCTTTATCATGAGCAATGGTGATGTGCTTGCCCTTACTGCTAACTCAGCTCGTATCGCAGGTCATTTCAACGCCCAAGACATCTATGTCGATGGAAATCGTATCGGTGAAATCGGCGCTGCTGTCCTCAAAGACCGTCGTGATCTATCTGAAGACGGTGTAGTTCTAGCAGTCGCAACTGTTGACTTCAAGTCACAGATGATTCTTTCTGGCCCAGACATCCTCAGCCGAGGCTTTGTCTACATGAGAGAGTCTGGAGACTTGATTCGCCAAAGCCAGCGTATCCTCTTCAATGCTATTCGTATCGCGCTGAAGAACAAAGATGCCAGCGTTCAATCTGTCAATGGTGCCATTGTCAACGCTATTCGCCCCTTCCTTTATGAAAATACAGAACGTGAACCGATTATCATCCCGATGATCCTCACACCAGATGAAGAATAATACTCTTTGATTTTCATTGAATACAAGTCAAAAAAAAACAGCCCCGTCTTCGGAGCTGTTTTTCTCTATGCTTTCTTTTCTTGATTTTTAGAAATACTACGATTTTTACCTTCAAGATACACCATCAAAATAGAAATATCTGCTGGATTTACTCCCGAAATACGGCTAGCTTGGCCGATGGTTTCTGGATTGATGAGTTTGAACTTCTGGCGAGCCTCTGTCGCGATAGAGTCAATATCATCCCAGTCGATATTGGCTGGAATGCGTTTTTCTTCCATTCGTTTCATCTTGGCAACCTGATCCATGGCTTTGGAAATATAGCCTTCGTACTTGATTTCTGTTTCAATCAATTCGATAATCTTGTCATCCAAGTCCTCTGCAGCTGGTCCGATGAAGGCCACCACATCTTGATAAGAAACTTCTGGACGGCGAAGGAATTCCTTGGCTGTCACTGCATCTGTCAATGGCTTGAAGCCCATCTCCTCAACCTTAGCATTGGTTGCCTTGACTGGCTTGAGTTTGATACTGTCGAGACGCTTCATCTCATTGTCAAATTGATTTTTCTTGATTTCAAAGCGAGCCCAGCGTTCATCATCCACAAGCCCAATCTCTCGACCCATCTCGGTCAAACGCATATCCGCATTGTCATGGCGGAGAATAAGGCGGTATTCAGCACGACTGGTCAAAAGACGATAGGGTTCAATGGTTCCTTTAGTCACCAAATCATCAATCATGACCCCAATATAACCGTCACTGCGCTTCAAAATCAATTCAGGCTTGCCTTGGATTTTCAGAGCCGCATTAATCCCAGCGATAATCCCTTGACCAGCAGCTTCTTCGTAACCTGATGTTCCATTTGTCTGACCAGCAGTGAAAAGCCCTGAGATTTTCTTGGTTTCAAGTGTTGCACGCAACTGGTGTGGCAAGACCATGTCATACTCAATGGCATAACCAGTACGCATCATCTCAGCATTTTCCAACCCTTTGATGGAATGTACCAGCTCACGCTGGACATCCTCAGGCAGACTGGTTGATAAACCTTGAACGTATACTTCCTCAGTGTCACGCCCTTCGGGTTCTAGAAATAGTTGGTGACGTTCCTTGTCCGCAAAGCGCACAATCTTATCCTCAATCGATGGACAGTAACGAGGTCCCACTCCCTTAACTACACCCGTAAACATAGGCGCACGGTGGAGGTTGTTTTGGATAATCTCATGACTGGTACCGTTGGTATAAGTCAACCAGCATGGCACTTGGTCCTTGACATAATCCTCATCACGTGAAGTGTATGAGAAGTGATTAGGGGCCTCGTCTCCTGGCTGAATCTCTGTCACGTCATAATTGATAGAGGAAGCCTTAACACGTGGAGGCGTTCCTGTCTTGAAACGACCAATTTCGAGTCCCAGTTCCTTGAGATTATCAGCTAGGTTAATCGAAGCCAAACTGTGGTTTGGTCCTGACGAGTACTTGAGATCTCCGATGATAATTTCCCCACGGAGGGCAGTTCCTGTGGTCACAATTACAGCCTTAGCAGCATATTCTTGATGGGTGGCTGTACGCACACCGACAACCTTGCCATCTTCCACCAAAATCTCATCAATCATGGTTTGACGAAGGGTCAGATTTTCTTGATTTTCAACTGTCTTGCGCATTTCCTTAGAGTAAAGTTCCTTGTCAGCCTGCGCACGAAGAGCGCGAACGGCTGGGCCTTTCCCTGTGTTGAGCATCTTCATCTGGATGTAAGTCTTGTCAATATTCTTGGCCATTTCACCACCAAGGGCATCGACTTCACGCACAACAATCCCCTTGGCAGAACCACCGATTGAAGGGTTACAAGGCATGAAAGCCAGCATTTCAATGTTGATGGTTGCAAGCAAGACCTTACAGCCCATACGGCTAGCAGCTAGAGATGCCTCCACCCCAGCGTGCCCCGCACCGATTACAATAATATCGTATTCTTCCGTAAAATTATAAGTCATTTCTTAACCTTTCAAAAATTTCTCGCAAATAAGGAACTAACTTCTCCTCCTCTAGAGCTTGATCCATAGTAACCCATTTAAAGTGTGTATGCTCTTCAGGATCTAATCTGATAATTGGCTTCTCCCCAACCCACTCTGCTTTATAAACTAAGCGAGTAAAAACCGTATCCTTAGAGGTATCCAGTTGACTATCTTCGTGAAGAAGTTTGAGCGAACTGCTATCTAGCCTAACTCCCGCTTCTTCAATGCATCCTCTAAGAGCACCATCACGCGGAAGTTCACCCTTTTCAACCCCGCCACCAGGAATATCCCAGTAAGTTGGATAAACGTTGGGTTCTCCTCTTTTAATTTCCGAACGCTGAATGAGTAAATAATCACCACCACTATAAACAAGTACATGGGCAATAAGCTTAACCATCATTTTCTCTCCTATTCCTCAAGATGAATGTGTCTTAGTTGGCCGTCCCAATCTGGTAGAGCTGTTTTTAAAAAGGCTGGAACTAGCTGGATATTCTGGAGCTGATCCAAGTCAATCCACTCACAAGGTTGCGTTTTTTCGTCTTCCTGCATGGTCAATGGAGCATCTTCAAGCAAGTTCACCAGATAATGAAACTCGATGTTGTGATAGGAAACACCGTCCTGTTCAAAACAATTTTCAACTACAAAAGCTAGCTGACCAGCTTGAGCTTTGACACCTAGTTCTTCCCTCACTTCACGGACTACCGCTTCTTCCGTGCTTTCATTGACTTGAATCGCACCGCCAATTGTGTAATACTTGCCCTTGTCTTTGGTAACTAGGAGCTTGCCATTTTGGATAATCAAGGCTGTCGCACGAACGCCAAAAACCGTATTTCCCACTTTTGTCCGAAAGTCTTGTTGAGTCATTCTTGTCCTTTCCTCTAAACGACACAAAAACAGTCAAAACTCCAAAGAAGTGCAGGACAAAAAAGCCTGCAACATCCATGAGCTTTGACCATCATTTCTATTGCTTTTATTATTGTAGCAAATTGAGAAAATTTGTCAATCTAAATGTACTGACAAACTTGTCCATCGCGGTAGGCATTGTCAATCAAACCGCCACCTAGACACTCTTCGCCATCGTAAAAGACAACTGCCTGTCCTGGTGTAATCGCGCGTTGTGGCTCTGCAAAGATGACCTCTGCCTTGTCTCCTTTGACATGTACAGTCACCTTAGAATCAGGCTGACGGTAGCGGAATTTAGCTGTGCATTCTAGCGTAAATTCCTCTGGCATGTCACGAGTAAAGTTAACTTGACTAGCCTCTAGGCTAGTTGACATGAGCGAATCATGGTAGAATCCTTGGCCGACATAGAGGATATTTTTGCTTAGGTCTTTTCCGACAACGAACCAAGGGGCATTGTCCCCACCGTGTTGACCACCGATACCAAGTCCGCCACGCTGACCAATCGTATAATACATCAGACCAGCATGTTCACCCATATCGCGACCATCCACAGTCATCATGCGACCAGGCTGGGCTGGCAGGTAGTTGCTGAGAAATTCTTTAAAGTTCTTTTCTCCGATAAAGCAAATCCCTGTCGAGTCTTTCTTCTTAGCAGTCGCAAGGCCTGCCTCTTCTGCTAGTCTGCGAACTTCAGGCTTTTCCAAATGCCCCAGTGGGAACATGGTTTTTTGGAGTTGTTCTTGAGAAAGTTGGCTGAGGAAATAGGTCTGATCCTTGCCATTGTCCACGCCACGAAGCATGTGAACTGTCCCGTCCTCATCACGCGCCACTCGAGCATAATGCCCAGTCGCTACATAATCTGCACCCAAGGTCATGGCATAGTCCAAAAAGGCCTTGAACTTGATTTCCTTGTTGCACATAACATCTGGATTTGGCGTGCGCCCCGCACGGTATTCCGCTAGGAAATACTCAAAGACGCGGTCCCAGTACTCTTTTTCAAAATTAACAGAGTAGTAGGGAATGCCGATCTGGTCTGCCACCGCAGCCACATCCTTGTAATCCTCGGTCGCCGTACAGACGCCGTTTTCATCTGTGTCGTCCCAGTTCTTCATGAAGATACCGATCACATCGTAGCCCTGCTCCTTGAGCAAGAGAGCCGTCACCGACGAATCAACACCACCACTCATCCCCACGACAACACGTGTTTTAGAGTTATCACTCATGGTAAGTCTCCCATCTATTCGTTTATTCATACCCTTCAAAATTCTATTCATTATGACTTTCAATAGAATTTCTTCGAGTATAGTCTTTTCGTTTGCTTTTAGGAGTAAAATGGTCTGGGAGACCATTTTAGCCTATCATCTTAAAATGAAAATATGATAGGCAACGAGTCGCAGGCATAACTCGAGTTAGGTAAGACGAGTTAACGACGTAATAAAAGATAAACGAAATGACTAGTTCACGATTGAAGGTCGTGTGTGCTTCAACGATTGAAGGTCGCTTGAGCAGTATTCATTATAACACGCTTGGTTAGAGAAGACAAGAAAGAGGCTGATAAATCATCTCAGCCTCCCTTTCTTCCTTTGCAAACGAATCAATTTTCCACTTTAAGTTCTTTCTTTGCTTGTTCTATCTGGTATTTCACTTGCTCAAAGCCGGTTCCTCCTAAGGAATTCCGTCTCTGAACAGCGGTTTCTGGACGCAAGTAGATATAAATATCCTCTTCAATCAAGGGATGGTAGACTTGCAACTCCTCCAAATTCCAATCTTGGATGTTTTTACCATGCTTGATAGAGTCTAGAACCAATTTACCTATTATTTCATGCGCTTCTCTAAAGGGGAGGCCTTTTTCAGCTAAATAATCTGCCAGTTCGGTCGCATTCGAAAAATCATTCTCTGTGGATTGCTGCATTTTGGCCTTATTAACCTGCATGCTCGATAGCATACCTGCCAACACATCCAGAGAATTCAAAATCGTGTCTACTGTATCAAACATGCCTTCCTTGTCCTCTTGCAAATCCTTATTGTAAGCCAGAGGCAAAGACTTCATGACAGTCAATAGCCCAAGTAAGTGCCCATAAACTCGTCCTGTCTTCCCTCGAATCAATTCGGCCATATCAGGATTTTTCTTCTGGGGCATGATAGACGAACCCGTTGAAAAGCTATCAGACAAGCTAATGTACTGATACTCAAAACTGCACCAATTGATGATTTCCTCACAAAAACGACTCATATGCATCATCAAAATGCTGGCATTTGACAGAAATTCTAAGATAAAATCACGGTCACTCACTGCGTCCAAGGAATTGGTATAGGGTTGTTGGAAGCCCAATAAATCACTCGATAATTGACGATCGATTGAAAAAGTTGTCCCTGCCAAGGCAGCCGCACCCAGGGGAGATAGGTCCGTATGTTTTAGGTTAAATGCAAAACGTTCGCTGTCCCTTTGGAACATATTGTAATAAGCCATGAGATGGTGGGCAAAACTAATCGGTTGGGCGTGCTGTAAATGAGTATATCCTGGCATGATGGTCTCCACATGTTTTTCAGCCAAATCCAGCAAAACACGGTTCAGATTCGCCAACTTATCCAAGACATGCCCAAGCTGCTCCTTTAGATATAAGTGCATATCCGTTGCGACTTGGTCATTCCGTGAACGAGCTGTGTGTAGTTTCCCAGCCAGAGGACCAATTTTCTCTGTCAGTAACACTTCCATATTCATATGAATATCTTCATTTGCAATATCAAAATGAAGCTCTCCTGCCTCTAAATCTCGCAACAAAGCTTTCAGACCATCTTGGATCTGCTCTGCCTCTTCCAAGCTTAAAATGCCAGTCTGTCCTAGCATTTGAACATGAGCTAGGGAACCCATCAAATCAAATTTTGCCAGCTGGTGGTCAAAGGAAATACTCGCACCGAACTGTTCTACCCACTCTTCCACAGTGCCTTCAAATCGACCACCCCATAATTTTGTATTTTTCGATAGAGGCTTTAAAAGCATCGTCAATCAATTTGTCCAACTCCCCAGAATCCTTCAATTTCTGGATGGTTTTATCAACCGCCTCTTTTAATTCTTTACTATCTTTTTTCATCGCAACAGCGTAGGAATCTTCTTTATCATTGTCAAAATCAAACTCAGCGATGGCTAGGTCTGGATTATTCTCTACAAATCCTTTCGCCACTGGTTCCTCAAAGATAACCGCATCTAGTTGCCCTGATTTCAAATCTGTTATCAAATTTCCATTTTTAGGAAGTGAAACGAGAGAAGAATCCTGCAAGGTTTCTTTAGCCAGAGTTTCCTGGATAGAACCTTTCTGCGCTCCAACCTTTTTCTGAGCCAAATCCTTGACTGATTGGTAATTCGTTAATTCAGATTTTCTTACGATAACCTTATTTTTAGAAGTGTAGTAGGGAATTGAAAAATCGTAAACTTGACTTCTCTCTTCCGTTTTAGAAACACCTGATATGGCAAGATCGGCCTTGCCTGAATCAAGACTAGCCAGTACATTGTCAAAACTCATTGGAGAGAACTCCACTTCTACACCTAGTTCCTTTGCGATGGCTTTGGCTAGCTCAACATCTGAACCTACAATCTGATTTTTCCCATCGACCAATTTCTGGTATTCAAACGGAGCAAACTCTGGATTTAGGGCCACCACCAATTTTCCTTTAGCCTTAATGGCTTCAACACCTTGGGACTGAGTGTTACTACAAGCAAATAATAAGGGAAACATAAGCAAACCAAACATCGTCATCAACACCTTCTTCACTTTATTCATAGAAGAGCCTCATTTTATTTTTATACTTTATTATTGTATAAATAATACTCTTCTCGTTCTCGTTTGTCAAGGAAAAACTGTATTTTATTTCATTTAAATCAAGAAAAAAGCTTATTATATGATATATTTTTACATATAATAAGCTTATTTATACTATTTGGGTTTTTAAACAATTTGAAAAATTTAGTCGAAATTATACAAGCAGAGCATTACTGAGAAGCTCCTTACACTTTTTGTTCTAGAGAAACAAAAAAGAGCCCTAAAGGACTCTTTTATTCTTAATACCAACCGTTGTTAAGCCAGAAGTTCTTGGCAGCTGTCCATGAACCGTAGCGTCCTGCAACGTAAGCATCTGCTACACGTTCTTGGTTTTCAGCTGAGTAGTCACCGTTCAAGTATGAATCTGTCAATTGGTAACGTCCGATGTATTGGCCATTTGTAGCTGTGTAACTACCACCTGATTCTTTTTGAGCGATCCATTCTTTGGCCTCTGCTTCAGAACCACTTACAGTAGAAGCTGCTGCAGTGTTGCTTTCTACTGCTGGAGCTGCTGAAGTTGCTGGTGCAGCTGGGGCTTCATAAGTTGTTGTTGCTGCTGGAGCTGCAGTAGAAGCTGTCCCTTCGATGACCAAAACTTGGTCAACATAGATAAGGTGGATATCTTTAATGTTGTTTCTTGCTGCCAATTTTTCAGCAGTCGTGTTGTACTTCTCAGCGATTTCTGAAAGAGTATCACCTGATTTAACAGTGTAAGTTACAGTTTCTTGTGCAGAGGTAAGAGCTGGGGCAAAGAAAGCAAGCAAAGCTGCCACTCCTGCGATAGTTGTTTTGATTTTTTTAGTTGTTAATGACATATCTAAAAATTCTCCTTCCATTGAATATATCTATGATACCTTTTAAATATTACCGTTGTTTAACGGTTATATGTAGAAATATTACAAAAATGTTTTATATTTACCGTTTTAAGGAGATTTTTGTCACAAAAGACCTTATTTTATACTATCTTTAATCATTTTGAGCTTTTGATAAGGGAAACAAGCGCAGAGGTCCATTCTTTGATATAATAGATATAAGAATCTTTATAAGGGGAAACAGATGCAATCACTTCGTTTTCAATCTGTCTTTGATATTATCGGACCAGTCATGATTGGCCCATCAAGTAGCCACACAGCTGGAGCTGTTCGTATCGGAAAAATTGTCTCTTCCATCTTTGATGATACGCCGACAGAAGTCGAATTCCAATTATTTAATTCATTTGCTAAGACCTACCGTGGTCATGGAACCGACCTTGCTCTCGTCGCTGGTATATTAGGTATGGATACGGACGATCCCGACATTCCAAATAGCCTAGAGATTGCCCATAAACGTGGTATCAAGATTGTCTGGACCATTCAGAAAGACAGCAACGCTCCTCATCCTAATACCACTAAAATTACTGTGAAGAATGAACACAAATCCATCAGTGTGACAGGAATTTCCATCGGTGGAGGAAATATCCAAGTTACGGAACTTAACGGCTTTGCTGTCTCTCTCAACATGAACACACCGACCATCATCATCGTGCATCAAGATGTTCCAGGTATGATTGCCCATGTTACTGAAGCCCTCTCTCGTTTCGATATCAACATCGCGCAGATGAATGTGACTAGGGAAAAAGCTGGAGAAAAAGCCATCATGATTATCGAAGTCGATAGTCGAAGTTGCGAAGAGGCGATTGAAGAAATCCGAAAAATCCCTCATCTCCACAATGTCAATTTCTTTAAGTAGGAGGAAACATGTTTTATTCTATCAAAGAATTGGTCGAGCAGGCGGATCTAGACTTCCAAGGAAATGTCGCAGAACTCATGATTGCGACCGAATATCAATTAACCGGTCGAGAACGTGCAGAAGTTCTCCTCCTCATGGAACGCAATCTAGAAGTCATGAAAGCCTCTGTCGAGCTCGGTCTCAGTGAAATTAAATCCCGTAGTGGCCTAACAGGCGGAGACGCGGCCAAACTAGACCGCCATCTCAAAAGTGGCAAGGCCTTGTCTGACTTTACCATCCTATCAGCAGCCCGAAATGCCATCGCGGTCAACGAACACAACGCTAAAATGGGCTTGGTCTGCGCCACTCCAACCGCAGGAAGTGCTGGCTGTCTGCCAGCCGTTCTCACTGCTGCTATCCAAAAATTAGACCTTAGCCACGAAGAACAGCTGGATTTCCTCTTTGCTGCTGGTGCCTTTGGATTGGTTATCGCAAACAACGCCTCTATCTCAGGCGCTGAAGGTGGCTGCCAGGCCGAAGTCGGATCCGCCTCTGCCATGAGCGCCGCAGCCTTGACCTTGGCTGCAGGTGGAACCCCCTATCAGGCTAGCCAAGCCATCGCCTTTGTCATTAAAAATATGCTAGGTCTCATCTGCGATCCCGTCGCTGGTCTGGTTGAAGTTCCCTGTGTCAAACGCAATGCCATGGGGGCTAGCTTTGCCTTTATCGCGGCAGATATGGCCTTGGCAGGTATCGAATCTAAGATCCCTGTTGACGAAGTCATCGATGCCATGTACCAAGTCGGATCAAGCCTCCCAACTGCCTTTCGTGAAACGGCTGAGGGTGGACTCGCTGCCACTCCTACTGGTCGCCGCCTACAAAAAGAAATCTTCGGCGAATAAACTCATCTGTATCTATTAGGAGAAACTATGCCCTCTATCTCAGCAATCTTTTTTGATCTAGACGGAACCCTGGTTGACAGTTCCCTCGGGATCCACAATGCCTTTACCCATACCTTTAAAGAGCTAGGAGTTCCAAGCCCTGATGCCAAAACCATTCGTGGTTTTATGGGACCACCCCTTGAAAGTAGTTTTGCAACATGCCTTCCCAAGGAACAAATCTCGGAAGCCGTTCAAATCTATCGTTCTTACTACAAGAGAAAAGGCATCCACGAAGCCCAACTCTTCCCCCGAATAACGGAATTGCTCCAAGAGCTTTCGCAAAACTACCCTCTCTACATCACTACAACAAAGAATACTCCTACTGCTCATGATATGACTAAAAATCTGGGAATCCATCATTTCTTTGACGGCATTTACGGTTCTAGTCCCGAAACACCTCATAAGGCGGATGTCATCCGTTATGCCTTGCAAACGCATCGACTCCCTGCAGACCAAGTCCTCATCATCGGGGACACCAAGTTTGATATGATTGGAGCCCAAGAAACTAGCATTAAAAAGTTCGCTGTTACTTGGGGATTTGGAGAAGAGGCTGATTTGCTCAGCTATCAACCTGACTGGATTGCCCGTACCATTGACGATATCATTAAGCAACTATAAATAATACAACGATTTGAAATTACAGAGTAAAAAGGCCAAGGTCCTGTACAAACAGAACCTTGGCCTTTTATTTATAATTAGTTGGGCGATCTTACTCAACGTGGGTTGTCTCATTTGCAAAGGAAATAATCACTTCTTTGAGCTCATCTCCACTGAGTGAACGGAATTCTTCAATCTTTTGATCGATGGCTTCTAGAGGCATGACGTTAACCTTACCAACGAAAATTTTATCCATGACTTGGTTATCAACCAATTCGGTCGAAACCAAGAGTTCTTCGTAAAGTTTTTCGCCTGGGCGGATACCGACTTCAACGATTGGAATTTCACTTTCTGTGTGCCCGCTTAGAAGGACCATTTTCTTAGCCAAGTCGTAAATCTTAACGGGTTTGCCCATATCAAGGATAAAGACTTCCCCATCCTTAGCATAAGCACCAGCATGGATGACCAGACGGCTAGCCTCTGGAATGGTCATGAAGTAACGTGTCATACGGAAGTCTGTCACCGTTACAGGACCACCTTCAGCAATCTGACGTTCAAAGACAGGAATCACACTACCACGGCTACCGAGAACATTCCCAAAACGAACTGCACAGTAGGTTGATTTACTACGTTGGTTAAAGCCAGTAACAATCAACTCTGCCACGCGCTTAGTCGCCCCCATAACATTGGGTGGATTGACCGCCTTGTCAGTCGAAATCATGACCATCTTAGGTACTTTGGCCTCATCAACAGCCTTGGCAACATTGTAGGTCCCGAGGATATTATTCTTGAAGGCTTCTTTTGGATTGCGCTCCATCATTGGAACATGTTTGTGGGCTGCAGCATGGTAGATGATAGCTGGTTTGTACTGTTCAAACACTTGTAAAAGACGATCATAATCCTGAATATCTGCAATGACAGGAACATAATCAATCCCTTGGAATTTACGAATCAACTCATGATAAATAAGGTAGATTGAATTTTCACCATGTCCAAGCAAGACGATACGCTCTGGGTTGAAGCGGCTAATCTGGCGACAAATTTCAGAACCAATCGAACCACCGGCTCCTGTCACCAAGATGGTCTTACCTGTAATTTCTGCACCCAGACGTGATTCGTCAAGGCGAATTTCCTGACGGCCCAAAAGGTCTGTGATATCAATTTTTTGGAAACCACTACCCGATTGATGTAAGCCTTGAACAACTGTCTCAACTTTAGGCATCTTGTAACATTTGACACCTAGTTTATTACACATCTGCAAGATACGTTCATACTCTGATGGATCAAGCGAAGGGATTGCTACAATGACACGCTCGATTTGGTGACGTTTGGCCAATTCAGGTAGATTGTCATAAGAGCCTAGGACTGGGATTCCACCTAGTTTTTGCCCTTTTTTCTTTTCATCGTTGTCCAAAATCCCCACTATCTCAAGCTCACTGGTTGGATGTTGGTAGCTATTCATAAAGAGGGCACCACCATCTCCCGCACCAATCAAGAAGGTACGGCGATGCTCTCCATCTCCACTACCCTTTTTACGTTTGGAATAAATCAGCTGCCAAGTGATACGAGGAAGCAAGATGAGGAAGGTACTCAACAAAATGAAGAGTACGATGAAACGGATAGAAAACAATGGAAGAAAGGCATAGCAGATTCCATAAGAAAGAACACTGCTGAGCATCACTCCGAAAAAGATTTTCATGAAATCCGTAATCTTGCTATAACGACTGATACTAGCATTTAGCCCCCAAAACGCAATCATGATTTGATAGAGGAGGAAGGCTAAAAGAGTGTAGATCACGTAATCCACAGGCGCAGGATTTATAAGGCCATAAAACAAGATATAAGATACGATGATGGAAACCACCATACTCAAAATATCGAATATCCCCCAAAACACTTGTTTTTGCTGTTTATTTAAAATTTCAACCAGATCAATCACATAATCTGTTAGTTTTTTATTCATAGGAATTTACTCCCCCTTAAAAGAGTCAGATGATACTGTTGTTATGATAACCTGAATCATTCAGTCTATCGGGGCTTACTTTCTCTTTCTTAAAAGTTTGACGAAGATAAACTGACGTACAAAGCCTGGACAAAGTGCAACAATTGCCTGAATGGCTACACTTTTAGCATATTCCATGTAAGAAATTTGCCCTCGCTCAAGCATCCGTTGGCGAGCTTGACGATAGAGTTTAAGGTAACGTAAACCACCTCGACGCTCAAACATCCCTGCACCGACACGAACCTTACACAAGATTTGATCTAGGTTCCCAGTCTTGGCACCTGCAGCAATCATATTGAGCCAAAGGAGGTCATCCTCCATGTAAAGGCCATCTTCATAGTTGCCCGCCTTGAGGACCATATCCTTCTTGAACATGACTGTCATATGGTTAAAGGCACTTCTCATTCTCTGATAGGCCACAATATCTGCATGCTGAGTTGGAACACGACGATAAGACACAATCTCATCTGGATTGTCAATGAACTCTGCGATATGCCCGCCTAAGAGATCGAGATCTTCTTTCTCCATTAGCTGAAGCTGTTTCTCAAAACGATCCGGAACAGCTAAATCATCCGTATCCATGCGGGCAATAATGTCATACTGGCACTGTAAAACACCGTATCGAAGAGCCAAACCTAAACCTTGATTTTCTTCTAAGGGGCACCGTTTCACTGGAATGTCTGACTGAGCTTCCACTTCTTCTAGCACCTGATAGAGTTCGGGTGTGAGCGGCCCGTCCTCAACAAGAACAAGTTCACTCGGTTTCAAGGTCTGGTTTTGAACACTTTTGATAGCATCTCTTAAAAACGTCGGATTTTCCTTTACATAGACCGACATCAAGACGCTGATTTTTTGCTTTTCAGGCACAGTTTTTCTCCAATGTATAGATTTCCTTCCACTATTTTATCACAAATTCTCCTAGTTTCCTATTTTTATATCAAATCAAGGAAAATTCTAGTAAAGAAATCTGTCTCTTTTCACTTTATTTTCACTTCCATTGATTGAACTGTCTTGGCTGTCATTACTTGACATTATAAGGAAAAAACCTTAAAATAAGCTGTTATTAAAATCATCCTATCGAGGTTTTTATGAAAAAACAATCACTCTTTTTTGTTCTAGGAATTGTCTTAATCGGGACTGTTTTACGATCTCCTTTTACTGCTCTTCCAACCATTTTAGGAGATATCGCTCAGGGACTAGGAGTGGAGGTTAGCTCTCTTGGAATTTTAACCAGTCTCCCTCTCTTGATGTTTGCTCTTTTCTCTGCTTTTGCAAGCCGCTTGGCACAAAAAATCGGGTTGGAGTATCTCTTTACTTACTGTCTCCTCCTCTTAACTGTTGGCTCTGCCATTCGGATTTTCAATCTTCCCCTTCTCTACCTAGGAACTCTGATCATCGGAGCGAGCATCGCCATTTTCAATGTACTCCTCCCAAGTATGATTCAGGCAAATCAGCCTCAAAAGATTAGTTTCCTAACAACTCTCTATGTCACTGCCATGGGGGTTTCAACGGCCATCGCTTCTTATCTTTCGGTCCCTATCACCCAAGCTAGTTCTTGGAAGGGCCTCATCCTCGTTCTCAGCCTTCTCTGTCTGGTCACTCTGCTAATCTGGTTGCCAAATCATCGCCACAACCACTACCTAGAAGCCCAAAAAGAAAAGCAAGTCAAAGAAAACATTCTAAAAAGTAAAGATGTCTGGGCCATCATTATCTTTGGCGGGCTTCAGTCCTTGCTCTTTTATACAAGTATGACCTGGTTGCCAACGATTGCCATTAGTGCTGGTCTTTCTAATAAGGATGCGGCCCTCCTCGCTTCTATCTTCTCACTGATCAGCATTCCTTTTTCAATGACTGTTCCAAGTCTGACGACTCGTCTATCAGATGGTCACCGTCGAATCATGCTGGCAATCATTTCCTTCTCTGGGATGACAGGAATTGCCATGCTCTTGTATCCAACCAATAATTTCCTCTACTGGTTAGTCGTTCATCTCTTGATTGGAACAGCCTGCAGTGCCCTCTTTCCCTACCTCATGGTTTGCTTCTCTCTTAAAACCAGTTCACCTGAAAAGACGGCTCAGCTGTCAGGACTGGCGCAAACAGGAGGCTACATCTTAGCAGCTTTTGGTCCTGCCTTATTTGGTTATAGTTTTGAACTTTTCCAATCTTGGATTCCAGCCGTCCTTGCTCTTCTAGCCATCGATATCATCATGACTATCTCACTCTTTATGGTGGATCGGGCTGATAAAATCCTCTAAACTTCTAGTTTTTACTAGGAGTTTTTTATATATAAAATTTTTACACATATTTCTTGACAGGGCTTTCAACTTGAGATACAATATATTTGAAAAGAGTATATATAAAATTTCTATATAATATAAAGGAGGTTTCCCATGTACTTCCCAACATCCTCTGCCTTGATCGAGTTTCTCATCTTGGCTGTACTGGAGCAGGGGGATTCTTATGGTTATGAGATTAGTCACACCATTAAGCTCATCGCCAATATCAAAGAATCTACGCTCTATCCCATTCTCAAAAAATTGGAAGCCAGTGGCTTTCTGACCACCTACTCTAGAGAGTTTCAGGGGCGTATGCGCAAATACTACTCCTTGACCAATCGGGGCGTAGAGCAACTCGTTACTCTAAAGGAAGAGTGGACGCTCTATACCGACACCGTCAACGGCATCATAGAAGGGAGTATCCGCCATGACAAGAACTGACTATCTGACTCAGTTAGAAACCTATCTCCATAAACTACCTGAAGCTGACCGCATCGAAGCCATGGATTACTTTAAGGAACTATTTGACGATGCAGGTTCAGAGGGTGAAGAGGAACTCATTGCCAGTCTAGGAACACCAAAAGAAGCGGCTCATGATGTCCTCTCTAACCTCCTAGATAAAAAAGTTAATGAAGCCCCTGCTCAAAAGAATGACCGCCAACTGCTACACATTGCCCTACTTGCCTTACTAGCAGCCCCTATCGGAATTCCGGTCGGGATCGGCATCCTCATGGCCATCATCGGTATTTTTATCGCAGCTGTCTCCGTCATTCTAGCCTTTTTCACTGTTTCGGTGACGGGTATCCTGCTAGGTGGACTCTTTATCATAGAGAGCTTTAGTGTTCTGGTCGAAGCCAAATCTGCCTTTATTTTGATTTTTGGAGCCGGTTTGCTTTCTATCGGTGCTTCTTCTCTTGTTCTACTAGGTATCTCCTATGTAGCCCGTTTCTTTGGCCTCCTAATCGTCCGCTTGGTGCAATGGATTCTTAAAAAAGGAAAGAGAGGTGACAGACATGCGTAAATTGACAAAAGGATTTCTCATCTTTGGTGTGGTTTCTACAATCCTTGGTTTTATCATGATCATTGTAGGCGCCCAGTCCAATGGTATTCAAAGTTTGCTTGCCATGTCAAAAGACCCCGTCTATGACAATCGTATCGAAGAAGTTACCTTTGGAAGTGAAGTGGAAAAACTTGATTTGACCCTTGAGGAACATAGCCTAACCATCACAGAGTCTGTAGATGACAAGATCCACATCACCTATCATCCTTCTGTGTCTGGTCGTCACGATCTGACTACTGGCATGAGTGACAAAACACTGAGCGTCACTGACAAACAAGCCTCCCAACATCGCTTTCTAGGTTCAGGAATCGAAGGCCTACTTCGTATTGCCAGCAATTATTCTCACCGTTTTGACGAAGTCATTCTCTCCCTCCCTAAAGGAAGAAGGCTACAAGCTATCACCGTCTCAGCCAATCGTGGACAAACCAATATTCGTCAAGCCAATCTTGAAAATGCAACAATCAAAACAAAAGGCAACCTCTTAAGACTAACAGAAAGTTCTATCAAGAACAGCACACTAACGACACCTCATATCATCAATATCTTTAATACCGAATTGACAGATAGCCAGGTCCGGACGGAAGGTGAACGTATCTATGCTGAAAATATCCAGGTTCACGGCAAGGTTGAGCTAGAGGCCTATTCCACTCTAACACTCATTCTCTCCCAGAAAGAAACCGACCGTATCAATCTAGATATTTCTTCTCAGCATGGCGGTATCTATCGTCAACCCAAAGAAGAACATCGTGGACAAAAAGAGAATGAACTTGCCAACCCTTATAAAACGGAAAAAGCAGATATCAAGGACCTGCTCATTGCAAAAGCCAACCAGGATATCTACCTACCTAAAGAAGAGTACTCTTCTCCATCTAGAAACCATTGACAAAAACGCTTTCATCTGCTAGTCTAAAGATAGAAAACGACCATAAAAAAGGAGGTTCCACCATGACACAAGAATGGTTTGAAAGCGCCGATCTTGAGAAGAAATCAGCTCAGACGAAATCGGAAATCCAGCACGACCAACCAGAGACTTCGGAAACTGTGGAGACTGAACCACAAGTAAGCCAAGAAACTCCTATCTCACCTAAAGAGTCGGAAAGGCATGAGGAGGAAACTCCCGAAACGATAGAAGAAGCCCAAACCGAGGAAGAGGGAGAAGGGAAGGAGGAAGAGGAGCACAAGCAAGAAAACCCTGCAAAAGAGAAAAGTATCCTCAGCAAGGCTTTAGAAAGCCCCTATATCCCAGATATTGACCCTCGTAAAACTGCCCGATTCAAAGAAGAAATCGCACTATTTTGGTCTTGGCTGCTGGATGCTATCCAAGAACCAACTGCTAGCAAGACTACGGACCAAAAGCATCGTTACAGTGTCTTTGCCCTACTCACCTTGCTGTCTTCTATTAATCTTTTCTTTAGTATCTATCATATCAAGCACCTCTACTATGGCTATATGATTTCTATTGCTAATGGTTCTCCCAACCAGCTTCCTCCTTTAGATCTCTTTGCTGGGCTTTCGATTCTGGTCGCTAGCGCTCTATTTTACTTTTCCATCATTTTGGGAGGCTTTACTGTCCGACGTGTGCTGGATCAGGAGAGTGACTTCACATTCCAAGAAGCCTTTGATCGGTATAGCAGACTCTTTGCTATCCCACTTGTCCTAACAGCTCTAGCAAGTTTCTTTGCACTCTTTGGTGGCTTACGATTTGCTGGCATCCTCACTCTTCTAAGTATGACCATCTTTGCCCTCGGCAATCTCTTTGTGATTAGCAAGCCAAGTAAGACCAGCAGCCTCGACCTATTTTATCGTTTCCTGCTAGCTGTCTTACTTGATGGTGCTATTCTCTTACCCTTCTTCATTGCAGAGCTCGCGCTGACAGTAGACTACCTTCGCATCATGACATTCTTTTAACCAAAATCCCTGCCATTTGTTAATGACAGGGATTTTTATGCTTACTCTTTTTTAAACAAGGCTTACTTGATGCTTGCCAATCCTTCAAAATATTGTCCTAGGATGGGTTTTATTCCTAAAGTTCAGTAGTATGATAACATTGCTATGAAACTCGTTATTCCAAATATTATGCAAATTAGTTTATAGGTAAAATGAAGATTAGAATCCACCAATCTCCATTTTTTAACTTTTAATGAAATTCATCCATATTAATAACTTTGCTTGCTCTAGCAATAACATCCTTATCATGAGTCACGACAATAACAATCTTTTCCTCGTTCACTAATTTCTCAACCTCATTTAGAAATAATTCAGTTGAGTTTCTGTCCAAATTTCCTGTAGGCTCATCAAATAGATAGATGTCCTTTTCTTGCGACAAACTCCTCATAAGTAGAATTTTTTGTTTCTGACCTTGCGAAATATTGGTGGCTTTCCCATCAATCTGATGACTCAGAGATACATTGAGATTCAGACTATCAAGATTATTTGATTCATAGTTTTCCTTATTAAATAGGGTGAAATTAATATTTTTTGAAACACTTCCAGGGAATACGTGAAATTCAGATGAATACACGCTTAAATAATCCAAAATATCAGTCTCCTCTAAAGTAGAAAAACTTTCCATTCCATTCAGTACAATATCTCCCTCTGTTGGAGAAGATAATCCCTGAATAATATTCAAAAAAGATGATTTCCCAGTTCCATTACCGCCTGTAATAACGGTTAATTCACCACTATTAAACTCGAAATTTAATTTATTAAACACCAATCTTTCATCCCATTTTTTAGATAAATCATGGCAAGACAACTGTTTAATTTTAGCTACTGAAATAGGAACAACATCCCTTTTCGCTTCTACCTCCTCTGTTCCAATAAACTCAAAGGAATATTGACTTTTTTTCAATGCTACCCAAGATGTAATTAAAGAACTTAAAATGCTGGATAAAAGTAATAGAATCAAAATACTATTTGCATACTCTGCTATATGTTCATAATCTCTCATAGAAGTTATAGTAGCAATCAAAAATGAACCAGTTAAACCTATAAATATCTGAGTAGAAGCTAATAATCTATTGGTAATATGTGTACTATCTAGTTTCGTTCCCAACAGTTCATTGAGTCTTTCATTAAATTCTTTGATAAAGTCGCTTGATTTTTGGAAACTTATAATATCTTGCAAACCATAAATTGTATTTTCTACAAGAGAACTAAAGTTAGAACTCTTAGCAATAAATTCTCGCTGATTTTTTACAATTTTTCGTATCTCAAAATTTACATATAAACCAAGAATAACTATAGATAAGCTTGTAACTGCGAAAATAATGATATTCAATTTTAATAGCAATAATAGTAGCAAGCAAAACACTAAAAGCTGTACCTTTAAGTAAAATTTTTGCATAATACCTGTTGCTGATAACAACAAATTCCAAAAATAACTACTAACATACTCATAATTCTTAGTTAAAGAAAAATCATTCAATTGGTTCTGATAAAAAGAGGACAGAATATCATTTAAAAAATCATTCTCAATCTTTCCTTTTAATCTCGTTTCTAATATAGAAAACTGCCAATAAAAATATGAACCTAACATTATTGAAGCGAGACTAAATAACTGAAAGCTAAACTGAATATTAAGCAGATTAGACATTGTTATTTGTAGAAAAAAAGCAATAGTAACTGGTAAGATAATTTTGGCTATTCCCAAGAAAAAGATTGCAAACTTTCTCTTCCAACTAAGTGAAGATAGAAATCTATGATATAACTTATCTGCATAGCTAAAAGTAACAACACCTTTTCTATCTTCTAAATTAACACTCTCACTCTTTTGGGGAATTAAAACAACTCCTACACTCTGACTAAAAAGTTCTAAACTTGAAATTTTCTCAATTTCCTCATTTGCAGGATCAGAAACCGTCAATAAATTACTATCTCCATCTAATACAACAATATAATGAGGTAAACCAGCTCTTTCTACTACCATCAAATAAGGAAATGATACGTTATTTAACAAACTAGGAGCGTCAATTTGATAAGAATCCGCATCAATACCATAGCTTTTTAGCATACCTTCTATTTCAAACAAAGACAGTCCTTGGTGATTATGATTCTCAAATTGTAGACTATCTAAATGTTCTAATTTTGGGAAATAATAAGAAATGATTGTCTTTACACAAGCCATTCCACAATCCAGCAAAGTTGCTTGTTTATAGTGACTAACCATTATTTTCTCCTTTTTCAACACTTATCTTACTATAGCCATCAACTTCAATGACGCTATTCGAAGTTTGATTTGTGGTAGGAACCCTTAAAATTTCTCCTGTATTGTTTGTATGTAAAGTATAAATCCCATCAAAATCTTGAGGAACTGTAATAGATACATCGCCAACAAGAGTATCTATAAATATTTTTTCGAAAGTAGCATTTTTCCCTAAGGAAATAGTTACATATAACTTGTCTTTCCCTTCTGAACTCAGAGCCAAATTAAAACCATGTTGTGAAAATGGTAGATATAGACTATCTGAACTCATTTTAACGTTTTTAGATATATTATTCGCTGATTCTTCGGAAACTTTTCCTTCTATTTGAACACTTGTTTCATCTGATTCACTCTTGACAACTTTAACATCAATTGCTTGCTTTGAGCCATAAAACTCTAACGTTTTAATACTTTTAGAAGAAAGAGTCCATGATTGTTTCACACTGATTGTCGTCTCTCCTCGTTTTAAGGTTAATAAAATTCCAGCTACTACAAACAGTAACAACAGCCCAACTACAATTCCTATTTTTTTCATCATTAGTCCTCCTACTTAAATTCTTTTTTACTAAATACAGCTAACGCAAGCACAAGTACTGCTATACTCACCACGATAGGATAGCATACGTTTGTAAGGGTAAATTGACTAAAACTTGGTGATGCTTTCAAATTTAAAGTCATAAGCAAATAGTCTTTCACACTCTCACCAGAGTTTGGAAAGACATAAGCCAATAGGTTATCAAATAGTAAAATGTAGAGTGTATAAATCATACATGATTCATAAACCTTATCAAATATTTGAAAAATCAATAACGAGATACTTATAATGACAAAATAGTATGGTAGTTGGTGTAAAAATGTCGAAACAATCAACACCATGTCCCCTTCCAAATAAACAAGAGCTGTTAAACTATAAAAAATAGTCACATATAGGAAAGATAAACAAAAGGTTCCCAAGGTTTTATATAAAAATAACTTCCAACGCTGTTTTTCTTTTGTGAGCAGAATATTGATCGTACGGAAACTATAATCTTCTCCCCAGAAAAATAAATTGGCAGAGATGAAAAGCAAAGGAATAAAACCACTCACATTTGAAATCAACACTCGAAATGCCGGCTCATTTTCATTTGATGACTTAAAAAACAAGGAGAATAACAAAATCAATAATCCTATCAACAAACTAGGAAGTACTCCTCTTTTTTCCCAGTAAAATTTATACATATCTGCCTTAAGAGAATTCATGACTCTCCTCCTTTCTTAAATCATCAGATAATATTACGCAAATAGTAGTCCTCAAAGCGTTCCTTCTTAATATAAATATCCTGTATTACTAGATTTGAAGCGACACTATATTCCAAAATAGCCATTAATTTTTCCTTCTCTGTCACAACCAGATAGTCATCCTGCTCAAAATGGTCAACGCCCTCTTTTTCTAAAAACATTTGTAGAATCTGATTATCACTTGTCTTTAGGAAAATTTTTTCAGATAAATTGGTCGCTAGCATTTGTGAACTCATCACATTTAGAATCTTTCCTTGTTTCATGATGATATACTTATCTGTTATAAATTCCAATTCTGACAGAATATGGCTCGAGATTAAAAAAGTAACTCCTAACTGATCCCTTAAATTCAAAATCATTTTTCTTAAATCTGAAATCCCTTGAGGATCTAACCCATTCACGGGTTCATCTAAGATAATAAGCTCTGGATTATCCAAAAGCGCAATTGCTATCGATAGTCTTTGCTTCATTCCAAGGGAATAGTTTTTTACTTTTCGATCCCATGACGGTTCAGGCAAGTGAACCAATTCCAACATTTTTGTGATATCTGTCTTTAAACCAAATCTTGTTTTATAATATTGCAGGTGTTGACGTCCAGTCAAGTTTGGATAAAGGGCAGGTGATTCGATAATACTGCCAATCTTATGCTGCGAAACACTCTCGATTTCTCCCTTATCAGCTCGAATGAGTCCTAGGAGAATTCTCATTAATGTTGTCTTGCCAGCACCATTTTCACCAATAAGGCCACATATTTCCCCTTTCCCAATATCAAAGGAAACATTATGGAGAACCTGTTCTTTTCCATATGTTTTATCGATATTTTTAAGACTTAAAATCACACGATTCATAGTTTCTCTCCTTTCATCATATCAAAGAAATCTCTGACAAGGAATGAACCCTGCCAGAGATTTTTAGCTTACGTTAACTCCAGCAGAAGAATCCAATACCTGCAATCATTCCAACAACACCATATGGTGAAAGTGCACAAAATTGACCTGCCACAATGTGTTTTTTATGTTTATTGCTTAGTTTTTTCATTAATTAACCCTCCTATTTAATCCCAACAAAATAAACCTATTCCATATGGAAGACCTATGATACAAAAGCGACCTGCTACAATATGCAATTTATCACGTTTAGTAAGTTTTTTCATTAGCTTGTCCCTCCATTAATCCCAACAAAATAGACCTATTCCATATGGGAGACCTATAATACAAAAGCGGCCTGCTACAATGTGTCTTTTAACACGTCCAGTTAGTTTTCTCATCAGAAAACCCTCCTTTTAAAAAATTTTTTATAATAACCAAATGAGATTCTCATTTCAGTTATTTATTAACTGTTTTAAATCTTTAGATAACATTTCTTCGCTTCCTTGTTCAATATAAATTTCTTTCACTATCCCATCTTTATCCACTATAAAGATAGTTGGAATAGCTTTTACATCCAAGAACTTAAAAGCTTGTAAATCTTGATCTATATAAACTGGAAAGGTAAAACCCTGATCCATTAAAAATTGATGAGAGGTTTCAAGTGTTTCACGTTCCCCATCGACTATATCCACCATAAAGAAATCAACTTTATCTTGATATTTATCATAAAGGCGCTGAATGATTGGGAGCTCTTTTTGACAATCAGGACACCAACTAGCCCAGAATACCACAACCTTTGATTTAGACTTGTAATCCGATAATTGAACCTGCGCTCCCTCATTGGAGGTCAACAATGCATTCTTGAATGTTGTATTTTTAGTTTTTGAAATATATTGTTTTATCTCCTCTTCTTTTTTTAAGAGAAGCTCTTGTTTTGTTTCTTCTTGATGATGAGATTCTTGGTTTTGATAGTAAAATCCTGCTAAAAATAAAGAAGCTATCACAAGAAGAATCATTGCCTCTACAACATGTTTTTTTGACATCATGGATTGTCCTCCACCTCTGAAATTTTAAAACTTTCGATAATAGATAATTCTTCTGGTAAGATTAAAACACGCTCTTCATCTGCATCTAAAATAGCTAAACGGTATAGTTCCTTGTTCAACTCTATTTGTACCAACTTTTGCTCATTCGTGTTATTTCGAACTATCAGACTATGGCGAGTTTGTGTAAAAGTCTCTAGTGAGATACTAAAATCTTCCATTTCCATCTCCTACCCATAAAACCAAAAACTCAGACTTAAAAATACTGCAAATCCAAACATTTTTCTTTCCTCCTTATCTCTTATTCTTTATGGTTAAAGTATAACGCTTTCAAAAAGAAAAAAACATGACAAAAATGTCATGTCATCTCTTCATTTCTTCAAAAGTTTTTATATCTTTTTCTTTTTCTCCCAATATACGCGCTTCTAATACTGAGTCTCCAAATGCTTGAGCGCAAATAACAGCTCTATCATATAAGTGGATAGCTTTTTCCTTATCCTGTTTATGAAATAGGGTACACATAGCATCTAGCATATCAACAATTGGCTTGTTTTGAAAATCCTGCGATAAGGTCATCAACGTGTTCATTGCCTTAACATAAGGCTCAAAAGTGGAGTAAGATTTTTCCATCCATTGAACAGCTAAAGAATCAAGCACAGTTCTCTTTAACATATAGGCTGTCTCTAAATCGGATGAATTTGTTTCTCTTATAAGTTTTTTAGAAAGCATCCAAAATAGTTCATGATGATACTCAGTCGGTCTTGCCAAACACGAACCAAAATACAGCTTTATCAGGAGCAAATCATTCACCGAGTAATTTTTTCTTATCTTTACTTGTTCAAAATACTCATCAAGCAAAGCATCTCCAAACCCTGCATCCTCACTTACAAAGACATCAAAACTAGCTTGTAAGGCGCTGATTGCAATCTGCTCATCCTCAGGTAGACTGTCATAATAGTGTTCGTAAACTCTTTCAAACAACTCTTCTTTAATATGAATTCTGTCATCATCTCCATAAGTTTGAAACTTAATAAGTTTATCCTTTACTATCAAGTACTCTGAAGGTAAAATCATATGATCCATATCTACTATATGTGAAATTGGACAGCCTAGTTTGTAAGCTATATACTCTACCTTGGATAAACTTGGGGAAGACTGCCCTGATTCAATCCGTGCTAATTGGCGCACCGTTATCTCAGTTTCATCATCACAAAGAGTTTCACGAGTGATATGTTTCATCTCTCGCAACATTCGGATTCTTTTACCTACTTCCTTCTTGATATCCATCTTAAGATCTCCTGATCATTATTTAACGAACAATATTCTATTTTTTGTTATATTATACTATTTTTCATTGAACTAAGCAATTTTTGAAATTTCACATTACAAAACCTAACTAAGCTAAACTATCTTTCGCATGCTAAATAGCAGTTGATCTGCTTTACTTTTCTTGTGCCAATCCTTCAAAATCTTGTTCTAGGATGGCTTGTACCTCTAATTGATTGGCATCTAATTGCTGGTAAAGTGCTTTTGGTAGTGACTCTAGGAATTTTACATAATCTAAGCGAGCGATGGATTCGTAGTCTTCGGCTTTTGAACCATCACCAGAAATCGCCACTAGGTCAATCTCCCAAACAAGTTCCTTGCCTGCCAGCTGCTCGGTATAAGGAGCTGGTACAACAGGTTCCTTTGGCAAAATCGTCTTGACTCCCTGGGCTAGGTGATAGATACCGTGCACCTTGCCTTGGGCGTCTGGGTAAAATTTCACACTGGCAAGGTAGGCATCAGAACCTTGAACCTTCTTGACCAACTCTTCAAAACGTGCCAATCCATCCTCAGCCAAAAAGCTCTCGAGGTATTCCTTGTTGAGATAGATAGGGGACAAGAGTCCTTGGCAATATACTAAACGAACTGCCTTATCCGCTAAATATTGCTTGACCGTTTGTCGGAAATAAGTTTCAAAGTCAAAGTCTTCTAGCCCTTCTACCACTTGCCCCAACTTGCTCGATAGGGCTTGGAGGAGAGCTTCTACAATCTCCCAGTCTGCTCTGGTAAGGAAGTCTGGAATCACCACTTGATAACCTTTTCGACTATCCGCATAGTTCACTTTGAAGAGAAATTGCGATTGACCTACAATCCCACACTCCATGTATTCGAGACGATTGAGGGGTTGACGGAGATAGACTGCATCATAACTATGCGACTCCAAGCCCTCCACCAAGGCCAAGATGGACTTGGCGGTCAAGACCTCCTGTTGTCCTAGAATGCTTTCTTTATTTGGGATAAAAAATGTTTTCGCCATAACTGGCCTCCTTTGAAATCGTTTACATACAGTATAACCTATTTTCCTGAAAGATACAGAAACAAACTTTAGATTTTTAGATAAAAAGCATAGAAAAACAGCCCCTGAAGGCTGTTTGATGTTATACAGTAGCGACTTGATCCAAGCTTTCACCGATAGCTGCTAGGCGCTCCACCACTTCTGCTTGTGTCAATTCATTTTCTGAAACATAGCGGTTGCGTGGGTGAACACGACACTCGTGTGAGCATCCACGAAGGTACTTGTCTTCATTTTCTTCTGATGTTAGGATACGACGGTTACAGAAGGGATTTCCACAGTTGACATAGCGTTCACATGGTGTTCCATCAAACCAGTCTTTTCCTACGATGGTTGGGTTAACATGGTTGACATCGACTGCGATACGCTCGTCAAAGACGTACATTTTCCCATCCCAAAGCTCGCCTTGAACTTCTGGGTCTTTACCGTAGGTTGCGATTCCTCCGTGCAATTGACCAACATCTTTGTAGCCTTCACGAACCATCCAGCCTGAGAATTTCTCACAGCGAACGCCACCTGTACAGTAAACCACAACACGCTTGTCCATGAATTTTTCCTTGTTGTCACGGACCCATTGTGGCAACTCACGGAAGTTGCGGATGTCTGGGCGGATAGCCCCACGGAAGTGTCCTAGGTCGTACTCGTAATCGTTACGTGTGTCAAGAACCACTGTATCTTCGTCAAGAAGGGCTTCTTTGAACTCTTTTGGAGACAAGTAAGCACCTGTTGTTTCAAGTGGGTTGATGTCATTATCAAAGTCGTTGTCTTCCAAACCAAGGTGGACAATTTCTTTCTTGTAGCGAACAAACATCTTCTTGAAGGCTTGTTCATTTTCTTCATCAATCTTGAACCAGAGGTCTTCCATTCCTGGAAGGCTGTGAACGTAGTCCATGTATTTTTGAGTTGTTTCGTAGTCACCTGAAACGGTTCCGTTGATTCCCTCGTCAGCGACTAGGATACGACCTTTAAGGCCGATTGATTTACAGAAAGCCAAGTGATCTGCCGCAAATTGCTCTGCATTTTCAATTGGAGTATAGAGGTAGTAAAGTAAGACACGAATATCTTTTGCCATAAGATTTGTTCTCTTTTCTATTCTTAAATTTTCAGAATTTTTCATTCAACTATACTAGTATACCCACTTGGGAAAACGAATGCAATTTATTTGACCGGAAATTGTATAGAGAGACCTGCCACTGCACTTCATCAGTAACCATAGCGAATCGTAGATAATTCTCTCAATTTTTTGATATGCTTAGCTTGACTTTCTGACAAACCCAGCTTGTTATCAATCAACACACGTGAGATGTCAACGTTCATTTGGCTCAGAATAAATGGAGTAGAGGTTCCATCATCCTCTAATCGTTTTTGATAAATCACTAACTGATTTTTCAAGGGAACAAGTTGAGGCGCAGCCTTTATATCTTCCAATAGATGATCAATGATGGTCATCGCTTCACAACGCCTTTCTCTACCTCCATCGAACCATTTTAATGGTGTCATTCTCATTTTTCTCCTGAAATTCGCTTATAAATTGAAAAACTATAATTCCTAACTCGCCTGCCAGTATTTTACCCAAACACCCTATGTAAAAAAGTCAGCAAAAATGGCAAGGTCGCTACAATATTATTGATCACATGCACTGCATAGGAAGGATAGATGCTCTTGGTATAGCGGGTCAAACCAGCAAAGATGATTCCAGATGTTGTAAAAACGAAGATATCTAACAGACTAGGCAGGCTTGAAAAATGAGGGAGAGCAAATAAAATGGACGGAAGAAGCAAATCAAGACCAAATCTCGAATCTTTAAAAAAGGCGTGTTGCAGTAATCCTCTATAGATTAACTCTTCCATCAGCGGAACCAGAAAGAACAGGGCTATATAAATACCTAGCTCTGCAAAATTAGTCCCACTATAACCAATCAATACAGCCCAACCTTCAGCAGTTGACTGAACATGTTTAGCTGTCTGAACGTTAAAAGAGATCTGGAGCACTACCACTAATACTGTCAAAATCGAATACCAAAGCCATTTTTCTCTTGGAATGCGAAAGAGATAACCATGGCCTGTCTTAACCAGAATCCAAATCATGACTCCGATAAATAGCAAACTCAGGATATTTTGAATCCAGAAGAAATTGCCAATCTGGGAAGAAAATTGCCAATAGTTTTGGACAATAAGCGTCAGCTGAGAAAGGCCAAATACGAAAAATAGGTAAGAGAAGACAGCACTCATTTTGAAAAGAAGGCGATATTTTTTCATAATAAATCCTCTATAGATGTATGTGTATCACATCGCATAAACCCTCAGAACCACTGTTTTCATTTTTACATCCTAAAAATCACTACCTCCCCTAGAGAACTAAGGAAGGCAGTGATCACATTTTTAGGAATTAGGAATGAATACACGAAATCAATCGATCTTATGATTTTTTGTTTTTCAAGAATTCGTCGTATTGTTTTTGCATTTCGTTCAATACTTTTTCGTAAGCACCTTCAGATTTCAATTTTTCCATCAATTCTGGAATAGCTTTATCTGGGTCTACAGTACCAGTGTTGATAGCTGTATCGAATTGTTGCATTGTGTTAGAAATTGCTGAAATTTCAGATTTCACACTGTCAGTGTTAAAGATAAATCCAAGTGCTGGAGATTCTTTAGCTTCTGCCAATTGTTTCTTAGAATCTGCAATTTGTTGGTCTGTAACGTTTTCGTTGATGTAAAGGATCCAGTTGTTACCAGTGTTCCAACCTGACATGTGAGTGTTTCCTTTATATCCATCAAGGACGCGGACACGGTTTTCTTTACCTTCAACTTTTTCCCAGTTCTTACCTTCTGGACCGTAAACAAGACCGTTCAAGAGTTCTGGGTTTGTGTTCAAGAGATTCAACACTTCCATTGATTTTTCTTTGTTCTTAGAGTTGTTTGAAATGACAAAGTTAGCAACTTGTGTTGTTTGGTTTTTCTTGATAAAGTTAGTGATTGGTTTGATTTGGATGTCTTTGTTAGCAACACGTGAAAGCAAGCTGTTACCATAGTCAGCTGGTCCTACTGTTTCTTCACGAACGAACCAAGTATCTTGTTGAAGGTCAAATGAAGTGTCGCTTGTTGCTACGTCTTTTGGAATGTATCCAGCTTCATAGAATTTGTGAAGAGTCTTCAAGTGTTCTTTGAAACGAGGCACTTCGTAACGGTTTACGATCTTAGTAGTGTCTCCTTCAAGGTCGATAACAAATGGAAGTCCGTTTGGTACTGGGTAGTCAAAGTTATCAGATGGGATAAAGTTCTTCGTAACCGCAAATGGTACTACATCTGGAGCTTTTTCTTTGATTTGTTTCAAGACTGGCTCAAGTGTTTCGTATGAAGTTACACCTGAAATATCGATACCGTATTTAGCAAGAAGTGTTCCGTTGAAGGCAAAGTTTTGAGATGATGCAACGTTAGCTGCAACTGGTACTGCATAGATCTTACCGTTTACAGTGTTCCCTTTGATGTAAGCTGGGTCAAGTGCTTTGTAAAGCTCTGCTCCTTCTTTTTTATACAATTCTGTCAAGTCAGCGTAAGCACCTTTTTGAGCATTTACAACATAGTTATCTGCAAAGGCGATATCATAGTTTTCACCAGATGATGTGATAACGGACATTTTCTTGCTGTAGTCACCCCATCCGAGGTATTGGATATCCAATTTAGCACCAACTTTTTCTTCGATGATTTTGTTTGCATTTTCTAGCAATTCATCCAAGTTGTCTGGTTTATCACCGATTTGGTACATTTTAAGAACGGGTTTTTCACTTGAAGTAGTGTCAGCAGCTTTTTTGTTGTTACCTGTAAGGTTTCCACAAGCAGCAAGACTTGCAGCCAAAGCGACTACGCTAGCAGATGCAAAAGCATATTTTTTCCAGTTTTTCATGATAAAAACTCCTTTTTTTATTTTTAAACTTATAAACGATTTAATAATTTGTAACTTCAGTCACTAAGATGAAGTTGGGAAGGGAGAAACGGTGTTTCTCAGCAAGTGCTATTCTTTCACACCACCGATGGTCAAACCTTTAACAAAGTAGCGTTGGAAGAATGGATACAGAATCGCGATTGGAAGGGTTGCAACAACAACCATGGCCATACGACCTGTTTCTTTCGGTAGAGCAACTCCCAGTTGGCCAGATAGACCGACTGCTTTTGCAATGTAGTCCATATTTTGTTGGATTTGCATAAGCAAATATTGCAATGGATACAAGTTGTCACTCTTGATATAAAGAAGGGCGTTGAACCAGTCGTTCCAGAAACCAAGAGCTGTCAAAAGCGTGATGGTTGCGATACCTGGAAGTGACAATGGCAAACAGATCTGGAAGAAGATCCGAGCTTCACTGGCACCATCAATACGAGCAGATTCGAGAATGGCTTCTGGAATGGTCTTCTTGAAGAAGGAACGCATCAAGATGATGTTGAATGGTGAGAGGAGCATTGGAACAATCAAGGCCCAAACGGTATCACCCAGTTGAAGCAGGCGAGTTACCACAATATAGCCCGGTACCAAACCAGCATTGAACAACATACTAAGAAGAGCGAAGATCGTAAAGAATCTGCGGTACTTAAAGGTTGTCCGTGAGATGGCGTAGGCATAAGTGGTTGTAATGAAGACGTTGGTCACTGTTCCGACTACAGTTACAAAAACTGAGATAAAGAGCGCTTGGAGGATCTTATCTTTAAACTGAGCCAAGAACTGGAATCCGTCTACACCAAACTTCGAAGGGAAAAAGCTATATCCATACTGGAGGATGCTCTTTTCGTCTGTCACCGAAATGATGATAACGAAGATAAAGGGCAAGATACAAGAAAGAGCAATCAAACCAGAGATGATACTAAAGAAGATATCTGCTTTCTTACTGAAGGAGTGAATGCCGACATTATCGATTTTTTCTTTTTTAATTTTCTTTTCTGCCATATTCTCCTCCTTTCTAGAACAAAGCTGAGTTTGGATCGACTCGTCTTGCAAGCAAGTTTGATAGGATAACCAGAATCAAACCGACAACGGATTGGTAAAGACCGGCTGCTGAAGCCATACCGATATCTGCTGTCTGAGTCAAACCATTAAAGACATATACGTCCAAAACGTTGGTTACATTGTAAAGCTGACCAGCATTGTGTGGAATTTGATAGAAGAGACCAAAGTCTGCACGGAAGATATTTCCGACTGCAAGGATGGTCAATACAGTTACAAGTGGAGTCAACTGAGGAATGGTTACGTTGCGAATACGTTGCCACTTGCTAGCCCCGTCCACTGTTGCTGCTTCGTAGTAGGTTGGGTCAATTCCCATGATCGTCGCATAGTACATGACACTGCTATATCCAAATCCTTTCCAAATACCTAGGAAAAGGAGAAGGTATGGCCAAATGCCTAAGTCAGCATAGAAGTTGACTTCCTTCATGCCAATGGATGTTAGGAAATGGTTGAAGACCCCTTTGTCAATGTTTAGGAAGGCATCTGTAAAGAAACTGATGATAACCCATGACAGGAAGTAAGGGAACAACATAGACGTTTGGAAAATTTTAACCATTCTCTTAGAGCGGAGCTCGCTGAGGATAATGGCAATCCCTACTGATACAATCAAACCTATAAAGATAAAGCCGAGATTGTAGAGAACGGTATTTCGAGTGATGATAAAGGCATCTTTTGAACTAAACAAGAATCTGAAATTATCTAACCCGACCCATTTACTATTCACAATACTATCTATGAAACCATTACTGGTCATATGGTAGTCTTTAAAGGCGACCACATTCCCAAATACTGGAATGTAAAAGAATAGAATCAACCAGAGTGCCCCTGGTAAAACCATCAAGAGAAAAATCCAGTTATCTCTCAAGGTCTTTGAAAACTTTTTCATAATTTCCTCCCTTTTTATTCCTAAAAACTGATTTCATCGAATTTTTAGGTTTGATAACGATTACATTATTAGTATACTCCTATTTGAAGGCTAGGTTAAACTACTAATTATAGAAAAAACTCCACAAATTATTTTTTGTGGAGAAGTTTTTTATAAGAAATAGGTTTCACGAGAAACGCTTTGCATGCGATAAATGTATTTCCTCTTTACTAATTGAAAACTTGTTCTAATATTGGGTGATGAAACTCAACAAAATGAACCTGGGCATTTATGATAGCCCCTGATTCATTTTTATCAATCTCTGGTCTTCCTTCGGTGTGTAAAAGAGCAGGATTACCATCCTTGTAGCCAAAGAGAATCACCTCTGTCTCTGCTTCATTCACATAGCAAGCTAGGATTTCAAACCGCCCAGAACCTGAACCTGCACTATACCCATACCATTTAAAAGTATAATTCGCCCCATCTACTTGTCCAAATTGCATTATCTGGTCTGGCACTGCTAGTCCATAGTAGTGACCATATGTTGCTAAGTTAGTTGACTTAAATCTTTCACCTTTACTATCCGAATAGGATTCCATGGCTGTTTTTATCTTGTCTATTAAAGAACTATTATCTGTATCTGGCTCGCTCTCTGTAGTTACACTTGTTTTTAATAGAAATTCCTTAAAACGTTGCGCTAAATCTGTATTCTCAGTCTCTTCAAAATTTGCAGTAGGGATAGTTTCCAGTGTCTTATCGGTATACAAGACCTGTGCTTGCCCATACTTCAGTGTAAATAGGTAGAAATGTTTGTCCTGATTGTCATAGTAGGCATCCAAAACCAAGTAATCATAGGCATTGTCACTCGATACTCCAAAAACATTCCATTTGACACTTTTCTGAGAGACAGTTGTTGCTTCTAATTTTTTGATGAGATCATTCTTTTCATCAAAGTTTCTATGCTCTAGTCTATGATAGGACTGCCCCATAGAAGAAGCCCAACTTGCAAACTCTTCTTCCCACTTTTCGGTGTTGTATTGGATTAGCTTCTGAAAATCTGAGTAGTTCTTCATAATCAAGGCTTGATCAGTCGGATTAGATAACTGGAGTTCTTCCACGGCTGCAACTGTAGCAGCCATAGGTGACTGAACAGTTGTATCCTTGGATTCTTTTTCGTGCGAAAGAGCCTTTTGATAGGAATCTGCTAAATAGTGAAAATAGTTGGTTGTTTCCTTGGTTTGTTGCTCCCTTGGTATTGACGGACTAGTTACGCCATCCTCTGTCGCTCTGTGGCAGGCAGATAAGACTAGCATACTAGCACCTAGGACCAGTAGTAGCTTTTTCATGTTCAAACCTCCAAACTATCCTTATACCTTCATTATACTCCTTCCCTATCTCGAAATCATAACCACCCGTCTAACGGGTGGTTTGCACCAGGGCTATAAGCCCAAATTACCAGCCAGCGCCTAAAGGCGCTGGCTTTCACGTTGTTCAAGCCTCATTGCTCTTGACTCGTCACTTGCCTCTTAAAGAGGCTTTAGTATTACTTACCACTATCCCTAAAGGGATCCTCATATTCTTTTACACTTAATTTATCTAGTGCTATATCACGCTTTTCCTGTTCTTTAATATATTTCTTAATTGTGGCTTCATTAAGCCCTACTGTACTTACATAATAACCGTCTGCCCAGAAATACCGATTCCCAAACTTGTACTTGAGGTTGGCGTGTTTGTCAAACATCATGAGTGCACTTTTACCTTTTAAATACCCCATGAAACTTGAAACACTTATCCTCGGTGGAATACTGACTAACATATGTACATGGTCTGGCATTAAGTGACCTTCGATAATCTCAACACCTTTATAACTACATAATCGATGGAATATTTCTCCCAAACTGCTTCGATATTGATTATAAATTACTTTTCGTCTATACTTAGGGGTGAACACAATGTGATATTTACACATCACTGCTTGTATCAACGAACAGACTGCCACATCTGTTTTTTATGTAATCTTATTTGTCGCTCGCTTCCTTGTTTCCTTGATTTTCTCAGTATTCATTGAACCAAAATATTTTTTAGCAGAAAGGTCTTGGCGTAAGTCATAATTCTCCACAAGCAGATAAAGTCCTACCTTGGTCTATTTAGTTGTCAAAGAACAAAATATTTGAAAGGGATTTTTCTTTCTATTTTCCAATTTGCCATAGCAACCTATCTCTTATAAAAGAAAGTAAAAGAGGTCAAACTCCCCTTCACTTTATATAAGGAAAATTTGACCCCTTTGGTTACCGAACTTCTAAATTTCTTCGATAAATTTTTTCAGCTTCTCTAAGATTTTGTTTCTTTTCTTAATCAAAGCCGGGTGTGTGATACTCTTTAACTTTGCTACCGAACGGACTGGTTCATCATGAAAATACAAACACTCTATGATGTCCTTTTCTTCTGCGTTAAGCCTTGATATAGCGTTTCTGACTGCTTCAATCATCATCTGCGTTTCCACAATCTTTTCGACATCAACACTTTCATCAATGATGTTCTCTGCAAAATGTCCATCCTGATCCAAGGCCGAAAAAAAGAGCAAGTGGTTTTTTCTGTCCACCTGCTCTAAATACTTTTCATGTTCTCTTTCCCGCCAGTAGACTTTGTATATCTCCTCACTGACTTTTACCTTTTTTCCGTTTACATATAGATAAAATTCTTTTTTCATTTTGAAGTCCTCCGTTTCTTTTGACTGACTATTTTTCAGACAAAAAAGGAGGACTTCTGCATCTGGGCATAAGAAGTCCTCTAAAATGAAAGAAATATTTTCTACTATTACCATTATTTATTTTGATTGTAATCGCATAAGCAAAAAAGTCTATTGTATTGTTTTTGTCAAAAACACAATGAATTTTACACAAAAGTGATTGTTACTATTTCAAACCTTTAAAATCATCTACTTTAATCTGCTTGCTATCAATTCCCTGTTCCTCAAGAAACTTTTTTATCATTCCAACATCATCAGATTGACCAGCCAAAAGATAGATAGCTTTATTACCATATTTATCAACTATATTTTTTAAGGTTTCTTGACTTTGGGCGAGGCTGGTGCTTTTGTCATAATTCAGTTCGACGTATTTTTGAGCCGTTTGAGACAACTCTTCATCAAAAACCGTTACCCCCTTATCCAAATGACTCAAAATAATATCTCGTTTGCCAGCCCACTCTTTGATAATTGGTCGTATTGCAGCAATACCTACATCAGAAGCAAAACAAACAAGTGGCTCTTCGCCATCTGTAACAGATAAATGAGAGTCAATCCAACTCATCTCAACCTTACTTCCTGCTGGTAGATTGGTCAAAGTTTTCTTATATAAACTACTACTATTGTGTGTCAAAATAAGGATTTCATTCTCATCAGGATTGGAAGCTATTGTCATCCAGTAACGGTTTTGCTTGTTCTTATCACCGCTCGTTGTAGCACCGGATACTGCATCTGTAGTATCTTGATTACTCTCCTTAACATCGTGTAATGTAAACTGAGCAAAAGAACCTGCTTTCCATGTCATATTAGTAGGTTTCGTCAAATGTATTAAGTAAAGGTCCCCATTGAAATTTTCAATGGATTTTAAAGACAAAGCTTGACTACGTCCAAAATAGGTTATCACACCCCAAGAAATAAGGCATATAGCCACCAGAATAGATATAATAATTATCAACATTTTTTTACCTCTTTTCGTTATTTTCCTCATTTCCAAAATTTAAAAGATAGCCAAGTAGCCAGTGCGATAACAGGAATAAAGCCAATCAGTTTGATAAGCAAATCAGTATTAGGTAGGCTGTAAATATAAATCATGGTAGTCAATGCCGCCAACCAAATACCCGCAATTTTTAAAATAACAGGTAAGCCGGCAATCATACATAACCCTATAGCCAGCAAAATCATACCTCCAGTCGCAAAGGACATAAAATCAGGGTTTGATAAATCAATCTGTTGTAGTGTAGCTCCCCAAATAATGATCAAAATACCAATAATGGCAAGAGAAATTCCTGTAATACCTAATCCATTCATTTTTTTAACTCCTTGTTTGTCCATGATAAAATCTCCTTTATTATATTATTGAATGAATAAAATATAAGTTCATTTATATATTTTCAAAAAATAAAAAAATTAATTCTTCTTATAAAAATTTTGTCCTTTCTATTAAATAATATCAAATATAGCATATCCATTTAATCTATAATCTGTTCTATCTCACCTATAAGAATAAAATGAGGTTCCCAGCCACCATGTCCGTCAGTATAGATATCTGGATACAATTCATAGTAATCCCTTATTTCCTGTACAAAACTCTCCTTGTCAAACTGTTGCTTACAAAGCTTTTTACATAAAAAAGTCTGTTTTGCCTCTTTAAATCCCATTGTCTTACCTATAGGAATTGCCATAAGTCCGGCATTTTCTATTTTATTTTCATTTCTTCCTGAATGACTTCCAAGGTATGCAAGTGCCTTTCTATATTTTGGATCAAAAAAGCTTACAGTAAAGTATTCACTATCATCAATAAACTCAGCTGTATATCTTGACGGATGTATATATAGGGTTACAGTCGTCTTACTTTTTCCCGGTGCTCCCCAAATATTTCCAAGGCTACACCATGACACGAGGCAGGCATTGAACTTTTCCCTGTTGCCTACCGTTATTGCCGCCCATTCACTGTCAAAAATGTCAAACGGTTTGTACTCTTTTTTTCTAAATTCCATGTTCATTCCTCTTTCTCCAATTCACCTATAATTAAATTATATTTGTTATTTAAGAATTCCTTTAATGAAGTAAGTTGCAAGTATTTCAACAGTTTTACTGATTCCCGAAAAATCATTTTCTGTGATGTGCATATCCATGTAGTAGAACAGATTATAAACTTGCAAGATTTCTTGAATTTTTTTCTGAGAATATCCTTCTTCTACCATACGATTAGTAAAGGTCTCCACTAAAAACTGATGAAAAGGATTCGCAACTTTGCCTTCTTCCGAAGAATAATATTTATGCAATTCATCAGAAATAAGAGGATTGTACCATTCCATAAGAATTTTATTGGAAGAAACATAACTTCGTGATCGTCTGAAAATCTGACTGACAAGTCCAACCATATCATTCATTTCCCAATCCAACTCGTTTATCATTGCTTGACGTACACGATTATTCTCATCTACATAAACATCTAAAAAAATAGCTTCTTTACTGTCATAGTAGTTATAAAAAGAACCAACTGCTACGCCGGCTTGCTTGGCAATTTCTGAAATTGCTGTTGCCTTATATCCTTTTTTGGAGAATACATCGTAGGCTGCGGTCTTTAATACCTGTTTTTTATCCAACTAAATAGACCTCCTTTTTATACTATGAATGAATAGATATCTATATTCATTCATAGTATATCAGACTATAAACAACTTGTCAATAGATAAAAAAAATATAAGCCATTATTTTATCTTAGTTGTCAAGACATATGTAGAAATCTTTCTACATTTATGGTATAATGTATTAAAAAATTATATACATGCTTATGTTTGCTATCTAAATCATTCTTAATGAGCAAGCACAGTAAGTGTACGGACACTTACGGAAAAATTGATAAAGCAGCCCTTCGGGATCTGCTTCTTTTTTTATCAATTTTTAGCTTGTTAGGGAGACCCTAAGACCCCGAAATTCATATACAGGAGGAACTATCTATGGCAAATAGGATACGAAATGAACGACTTGAAATTAAATTGACCAAAGAAGAAAAGGCTCTTTTTGAAGAGAAACGAAAACTTGCGAAGTGCAGAAATATGAGCCATTTTATCCGCAAATGCGTTTTAGAAAAGGAAATATATCAAGTAGATTTAGAACCTTTCAGAGATTTACAAGGCTTGCTTTCCAATGCTACAAACAACATCAATCAGATTGCAAAGAGAATAAATTCGACAGGTATAATCTACAAAGAGGACATCAGCGATATAAAGAAAGAGATTGAACACTTCTCAAAAGAGCTATGGCAAATTCATTCCCTGCTCCTTAACAAGACTACAGGAGGTGATTAGTTTTTATGGCTATTACAAAAATACACCCTATAAAATCAACCCTTAATCTTGCCATTGACTACATCGTAAATGGAGAAAAAACAGATGAACAAATCTTGGTAAGTACACATAAATGTCATCAAGAAACTGCTCATACACAATTTTTAAGAACACGAAATGATACAGGAACAAAAGGAACTGTTCTTGCAAGACATCTTATTCAATCCTTTTTACCGGGAGAAACTACGCCTAAAATGGCACATCAAATCGGTCTTGAACTGTGTAAAAAGATCCTCAAAGATGACTATGAGTTTGTGTTATCGACGCACATAGATAAAGGTCATATCCATAATCATATCATCTTCAACAATGTGAATATGGTTAGTGGCAAGTGCTATCAGTCAAACAAAAAAAGCTACCATAAAATTCGTTATCAGAGTGATAAGCTATGCAAAGAAAACAACCTTTCCGTCATTGATGAACACTACGAAAGCTACAAGAAAAAATACAAGACAAGCGGAAAGTCTTGGTATGAAAATGAACAGGCAAAGAAAGGTACTTCTTGGAAAAGTAGACTTCAATTTGATATTGATTGCATGATAAAACAGTCAAAGGATTGGGATGAATTTCTAAAGAAAATGACCGAGCTTGGTTATGAAATTAAGTACGGTAAGCATATCGCTTTTAAGCCGAAAGATAAGCCGAGATTTACAAGATCGAAGACGATTGGCGAAGATTATACGGAAGAACGGTTAAAAGAACGCATAGCGGAAAGGGAAACGATTAAGACTCCTCCTGTTAAAAAACGCATTGGAAATATCATTGATATGAACACCAATGCCAAGGTCAAAGAGAGCAAAAGTTATGAATTCTGGGCAACGAAACATAATCTGAATACGATGGCGGAATCCGTTATCTTTATCAGAGAACATGGGATTAAATCTGTTAAGCAGCTTGACGAATTTATTCAAAAAAGTGCTGATGAAAGGCAAAATTTACAAGATAAAATCAAATCCATTGATAAGGAAATGGAACAGTTATCCGCTATGGAGCAAGTCCATACCGTCAAAAAATATCGAGTACACTACAAAGAATATCGCTCTAATCCATCTGATAAGGCATTTTTTGAGGAATACAAAACTCAGATTACCCTCTATGAAAATGCTCTTTCCGAGCTTAAAAAGTCCTATTCCAAGCTGCCAAATTCAAAGAACATTTTGGATAGGCTTGATAATCTGCAAGAAAAAAAGAATACCCTTATGCAAGAGTATTCTTCCTCAAAAGCTACAATGGACGAACTTTACAAGATACGCAAAAACTATGGAATTTACATGGGTAAGGAGATGGAGAGATAGTGTTCTCTCCTCTTTTTATTGTTCCCAAATCCCGATATGCTTTAAATCAGGATATTGTATCACGTTTGGAGTTTTTTGGTATAACCTTCGATGCGCACCCGCATAGCGGGTGGTTTATTTGTCTCGCACCTTGCGGAGCGAGACGGACTAATAGTCACATAATCAAAAAACATCTCCATGTATTTAAAAGGAGATGTTTAATTGTTTGTGATAAACGCCTATGTCGTATAAATCGTTGAAGCTGTCGCAATGGTGTGCCACTGGTTGGCTGTTGTGGCTGCAAAGTCCTTGTCTCCATAAAAATCGTTAAATGGAAGGATTTCGACTTCTAATTCTTCGATGCGATCAATCTGACCTGCCAGATAAGCCTCGATGCGGCTTTCTGCTCGTTTGATACGTTGCAAGAGTCCGCCCATACGGATATCAACCGTATCCAAACCAAAGACCTTGTTTTCTTTCAACCATTGGTGGCTAAAGAGGGCATGGAAGTCTTCAATTTGGATTCTGAGTTCTGGTAATTCTTGTCTTGCGATTTCTTGTAGATTTTCTTTATCATCCGCTTGGTAGGCCTCACGAATGCGTCGTCCCACATCCACTTTGCTACTTAAAATGGAATTCAACTGAGTCTGTGTTTCAAAGAGATAGGCGTAGATGCCTGCTTTGTCTTTAATTTCTGACAGAATCTCAGCAGCTTGGGCAAAGTGTGGTTTGTCCTGTTCAGGTGTCATGTGTCGATCAAGAATCGGACAGAGAACATCCTGATAAAAGACATAGCGGTTTGGATTGATCCCGCTGAGATTGCCTGGTAGGTCTGGCAAGAGGTTGGCAAGGTCAATCTGCATAAAGTCCTCAACTGAAAGACCTGTATTGGTCTTGAAGCGAGTAGACAAACGGTCTAGGTCATTGCGGTAGCTGAGTTCTGCCCAGATTTGCAAGCTTGGTAAGATAGAGAACTGGGCTGTTTCCCCACCATTGTCCCCCCAACCCGTCACGATGACTTCTTTGATATCATTAGCACGACAGGCTTTATTGGCTTCAAGAGCAATGAGACGGCTAAAATGGTTGTTGGGTGTGAAACCAATCCACTTCCAAGCACCACCTGCAAAGGCAAGGTCATGGCTAATCTTGTGATGGTTGCGGAAATTGCGATTGTATTTTTCCTCGCTATCCTGATAATAGTCCCAGTAAACCAAGGTTACACGGTCTTTGAGACGATCTAGGTAGACACGAGTTTCCTCAGGAATCTCCACATCGCGATCGTACTGGCCATCTGCTGACATGAGTTTGAAGAACATATCACTCCACATCTGACAATGGAAACCATACTTGTCAGCAATATCTAATACGCGCTCCAAGTGTTGGCACATGAGGAGACTACGGTCCACAACACCGTTCAAAATGAGGTAGCGCCCCAAACCAACCAAATGGGCTTCGTCCATCCCGATATTGACCTTGCGAGTCTGCAGTTTAGATAGAGTGGCAAACATGCCATCAATCAGGTCATAAACCTTTTCTTCGCCAATAAGGAGAATGTCCTCCACATCACGGAGTTCTTGCACTTCCTTAACACCCCATTTGACAAAGGCTGACAAGTGGGCCAAGGTCTGGATGCAAGGCACAAAGGTCATGTCAAACTGCTGAGCGTAGGCTTCGATTTCCTGCAACTCCTCAGCCGAGTAGGCACCACGGAAATAGCCAAAGTAAGGCTGTCCCTCAATCTGGTAGGTGTCTTCCATGTAAAGCTCAAATGTTGAGTAGCCCATGAGAGCCAAGACCTCAATCATCTGTTTGGCAGAAGCGACATTGAGCACTGCATTTCGTGAACAGTCTGCCATGTAGGCCAACTCTTCGTAAGCAGCTTCTTCTTCAATCTCTACCTTATCCCCTTCTACTAGAGCTGTTGCCAATAAGGACAAGGCGCGGTATAGTTGGTGAGGTTTGCGATAGGTTAGTTGATAGTGTCCACTTTCACCCTTGATAGAGATAGAGGCCTGATCAGACTGAGCGACTGCAATTTCCACATCTGGTAAAGAGATATGCTTTGTCAGCAAGTCGATTGCCTGAGTTTGTTTGGGACTAAGTCCTGTAAATCTTACCACTGATTTTCCTCCTGTAGCCAGTTGACAAAGGCACCATAGAGATTGGCATCTGCATGATAGGTACAAGCTTGGATAACTGGTGCGACCGTGTATTCTTCGTAGGTTTCGACAAATGCATCAACAGCTTTTTTGACGCCTTGGATAAAATCTGGATTTTGACTGATAGAGCCTCCCAAACTAATGACATCTGGATCGATCAGATACTGGATATTGAGCAAGCCTTGAGCCAGATTACGGTTCATGCGCTCAATGGCTTCTTGACAAAGAGCATTTCCTGCTGCGGCCTCTTGATAAATCTTGCGTCCGTCCCAGTCAGTCTGACCAGATTTTTCAATCACATATCGAACCATGTTTCCTGTAGAGGCTAGTAGCGACCAGTTGTTGAGTTTTTCAGCTGGTTCAATGGTTGTCATATAGCCAAACTCACCACCTAAGCCGTGGCGACCACGGTGAAGTTTGCCATTGATAATCATAGCTCCGCCAATTCCTGTCCCAATCACGACACAGGCTGCATTTTCAATCTCTGGGTGAGCCAGCAGTTCACTAAGTCCAACACAGTTGGCATCATTTTCTAGATGGACAGGTAGCTGATGATGAGCAAGAGCCTCATACCAAGAAAAGCCATGGATGTAAGGGACGGCACTAATTCCCTCAATGACACCTGTTTCTTGATTGACCGCGCCTGGAACGCTCATGGCAATCCCACTATAATCTTGCTCTGACAAGCGTTGGTCTAGCCAAGTCAGTAAATTCTCCAAACTTTCTGGCGTTGGAGTACTTGTCTTATCTAGTATTTTTCCATCGGAAGTTAGACTAGCAAATTTTATACCGGTCCCTCCGATATCAATGGTTGCAATGATCATTGTTCTTTACCGTAAAAAGGGGCGAATCAGCAGTTAGCCCTTACTCTTTCGCCCCTCCTTTCTATCTCATAGTATTAGTTATCAAACACTTTAAAACTGTTAAATGTCTTCTTTTTTGATCAATTCTGTGCGAATCTCTTGTGGCGCTAAGAGTCCTGAATGAACGGGATATGGTCGTTCAAGCAAGTCCAGAATGGTTTGTTGGTGTTCTGATATACGCACATTTTCTTGACTCATATTGTAGTAACGGAGGACATATCCTTCTTCATTTTCCGCCACTTTAAAGGCTGTTGGGCAGACTTGTGGTAAGCTGAGTGCCGCATGACTCAAGAGGCTACCAGTCGCTGCCACACTTCCTTCTTGTTTAGCAACCTGAAGACTAGTGAATGGTGTTTGGAAGGCTTTGGCACGACGGAAAGCGGAGAAACGTTCCCCTGCTTGGTGGCATTCCAGAGCAAACTCGACCTCAAACTCACGCAAGCACTGAGCCTCTGGTGTTGGGAAGTAACCCCAGTCACCTAGCTCACCTGAGGCACGAAGAATGGTCACAGCAATGGTATCGTCTCCAAGGATTTCATACTCGTGCAATCCTTTATTAGCCACTGTCACCCCTTTTTCATCATCATAAAGGCTGACGAAGGCTTGTTGGTGTTGAGGATTTTCAGGATTTTCCCAAGAAGCAGCTGGTTTGTTTGATCGTGTCACCACCTCATAAATGCTTTCAGAGTCATTGCTTGGACGCGTGTTATGAGTCTTAACCAAGAGACGGATACGGTGGTCCTTGGCTGTGTTGGTAAAGCGAGTCTTGAAACGAATTTGTGGATTGTCAACAAAGACGGTCATCTCTGTTTCCAGAGGAAGGGTTGTCAATTCTTCTGAACGTCCAGCTTCACGCGTCATAAACTCGATGATACCTCTTTGTTCCGCATCCAGTTTTTCATCTGCACTTACTGGAATTGTCAATTCATGTTGGAGCAAGATCTTAGCAAAACGTGCTGTATTTTCCAAGACTTCACAGCCTTTGAGTTCTGCGTAGATAGGCTCTGTTCCTTTTGGTTGGAAATAGATGTACTCATTTCCAATGTCACCACGGTCTTCAAAGCGAATAACATCTTCATAAGCTTCATGAGTTGTCTTGTCGTAGACCGTGATGTTTTCATCCACACTTACCGTTACAAATGGCGTATCAATCACTCCATTTTGGTAAATACCGTCACGGTGTTCTTGTTCTCCTTCAAGCAATTGGAAGGTTGTCCAAGAAAGTGGTGCCAGATGAACCGGCACTGTCACGCGCACTTGTCGAGCAATGCGAGCCTGACGGAACTTGTCTTTTGGCAAATCATACTCAAAATTAGCTCCCAGATCTTCGATTTTCGCTTCTACAGCATGCCCTTCCAAGTCTTCGACACGGTAGCTTGGCAAGGTCAAGGCTGCCATCTTCTTATAGCCTTCTGTTGGGTGCAATTCTTTGAAATCACAAGTCGCTACATCAATCACGGTGCTGACTGTATCAACCTTGTCGTGCAAGCCTGTGTTGATGGCGGTAAAGAGATGGTCGCTTTGGGCTTCGTGGGTTGCGATTTTGCCCTTCCACTCGTTGAGAAGATTGGTCTTAACGAAGTTTCCAACTTGGTTGACCTTGGCAAAACGTGTTTCCATCTCACGGTGAACTTCGTCAATACTACAGCCACAGATACTATCATGGGGCGCATTTTGTAGAAGGACTTTCCAAGCATAGGTCAACTGGTCCTTGTGGTTATGTCCTCCAGTGATGACCGTCAATGGTTCTACGACTTGTTCTAGCAGGTTGCTATTTTCTTGGAAAGCTTGTTTAAGGTAAATACGGGATGAAGAAGTGTTGGCAAGCGTGTACCAACCGTCTGTTTCTTGACTGGTCAACTCACCCGTAACGGTAGATAGTTGCTCAGGCAGAGCACTTTCTACTGCGTGGATATAGTCATCAAAGGAACTATGCACAAAGGTCACATCTGGGAAGAGTTCATTTGCAACACGAATGGCTTCACTCAGATTGCGCTGTACAGGCTGGTGGTCACAGCCGTTCATCATCAACCATTGGTTGGTTGAAGCATAGTCACGCACGTCTGACAGTTTTTGTTTCCAAAAGGCTAGGGCTTCATCCTTATCAACAGGGATTTCATTCCCATTACTGTACCAGTTGGCAAAGAGGATACCGAGAACGCGACTTCCGTCCGCACCCTGCCAGTACATTTCTGAAAACTGGGAAGTAAACTGCGCATCTTCGAGGACTTGGTTGTCAAATCCAATTGGCTTCACACCACGGCCAAAGGCTGCCACGTGAATGCCTGATTTTTGAAGGATTTGAGGCGCTTGTCCCATATTTCCAAAGGTATCTGGGAAGTAACCAATCTGAGTGGATTTGCCCCATTTTGCACATTCTGCTTGACCAATCAAGGTATTGCGGACATTGGCTTCACTGGAGATCAAGTAGTCATCCTGCAAGATATAGAAAGGTCCAATCTTGAGCTTGCCTTGGTCGATGTAACCTTGGACTTTGTCGCGATTTTCAGGGCGAATCTCCAAGTAGTCATCAAGGACAATGGTTTGACCATCCAAGTGGAAGCTCTTGAACTCAGGGTCATTTTCAAAGAGATCAAAGAGATTGTCAAATAATTCCACCAACTGCATACGGTGGCTTTCAAAAGGCAAGTACCACTCACGGTCCCAGTGACTATGTGAGATAATATGTACAACAACATTTTCCATGAGTAAAACCTCATTCTAACTTAAATTTTTATTTCTATCTAATTAAAGAACTGACTAGCGAATATCCAGATAATCCAAGACCAACTCACAGAACATCATGTTGGCCCATGAGAACCATTCACGAGAGTAGAGAGTTGGATCGTCCACGTGGAAGCTTTCATGCATGACACCTGTGCCACCATCGCAGGCAACGAGCTGATCGAGCAAGAATTTCTTCTCCGCCTTATCTCTTGTTGTCAAGCCTTGGATAGAAAGGGCGATTGGCCAGATATAGCGATAGAAGGTATGAGAACTTCCGAGACCGCTAGCGTATTCTCCTTGGTAGAAGTATGGATTTTCAGGGCTCAGAATGGTACGACGAGTTGCTTGGTAAACCTCATCGTCAATCGCACAGTAACCAAGATATGGAGCAGCCAGTAGACTTGGCACGTTTGGATCATCCATGATGCTAGCATTTCCTAGACCATCCACTTCAAAGGCGTAAATCTTTTCACCTTTGCTGTTAGTGGTATAGGCGTAATTTTCAATGCCTTCTCGTATTTCAGACTGGAGACGCTTAGCGTCTGCGATAATACTCTCACTATCATCTAGGGCCAATGCTGCAAAGATTTCTTGCACATAACCCAAGACGACTACGGCAAACATATTGGATGGAATCAAATAGCTATACTGACAGCAGTCATCACTTGGACGGAAGGCTGACCAGGTCATGCCTGTCACGGCAAAGTCAGGTCCAAAGCCATCATTTACCAGAGTATCTTCCTTGCGGTCTGTATCCCGAACAAAACGATATGGAGAGTTGTTGTGGTCCTGCTCTACTTTCCAGAGATGAAGAATTTCCTTGGTCGCTGTGACAAAAGTGTCATCAAACTGACTGGTCTCACCAGTCTCTTTCCAAAGGAGATAAGCCAACTGTAAAGGATAGCAAAGCGAGTCCACCTCATACTTGCGCTCCCAAATCCAGCCGTTAAGATCTGTGTGATCGGTCTCATGGTGACCCTTCCAGTTCTCCTCAATGTTAAAGGAGTTGGCATAAGGATTCTTGAGCACCAAGGTCATCTGACGCTTGACCAAACCTGCAATGGTCTGACGCAAGAGAGGATCTCTTTTAGCCACATGAAGATAGGGTCTGAGTTGGGCAGTCGAATCACGAAGCCACATGGCAGGGATATCCCCTGTTAATACAAAGGTTGAACCATCTTCTAGGATTTCGACCGTATTGTCCAAGGTGTCGGTGTAACAACGCTCGAAAACATCGACCCACTCTGGATGGTCCTTAGCCCGCTCCGCTACTTCGTCCAGCCATTCTCTAACAATCTCTTTCGAATAAATCATAGTATTTTTTTCCTCTTTCAAACAAGTTTCATGTTCAGTATAAAAAAAAACGCCTCCAAAAGATATACACAAACTAAAGGCGTTTTGAAACAAACTTATGAAAAAAAGTTGGGGCTCTCCCCCAACTTTTCTATTCACTTTTCTTTTCGTCTTTTTTAACCTCTATCAAATGATACTCTTTTCTTTGAAGTTCTTCTTTTAACACTTCAAAATCTTCTAGCCCTCCACCATAGATTGGCCTTATACCCTCCTTAGCGACTAAATTGTCATCTTTCAATTCGTAACCATCGAAACCATAGTACTTGTAACTAACATTTGTAAATAAACTACCTTTACGTGTTACTTTATACACCGTAATTATATCAATGTCAGCACTTGACGTATTTCCTATTCCTGTAGTGATACCAATATAACTACCCTGAGGTTCTAAAGTATAGGTTTCGTTAGTACTATTCTTATTTAGCTCCTTGCTGTATGCATCATTTTTCTTCAATACATCAATTAAATTCTTCACATCTTTCGCATCTTTTAGACCTTCAACTGTTACTTCTACAGTTTTAGAGTCTACCACTTTTCCTTCTGCTTTCAAAGAATCGATACTTACGTCTTTCACTTTCAAAGTGACTTTGTCGCCATTTTTCAAGTTTCTTGGACGTCTACCATTTTCAAAATCAAAGTAGGCTTCATCCTTAGAATTTTTAGTGATTGTAATAGTGCCAGAACCGTTAAGTCCAGTGAATGTTACAGGTGTTTCTGTCAACAAGTCAGAAGCTGAAACCTTTTCATATTCTTTAAGATTTTCAACTTTGAAGGTTTTCTTTTCAGCTTTAAATGGTGAGTTTTTTGAGCTTGTTGTTACAGTGAACGTAACTTCGTCCCCATTTTTGAGACCATTTGTTTTGTCAAATTCATAATGGACACTACTAATCATCGCTTCTGCCTGTATCAATTTAGACGCCAACTTGCCATCTCTTGACACCTCTGCGTAAATAATAGGATCTTTTTTAGCCAAACCAGCTGCCTGATCTTTATTAAAGCCTACTTTTTGGTATGCTATTTCTGCTACTTTCTCAGCAATATCTTGACTATTATAAGTCACCGTTCCAGATTCTTCATAACCTGAAAACTCAACTTTGACGTCGCCAATCAAGCTTTTTGGTTGCGACTGGATAACATTGTATCCCACAAATGCCACAATAATAACGGCTACTGCCACAAGAGCTGCAATGATTTCTTTGCGTTTCGTTGCAAACAATCCTTTGGCTTTTTCAACTACTTGTTGAGCTGAAGCCTCAGCTGAAGCTTTTGCATCTTCTTTCTGTTCTGGCTTAGAATCTTTCTCTTCCACCACTTCTTCAGATTGGTCATCTTTTGCTTGCTCAGAAGCAGCTTCTCCCACAGTTTCTGGTTCTTGAGTAGCAACTGACTCCACATCCTCTACAGGCGTGTTTTCAACCTTCTCTACAGATTCTTCGTTATTCACATTATTTACCGAATCACTCATAAAAAATCCCCTTTTCTTTTTTATTGCCTCCATTCTAACAAAAGAATGAATATTTGTAAATTGTTAACCGAAATTTATAGGGGCATTTACTTTTTAAAATTCGTTTATTGACAATTTCATGTTATACTAAACAAAAACTCCCACAGAAAGCTTTTTTATGAAACCACTACTTGAAACCATCGATACCCGCTTTGGGACTGCTAGCAAGCATGCCTTTTCTCGAGGAAATACCCTGCCCTACACAGGCGTTCCTTTTGGGATGAATTATTTTGTGCCTCAGACCAGCGACCAGGAGGGAGCTTGGTTTTTCGATCCGCATCTGCCTATCTTTCAGGGGATTCGATTAACCCACCAGCCCAGTCCTTGGATTGGGGACTACTCTTGGCTCCTTCTGACACCTGTCATAGGCCAGCTAGGTGGAGACAGCCTCTTCCATCGTCAGTCTTCCTATGATATGGATAAGGCCTCTTTCCAACCTCATTATCTGAAGATTTTCTCCCTGCGCTATCAGATTGAAACCCAGCTTACACCGACTTGCTACGGCGCTTCTATTCGTTTCAAGCAAAAGCAAGGCAAGGCCCTCTCCCTCTACCTTCATGCAGCAGATGACCTAACAGTTGAGCAGGTAGATAAGCGGACTCTGACCCTAAGACAAGAAGGCAAAACAGAGACCAATAAAAATCCGCTGATACTCTTCACTGCCCTACAAATAAATACGGATATTCTTGCTGTCAACCAAGAAAGCGGAGACTGGCGAATTGACTTAGCAAGCAGTCAAGCCGAGATTCAACTAGCAACTTCTTTCATCTCCCCTTTTCAAGCTCTGCTTAATCTACCTCAAAAGGACTTTGATAGCTGTAAGGCAAGTGCCCAAGAAGACTGGGAAAATCTCCTCCATCGTTTTGATATCGTGGAGACAGGGGAAGCCAACCGAACCTTCTTTGATCACTGCCTTTACAGACTCTTCCTATTTCCTCAGACTTTTTATGAGGTTGATGAATCAGGGCAGGCCATCCACATGGATTTGTCTACTGGTACTGTCAAGCCTGGTGTTCTCTTTAGCAACAATGGTTTCTGGGATACCTTCCGCACTACCTTTCCCCTCTTTGCTCTTATCATACCGGAACACTATCGCCACTTTCTAGAAGGTTTCCTCAATAGCTACCGCGATACTGTTTTCCTTCCAAAATGGCTAGCCCCAGATGAACGCGGCATGATGCCAGGGACTCTATTGGACGGTATTATCGCAGATAGTGCCTGCAAGGAAATGGCTCCTGACTTGGAAGAAGAACTCCTCCAAGCCATGTTGGAGACAGCCACTAAGTCCGACCCTCTCGGCATCAATGGTCGTCACGGATTAACCCAATACCAAGAACTGGGCTACCTCTCTACCGACCACCACGAAAGTGTCAGCCACACCCTAGACTACGCCTATAGTGATTTTTGCATCGCCAGCTGTGCCGAAAAACTAGGGAAAACAGAGATTGCTAACACTTATAACACTTCTTCTCAAAATTTCCGTCATCTCTTTGACTCTGAGACAGGCTACATGCGAGCGCGAGATCGTCAAGGAAACTTCCGTCCTGACTTCTCTCCTTACAGTTGGGGACGTGACTACGCCGAATGTTCTGCCATTCAAGCGACTTTAGGTGTCTTACATGACATCCCAGGTTTGCGTCAACTGATGGGTGGAAAAGAAGTCTTTAGTCGCTACCTTTTGAAAGCCTGTCAGGATACTCCTCTCTTTGAAACAACTGGCTATGGTTACGAGATTCATGAAATGAGCGAGATGGCTACTGCTCCCTTTGGACAAGTCGCCATTTCCAACCAACCTAGTTTCCACATCCCTTATCTCTTCCGCTACAGTGACTACCCAGACTACACTGCTCTTCTCATCAAGACGCTGCGTCAGAAGGCCTTCAAACCAAGCTGGGATGCCTATCCTGGCGATGAGGACAATGGCAGTCTCTCTGCCTGGTACATCTGGTCGGCTATTGGGTTTTATCCGACCTGTCCAGGCAAACCCAGCTACGACCTCGGAATTCCTCTCTTTGACCACCTCCGTGTCTACCTGGCTAAGGAAAATAAATGGCTGGATATCCATGCCGAGCAAAACTACAGCCATTTCAACTTTGTCAAAGAATGCCGATTGGAAAATACCCCAGTATCTAGCATTCAACATCAAGACCTCTTGAAAGCTGGGCAGCTGACCTTCACTCTCAGCTGGCTACCAAATCATTCATAACCAAAAAGAACCTTCGCAGATGCGAAGGTTTTTCTTTTATGAAACTTGGACCTGAAGCTGGTCAACCAGCTGCCCATCTACCGTCAAATTCAGATAAAAATCTAATCTTTTATCTCCTGCAAAATACAAGGTTGGTAGCATTAGCCTTTCTTCAGTCTCGCCAACTTGAAACGCAAGGACTTGAATCTCGTCCCGATAAGCGACACCATGCACACCCGTCCCTGGTTGAATCGAAATCTTAGCTTCTAAAAGACTGCTAGATTCTCTGCGCTTAACTGTAAAGTAGACATTTTCTCCCTTGGTCACAGCCAGACTTTTTTCTGAAAACTCTAGTTGCTGAATAGCTTCTTTTCTCGACAAGGTAGGTGTTTTATAGAGTGAAATTTTGGTCAACAAAGGCAAAGCCTGTGCCTCTGTAATAGTCACACGTATCTTCTGCGCCTCAACGACTATTCCTCGTAAAAGACGTTTGTAGCCAACAGTATAGCCAGAACCAAATTCCTGCCAGACACCATCCAACTCTACCTGAACATGGAAAGCAGCGATGCGTTGTCCTAGCTTCAAATCTTCCCTCAGCTCGATCAAATCAAAAGTTTTAGGTGCCCCTAAATCAATCTCTAACTGAATTGGCAGTTCTGCATCACTTGCCCAAGAACTAGTCTCTAGTCCATCTGTCAGATGATGACAGGCAAAGTCTGAGGATAGGGCAGGACCAGATACCTTGACTCCCAAAGCCAAATCTTCTCTATAGAGCTCATCACAGTAAGCTCTAAATTCATACAGTCGCTGGATATCCCTTTCATCAAAGAGACCATCTTGGTTTGGAGGAATATTGAGCAAGAGAGGGGTTCCCCGTCCTACCGAGTGAAAATAAATCTCGACCAACTCCTCGAGAGACTTAGGATCCTGATCCTCATGGTAAAACCAGCCTGGCCGAAGAGAAACATCTGCCTCACCGATTGAAAACAGCGTCCCAGAGGAGTCTCCGTGCTGTAGATAATCTAATTCCGCCTCTGTTCCTAACTGGTCTGGTTTGACTTTTTGCCACAAGGGATCCCCTGCATAGCCCCGTTCATTTCCAATCCAACGAATACTAGTTCTCTCAGTTGAGAAAATCAAACAATCGCCCTGCAAGTCACGAATGGTTTCAAACCAGGTCTCAAACTCATAGTTGACCTTCTGGGCCCCTTCGCCTCGAGCACCATCCATCCACACCTCAGAGAACTTCCCGGCATTCCCATAGGCAGGATTTGACAAGATTTCCTTCAATTGAGCCAGATAGTAGGCATTGTAGTCCCCTTCTCGGTCTACGTGATAGAGGGGACTGTGAGCATCCCAAGGAGACAAATACACTCCCATGTCCATGTCAAACTCAGTCGTAGCTTTGGAAACCTCAAGGAGCAAGTCCCCCTTTCCATCCCTCCAAGGGCTAGCCTTGACCGAATAATCTGTATAAGCTGTTGGGTAGAGGACAAAGCCATCGTGGTGCTTAACCACCAAAATCAGCTTTTTAAAACCTGTTTCTTTGAGCACTCGAACCCATTCACGCGCATCCAACTTGGTCGGGTTAAAACGCATAGGATCCTCTTGCCCACTTCCCCATTCTTGGTCATAAAAGGTATTGGGGCCAAAGTGGATAAAGGCAGCTAGTTCATCCTCTAAATAATCCAGCTGGGCCTGACTTGGTAATGGCCCATGTGGTTTTATGTTCGTCATCATCTCATGTCTCTTTCTCTTGTTCACAAAGTTATCCACAACTTGTGGATAAGAAAACATACCTAAAAACTAGTCTTTTCAGACTCCAGCTTTTAGACTTGGAAGCTTTCACCCTAAACAAAACTTTGTCAAATACCTTTATACCAGGGTTTCTACCCGCTCTCTGGCAAGTCACTAATATACGGAACTATTATCAGAATACTTCAACACCATGGATTAGATATCATTCTTACTCAGACTTATCCACAGACTGTGAATAAACTATTGTTCGAGACTGTTCTCTCCTTGACTATAACAAAAAGCGATAGCAGCGTCAATATGACTAAGATTTCTTCCTAAATCCCCTGAAAAGATTCTATAATTTGTACAATCGTAGCTTTTGCATTCGCCAGCTAGTGAAAATCAGTCAGTAGAAAATGACTGCTTTATCACATTGTGAACAGTACATCTGTGATACTATAATACCTAACAACCTAATCATGTCTAGCAAAAAATCCCGCAGATTTACGGGATCTTCTCTTGCATCAATGCGCCAACATTTCTTGGGCGATTTCTTGACCAGATAGGTTATCTGGGTAGTAGGTTGGCCAGTTTTCCATCTCTTCAAAGAGGGCTTCTTGGCTAGTACCTCCAAAGAAGATATGGAAATGTTCTGCCTTAACTGGGGCGATATTGTGGTCACTAAACTGAACATACTTGAACTGTCCAGCATCCGCATCTGTCGCTTCAAAGAGGAAGCGCACACCACGATTGCCTTTCTTATAAGTCAAGATTTTCTTGCCGACATACTTATAGGTGAATTTCTTGCTTTGACCACCTTGAACAAATTCCATAGTGTTGTCCGTGATGTTGATTTTGGTCACATCTGTCTGATAACCTTTTCTATAGTAAGCCTTATACTCATCCTTGGTCATCTTGCCAGTCAACTTAGCCTTGTAGTCAAAGACTTGATCAAAGGTTCCATCCTCAAGGAAAGGATAAACTGACTGCCAGTTGCCTACATAGTCACTCAAGGTGCGGTCCTTGACATCTGCATCCTCAAAGTAACCATTTTGAACTGTCTTGGTATTTTCTTCCTTCTCTGGCTCGATTTCTGGTCCTTCTTGGTCTGTTGTTTGTTTCAAAGCCTTGAGGTTTGTCTCCATGATAGAGATGTAATTTTCTCCCGCCTTGGTGTCCTCTTCTGTCAGACTTTCTAAAGGATTGAGGACATCTGTTTTGACACCTGCCTCTTTTGAGAGTGTATTGGCGAGGGCTTGTGAGGCATTTTCTTCAAAGTAGATATAAGAAATCTTGTTTTTCTTGATATACTCTGTCAATTCTGCCAAACGTGCTGCCGATGGTTCTGCATCTGGTGAGAGACCTGAGATGGATACTTGCTTGAGACCGTAGTCCAAGGCAAGGTAGTTAAAGGCTGCGTGCTGGGTCACAAAGCTCTTTTGTTTGGCTTGAGACAAGCCATCTGTGTATGCCTTGTCCAAGGCTTGCAATTTTTCGATATAGGCAGCTGCATTCTTCTCAAAAGTCTCTTTTTTATCAGGATAATCTGCTGACAAGCTGTCACGGATATGCTCTACCAGTTTGATGGCGCGTGCTGGTGAAAGCCAAACGTGGGGATCGTAGTCGTGATGGTGACCCTCACCGCCATGATCATGCCCTTCCTCTTCTTCCTCACCACCTGGTAAGAGGAGCATATCACCTGTTGCCTTGATGGTTTTCACTTTTTTCTTATCCAAGGATTCTAGCAATTTAGGAACCCAAGTTTCCATATTTTCATTTTCATAGACAAAGGTATCTGCGTCTTGGATTTTGGCAACTGCCTTGGCAGACGGTTCGTATTCGTGAGGTTCTGTACCAGCACCGATTAGAAGTTCTACATTAGCAGTATCTCCTGCGACTTGCTTGGTAAATTCATAGACTGGGTAAAAGGTTGTCACGATATTGAGTTTCCCATCTGCCTGTTTTTGATTGGAACAAGCCACTAAAAACAGGGCACATAGACTAGCTAGTAGTAAGCTAATTTTTTTCATTTCATTCTCCTATTTGATAAAACGTTTCAATAGACTGACTAACAAAAAGACAGCTACAAAGATAATAGTGATACTAGCGCTGGCAGGTGTTTCTGCATAGTAGGAAATATAGAGACCTGCCACCATTCCCAAAAAGCCAATAGCGCTGGCTAGTAACATAACGGATTTAAAGTTTTTCCCCAGACGAAGGGCAATACTAGCTGGCAAGACCATAATGGTCGACACCAAAAGGGCTCCTGCTGCTGGAATCATAAGGGAAATAGCTACCCCTGTCACCATGTTAAAGAGGATGGACATAGTACGAACGGGCAAGCCATCCACAAAGGCCGTGTCCTCATCAAAAGTTAGGATATACATTGGTCGCAAGAATAAGAAAGTCAAGAGTAAAACGACCGCAGCAATGGCAAAGAGAAAAATCACCTGCTCCTGGCTAATAGTCACAATCGAACCAAAGAGATATTGGTCCAAACTCATGGAGCTCGAACTTTTCCCCTTACTCATCACGATAAGGGAGACTGCAAGCCCTGTAGACATGAGGATGGCAGTTCCTATTTCCATAAAGTTCTTATAGACTGTCCGGAGATACTCTAGAAAGACCGCAGCGATCAAGACGATAGCAATGGTTGAAATAGTTGGAGAAATCCCCAAAACCAGACCAAAGGCTACCCCTGATAGAGAAACGTGACTGAGTGTATCACTCATGAGACTCTGACGACGCAAGATAAGGAAGGTTCCAAGAACTGGAGAAAAGAGACTCATGGCAATGACCGCCAAGAAGGCACGCTGCATAAAGTCATAGGATAACAAACTAAGCATGTTCCACCTCCTGGTCGCTTTCGTGAACGTTGAAACAACGCCATGGCGAATCTTGGTTACGCACTAGATGGATATTGCGATCTGCGTAGTCCTTGACCTCCTCAGGGTCATGGGTAATCATCAAAACAGCCTTGCCATGATGGTGGGCACTATGGTGCATGAGTTCGTAAAATTCATTTTTGCTTCCAGCATCCATCCCTGTTGTTGGCTCATCCAAGACAAAGATATCTGGGTCAGAAGCAAACATCCTTGCAATAACTGCTCGTTGCTTTTGCCCACCAGAGAGGGAGCCAATTCGTTTGTCACGGTGTTCCCACATACCAACGGAGTCTAGACTCGCCTTGATATGCTCCTCATCATGGGCATTCAAGCGACGAAACCAACCCTTTCGCGGATAGCGGCCCGACTTGACAAATTCATAAACCGTACTTGGAAAGCCGGCATTAAAACTGGCTATCTGCTGGGGAAGATAAGCTATCCTTAGCTTTTTTCCATGAGTATTTGTCTTTGAGATGGTTACCTTGCCAAATCTTGGTTGCAAAATACCTAGACTCGCCTTGATAAGAGTCGTCTTGGCAGCCCCATTTTCACCAGTCAGGGTGACAAACTCCCCACTATCAACACTATAGTTGATATGCTCGAGGACAGGTTCCTTGTCATAATAGAAAGACAAGTCCTCTACTGTAATATACCGCATTATTTGATTTCTCCTACTAAAGCAGTTAAAAACCGCTGGATAACTTCTTGTTCATTTGGAGTAAACTGACTCGCCACTTGTTCATAGGCTAAGAGCGTGTGTTCATGATGATGGTGGTGTTCCTCTGCCACCGGTCGAGCTAGCTCTGTCAGTTGATAAAAGATCACACGCGCATCCTTTGGATCTCTGGATGTCTCTAACATGCCCTCTTTGACCAAAGACTTGATAGCCTTGGTCACTGCCGCCTGACTGACATTGAGGCGACGGGCCAACTCTGAATTGGTTAGGGATTCTTCCGACAAGAGCATGAGGATGTGTTCCTGAGTATTGGTCAAGGCTACGTCACTTGTGCAATGCCCGATCAGAATTTCATGCTGGTTCTCAGATCTCAAGATCACCTCGTTTAAAAAGTTATCGATTTCCTGTGCAAGCTGTCTCATGTGTTACTCCTTCCCTAGCTATCTTTTCCGTAAAAAAACTTAGATAGCCACCGATTCTTTACTGGTTAATTATATCATAAACCAAAAAAGAGTCAAGGGAAAAAGGCGTAAAAACGTTTCCCTAGACTCTTCTAGATGTGAAATTTAACCTATTTTTGCTTTGGTTTTCGACTCGATAAGATACCTGCCAGACCAGCTACCATTCCCATCAAGAGCAAGAAGATGGACTGTTCACTTCCTGTATTTGGGAGGGCTTTTTCTGAGACAACTGCCTTTTTGCTAAATTGACTTGCCACCTCATAAGTCAATGGCACATGTGTAGTCGCATCATTAGCAGCCGCATTCGTTTGAGGCGTTTCTACTGGTAGACTAAAAGTTGTAGAATCCACAGAAATCGTCCGTGAGTTCGGATTGATCTTTTCATACTGGGTCAAATCAGCTGTTTTCAGATACTCTTCAAAGGCTGCATCCATAGAAGGGCCTTCTTCACGCGCACCACCTAACATCGTGTAGCCATCGCCACCCGCAGCTAGAAAATCATTGGTTGCAAGATAGTAGGTTTTTGCGAGGTCTAGGAGATCATAACGACCTGTTGCACGGTTTTTAACCTGGATGGCCAAGACACGTTTTCCTGATGGTAGGTTGGTATCATAGTAAACCTTCACACCTGAAACTTGCAAGAAGCCTCCACTTGGCTCTAACAATGGTTGCCCGTTCTCATCCAAGACCTTCTTGCCATCCTTATCAACCTGCAAGATAGATCCGAGTGATTTTTCAAACATATCCAAGATTTGTTGCCCCGTCACTTGGATTTGTGAAATGGTATTTCCAAAAGGAAGAACGGCAATGACATTTCCTTTCGTAATCGGCTTGCCTTTTGCAATGGTTTCACGCAAGCCACCACCATTTGTCACAGCGATGTCTGTCGGATGGCTAAATCCTGTTTGACCATACTGATAGAGTGAGTCTGCTACGACGTTTCCGAGGTTGGTTTCACGGACTCGAACATTTTCACGATCACCGTTTAGTTCTACAGGGCTGTTTGAGACAATCTCAACTGCATTTTCAGCATCGTATTTTTGTTTAATGTCTTTGACTAGTTTTTCAACTGTAGGATTAGCTGGTAATTTTTTAGCATCAGCAGCCGGAATCTGAGTTGGATTGCCCAAAAGCTGACGTGATTTGTAGATAACTTTCCCAACATTATGAAGGTAACTTCCTGTTTGGTTATAAGTAACATTATCTCCATAGGTCGTTGATTCTACTGTATGAGAGTGACCATCGATTACTGTTACACATTTGCCTTTGAGACGAGGATTTTTAGAGAGAGCTTCTGCCAAGGTTGAACCACGCCACTCGACTGGAGTTGTGGTATCTACACCCAAGTGAGCGAGCACAACATAGTGTTTGTAGTCCTTACCTTCTGCACGCGCCTTGGCTTGAACTTCTTCGATGACCTTATTGACTTCAGAGATTGGATCTGTAAAAGTTACCCCTTTAATGTTTTTAGGGTGGGTTTTTGTAGCAGTTTCAGGTGTTGTCACACCGATTACAACAAACTCATCACCTTCCACAGTCTTATCCTTATCAACGATTGTGGAAGCTTCAAAAAGACGAGCTCCATTGACATAAGTATTTGAGCTAAGTAATGGGAATTTTAGAATTTCCTTGTATTTTTTAACTTCATCAAGGCCAAAGTCAAACTCATGGTTTCCTACTGCCATGGCATCATACTGCATCTGATTGAGAATTTCAGCACGCGCTTCACCCTTAGTAGAGTTGGAAATCGGCAAACCTTGGAAAGCGTCTCCCGCATCAACAACTAGAGTATTTTGATTTGATTTCGCACGCTCCTGCTCAATGACAGTCGCTAACTTAGCATCTCCAATTACTCCCTTTTCCTCTACAATACGACCATGAACATCATTGGTGTGTAAAATAACGGTGTCCTTTTCTTCGCTTTTAGTAGATTCAACAGGAACTGCCGGAGCTTCTGCAGATGCAACGGTTGCCGGAGTCTCTACCTCATTTGTTGGGGTTGCTGGCGCTGCAGGGTTCGACACAGGAGCAGGAGTCTCCGACGTAGCAGGAGTCGCTACAACAGCCGAACTTTCTGCAGGAGTTGTTGCTTCTTCAGCGTAGACTTGTCCAGCTAAAAAGGCTGGAGCTAACAGGGCTGTCGATAAGGCAGGTAACAAAGAACGTTTGTTCATTTTAAAATCCCTTTCTTTTCTTTTTTCCTTTATATTATACGATATTTCTAGAAAATTTGAAACCTTTGACTTATTTTCATCTAAAACATTCGCCATTTAAACAAAAAAAGCTTGGGTTCCAATCCCAAACTTTTATCTGATTTTATTGGAAATCTTTGATGTTCCCATCATAGCTTGCCCAGTCTTCACTAAAGAAGCGGTCATTCATCTTGTAGTCTGGAGCTGGTTTTGGATCCGTCAAGAAGGGATTGGCAACCTTATCAAAAGCCAACCAACCCAACCAACCTATATGAATGGTATCCTTAACAAAATAAGGGTCCCTTCCATTTTTTGAAAAGTCGGCAATATTAGTAAACCCCTGACTTTCTAATTGGTAACGAATTTTTTCCACAGCATGCTGGTACATCTCTTCGCTGAGCCCTGTGTATTCCATCCATTTCTTATTGACCGGTTGAATGACAAAGAGCACATTGACCTTCGATTTTGCAAATTGATTGAGTACCAACTGTAGATCATTGTACTCCGTTGACTTGAGGAAGCTGTAATTTTTTTGAGACCCCTCCCATTTTTTTAGATCTTTTTTCACCCGAGTATTATAGAACTGATTTTCCATCCCCATATCATTATTGGTCGTATTTGCTTCTGCGTCCTTACGAGCGATTTTCTCTAACTCATCATACGAAAACTGATCTGGAAGATCTTTTAAATAATTTTCCACATGTTCCTTGTATTTGAGTTTTCCTCGAATAGAAAATTGTCCAAAGAGAGAGGATTGTTTTTCGTTGAATCGTGCAAAGATATCAATAGTAGCTCGATCAATCTCTGACAATTCCTCGCCCTTCGATAGCTTTTGAACAATTCCTTTTAATGCAACATTAGGATTCTGCTTTAACAAACGAATAGCCGCATGCTGAGTCGCAGTATCACCAGATTGATTTTCCAAAAAAGCTGTCAACTGGTCACTGTTAAAAAAACTCTGGAAAGCCGCTGGATCGGAATCTGTCTTTGTAAACCACTGGGGTGAAATCACAAATACTGCCTGATTGTTCTCTATTTCCGGCAAGATTTGTTGTAATCCAAAATATTGGATGAGAGAGGTTGCTCCTGCCTGTCCTAGAAAATAAGGACGATAGGGACGATTGTATTTTTCTGCTAAAACAGCAGGATGCATACTGTCAAACCGAACCCATTCACTTGACCCTAGAAAAGGGATAAAACGCATATTTGGATCCGTAAGGGCCCTCACTTTTTGGCTTCTCTCTTTAAAGCTCTCTGTACTAACAGAGGCCGCCGAGTACTTCTCCTCCGTCAGATTATGGCTTGTTGTACTTGGATAAAAAAAGATGAGCAGAAAAACCAAAAAGCCAGCAACGAAGATAGGCCCGAAGATCAGCCACAAGCGTTTAAGCATTCTTTAACTCCGTGATACCTGCTACGATTTTATTAACCGTATTCCAGTCATCACGACCGAACTCCGTCACTGGAACACGAATGTCAAAACGGTTTTCAATCTCAACAATCAATTCAACCGTTCCCATGCTATCCAAGACACCAGCATCAAAAAGATCTTCATCCATCATGTCAGAAACATCTTCCATAAACAACTCATCAATAATTTCAATAACTTCTGATTTGATATCCATTTTTTATATCCTTTTATTTTTTAAACCATAAATCATTCAAAAATCCAGAAAAGATTAAGAATGAAACCATCACGACATGGAAGGTGACAACCATGCCAAGCAACTGAATCCAGCGATTCTCAGGTAAGGAACCCTTTCCAGCTTTTTTCCGTTCTTTATTGAGCGCTTTTTTCTTACGAACCCATGCATCATTGATGACTAGCCCAATCCCATGGAAAAGTCCATAGGCGATGTAGTACCAGGTCACACCATGCCAAAATCCCATAATCAGCATATTGAGAATATAGGTTACACTTGAGGTCACATTGCGATTTTTAAAGACCTTCTTTCTAGTCAGAACCATGACCATCCGCATAAAGACGAAATCACGGAACCAGAAAGACAGACTCATGTGCCAGCGATTCCAAAACTCTTTTAAATCCCTTGACAAAAAGGGCTTGTTAAAGTTGATAGGACTATGAATACCCATCAAGTTTGAAATGGCTAAAGCAAACATAGAGTAGCCCGCAAAGTCAAAGAACAAGTCTAGACCAAAAGTATACATCACCGCCAGAGCATAATGATTAAAGAAACCACCTGTCTGTAAGGCCAAATTTTTCAGCGGCGGCAGTAATATCTCTCCCAAAACATGGGCCAAGATAAACTTGTAAAGGAAGCCAAGCATGATATACTTGACAGCCTCTTCTAGGATGTCCATCAACTCATCCCGTTCAGGAATGGTCTCATAATTTTCATTGAAGCGTTTAAAACGATCAATGGGACCACTCGAGAAAGTCGGCATAAAGAGAAGAAAACGTAAGAATTGCCAGATCGTTAAATCCTTGATGACACCGTCTCTTAACTCAACGATAACCCCAACAGCACGAAAGGTTAAGTAAGAAATCCCTAAAAATCCAAACAAAGATTGAGATCCATGAATAGCAGGAGATACTTTCACAAAGATGATTGGCAATAAAGATAAAAAGCTAACTAGGTAAAATATCCATTTACTATCCCGTTGTTTCCTGTACCTTTTGTAGAAAAATACAAGCAGCACTTGCCAGATAACATAAAGGATAAGAGCACTTATTTGATTCGTCTTTCCACCGACCAACATGGTGACGATAAAGAAGAGACTAACAAGCACCTCGTACAAGGCAAAACGTTTCTTGAAAAAAAGACCGATGAAGATAGGTAAAGTCGCAACAATTACGTATAAAAAGTACTGAAGATCACCATAAGGTTCCAAATAAGGTAGCTGTTTATAAAGCTCCATCATCTACTGTTTACCTCGTTAATCAAGCCCTTGATATCAATTTTACCATTAGGCGTTAGTGGTAAACTGTCTCGATAGAGAAACTTAGATGGCATCATATAGGACATCATGATATCTGCCAAGTCTTCCTTGATAGCCTTGGTAATATCGATATCGCGTTCAAACTGTTCACGAACACCATCTTTTAGGATGATATAGGCCAGCAGATTTTGTACCTTGTGGTCCTTGTTATAACGTGGAACAGCGACAGCTGATTCGATAAAGCGAGACTTGTTGAGGTTTTGAGAGACATCTTCAAGCTCAATGCGATAGCCATTAAACTTAATTTGGAAGTCCATGCGTCCACCATAGAGAAGCAAGCCCTCATCTGTCATAGTTCCTACATCTCCTGTGTGGTAGGCTGGAAGACCTTCGAACTCAAAGAAAGCTTCTGCCGTTTTTTCAGGATTATTCATATAGCCTTTTGAAACAGCTGGTCCAGAAACAATGATTTCTCCCTGTTCACCATTTGGCAGTTTCTTACCTTCCTCATCAATGACAAAGGTCGGAGAATCAGCCTTAGTATAGCCGATTGGCAGGCGTTTGAGAGTCGTCAACATCTCATCAGTGACGGCAACTGCTGACAAAGCTACTGTCGCTTCTGTTGGACCGTAAGCATTGATAATACGGGCATTTGGGAAACGTTCGCGCAGTTTTTGAGCTGTTTTGACTGTCAATTCTTCACCATCAAAGTAGAAATGCGTGATTCCTGGCATTTTCTCGCTATTAAAGTCTTCTGACAACATGGCCATATCTGCAAAGGACGGTGTTGAGGTCCAGATAGCAATCGGCAGTGAAAAGATGGTCGCAAAGAGTTTTTTGAAGTCCTGGGTAATGGCTGAAGGAAGAGCGAAAAGCGTACCACCAAGTGCCAAGGTTGGTGCCCAGTACATGACAGATAGGTCAAAAGAATAAGGGGGCTGAGCCAGCATTTGTGGACGATTTGGCGTCGCAAATTCCTTATCCGTAATCATCCAGTTGGTAAAGCTGAGGAGATTGTCATGGGAAATCTGCACCCCCTTAGGCTTACCGGTCGTACCAGAAGTAAAGATGATGTAGTAATTATCATCTCCCTTGACTGGATGCGTCATCTCATAGCTATCCCCTTGAGCAAAGGCTTCTTGAACCTGAGCTAAAGTCATCATTGGCATAAAGACTTGCTCCAATGGAAAATCTGAGATGGCAATAATCAAACTTGGCTCTGCAACTTCTACGATAGCAGAAACTCGTTCCAAGGCTGAATGGCTGTCAATTGGAATGTAGGCATGACCCGACTTAGTCAGCGCTACGAAGGTAGCCAACATCTCATACTCCTGACCACCAAAAACGACGACTGGAGATTTCTCAGGCAAGTCAAGTCGATCGATAGCTGCAGCTAAACTATCTGAATCAGCCTTCAGGTCGCCATAAGTATGCTCTTGACCTAAAACATTATAGACAGGATATGTTGGTTGTATTTGAGCAAAGTACTCAATTGTTTCAATCATATCTTTTATCGGTTTATTAGACACTGTTCCTTTTCTCCTTTAAACTAGAACTCATTATAAATAAAGCCACCTTGTCCCTGCCCAAGGTAACTAAAAAAATAAAGCAGGCCAAGCAAGATTACAAAATATAGGGCCGTCCGGCCTAAAAATACATGTAGGTTTCGTTGTTTTTTCATAAGCTATCCATTAATATATCATTTCTATCAATTACAAATACGCACTATTAGTAACTTATCTTCCTATCATTTTACCACTTTATCAACCTTTTTTTCAACTGTTTACCATAACTTAAAAGTTGGTTTTAGCTTATTTTAAGATAAGTTAAAATATTAATGTTTGACGTCAATAAAAATTCCCATTACTATAAATCCCCTATACTAGTTATCACAAATTAAACAGTTTAAAAATTAACAGCAAACACACGGCTCCCCCTTTGAGCTTTTTTATGCTAAAATAGTAGCTATGGATAAAATTATTAAAACTATATCAGAAAGCGGAGCCTTTCGTGCTTTTGTCCTTGATAGCACGGAAACCGTCCGCACTGCTCAAGAAAAACATCAAACTCAAGCCAGTTCAACCGTCGCACTTGGTCGCACCCTTATCGCTAGCCAGATTCTCGCAGCCAATGAAAAAGGAAATACCAAGATTACTGTAAAAGTTCTTGGAACGAGCTCTCTCGGTGCCATCATCACAGTTGCAGATACCAAGGGCAACGTCAAAGGCTACGTTCAAAATCCTGGTGTTGACATCAAAAAGACTGCAACGGGTGAAGTCCTAGTCGGACCTTTTGTCGGCAATGGCCAATTTCTCGTTATCACAGACTATGGTACTGGAAATCCCTACAACTCCATGACTCCCCTCATCTCTGGGGAAATCGGTGAAGACTTGGCCTATTACCTGACAGAAAGCCAACAAACCCCTTCAGCAGTCGGCCTCAATGTCCTTTTGGATAAAGACGACAAGGTCAAGGTTGCAGGTGGCTTCCTTCTCCAAGTATTGCCAGGAGCCAAGGAAGAGGAGATTGCTCGCTTTGAGAAACGCATCCAAGAAATGCCAGCCATCTCAACTCTTCTCGAAAGCGACGACCATATCGAAGCCCTTCTCAAGGCTATTTATGGTGACGAATCCTACAAACGCCTATCTGAAGAAGAAATTCGTTTCCAATGTGACTGCAGCAAAGACCGTTTTATGAACGCTCTTGCCAGCCTTCCAAATTCAGACCTTGAGGAAATGAAAGAGGAAGACCACGGGGCAGAAATCACTTGTCAATTCTGCCAAACAACTTATAACTTTGATGAAAACGACCTGGAGGAACTCATTCGTGACAAATCTTAATACACCTTTTATGATTGGCAATGTTGAGATTCCCAATCGTACCGTTTTAGCACCCATGGCTGGTGTCACCAACTCAGCCTTTCGCACCATCGCAAAAGAGCTCGGAGCTGGACTCGTTGTAATGGAAATGGTCTCTGACAAGGGAATCCAATACAACAACGAAAAAACCCTGCATATGCTTCACATCGATGAAGGCGAAAATCCCGTTTCTATCCAACTCTTTGGTAGCGATGAAGACAGCCTCGCACGCGCAGCAGAATTCATCCAAGAAAACACCAAGACCGATATCGTCGATATCAACATGGGCTGCCCAGTTAACAAAATCGTGAAGAACGAAGCTGGCGCTATGTGGCTCAAGGACCCAGACAAGATCTACTCTATTATCAACAAGGTCCAATCTGTCCTTGATATCCCCCTAACTGTCAAAATGCGCACCGGCTGGTCTGATCCATCCCTAGCCGTGGAGAATGCCCTCGCAGCTGAAGCTGCTGGTGTCTCTGCTCTCGCCATGCATGGCCGTACCCGCGAACAAATGTACACAGGCCACGCAGACCTCGAGACCTTGCACGATGTAGCCCAAGCACTGACTAAGATCCCATTTATCGCCAACGGTGACATCCGTACAGTTCAAGATGCTAAACAACGCATCGAAGAAGTTGGTGCTGACGCAGTTATGATTGGCCGAGCAGCCATGGGAAATCCCTACCTCTTCAATCAAATCAATCATTACTTTGAAACAGGAGAAATCCTTCCTGATTTGACCTTTGAAGATAAGATGAAAATCGCCTACGAACACTTAAAACGCTTGATTAGCCTCAAAGGAGAAAAAATTGCAGTCCGTGAATTCCGTGGCCTCGCTCCTCACTACCTTCGTGGTACATCTGGGGCAGCCAAGCTTCGTGGGGCTATTTCACAAGCTAGCACTCTTGCAGAGATTGAGGCCCTCTTGCAACTAGACAAAGCATAGTCTCACATCTACAACTCACAAAAACGGCAAAGCTCAAAAATGAGTCTTGCCGTTTTTATATATTTTCATCTTGTAAATCTAATTGCTTCACTCTAGCTATATAGTAGGACATAATCAAAAACAAATTGAGGCTGACAATCCATATAGACCATTCATGAAGAAAATGCATCAATACAGCCAAGCTGATTGCGCCCACTATGAAACTTCCCACAACAATCCCATAATTTAAGGCCTGGCGACGGTATTCTTGGATATTTCCTTCTCTTCTAGCAATGCGATACAAAGCGGTCAACATCTTTCGGTAATTTCCAGACGTCATAAAAATGACATAGGGATGATCTTCAATCAAACTGCCCGTAAATGTTAACATCATCATTCCTGTTCCAAAAGCGATGAAAGGAACTTCTAATAGAGGAAATCGTGAAAAGAAAGGGAGAATAAGAGTTCCAATAAATAAAGGGAGCAGCATCTTAACCCGCCAGTAGGCCGTTTTGCGGCATTCTTTCATGTGCAATGCAAACAGAAATCCTAGAGAAAAGAAAATAATGGAGCAGAATCGTAGCATCGTATTGATAACATTTGAGTCGTGCCAATCAGATATCAATAGGAGAATATTCCCTGTCTGTGTCGCTACCAAACTATGGTATTGAATATGGCAAAATACATCCAAAGAACCACCTACAAATCCAAGAAATACTCCCATCAGTCGTGTGTTTTGAGGTAAGATTAATTTATCCGCCATGTATTATCACTCGTTTTCCTTTGATTTTTTTATTATACCACTTTCTCTTGGAGAAACTAAGTGAAAAACAGTTGACTCACTCTTTTACAGAACGATTTCTAGTAAGAGTTAAAACACCAAATTTTATTATTGAATCAAGGCAACACTTGAAACATTACCATCCGCACCTGTTGTAATTTGGATGATTTTTCCTCCACCGATTTTAGCATTATACTTGCCATCATCAAGAGTGTAAGAGTAGCCTCTAATAGAGTAGTTTTCTTTATTTCCTTCTGCAGTTTCTACTGTAAATTGGCCCCCTGATGAAACCGTAATAGTTTCGCCATTCGCTCCCTTCCAGTTGCCTGCAGCTGCTGAGAAATCACCATCGACCATGGTTAAAACACCCTTGTAGCGTTTGTTGTGTTCTGCTTGCTTGTCTTGAAGTTTGCGGTCAGTTGTTGGATCATAGCCTGACTGGTTAGACTGGGCTTGAGAGCCTTGCTGAGTTGAAGGTGCCTGAGATGGAGCTTGCTGACTAGGGGCTGCTTGTTCTTGTCTTGATTCAGGCGCTGGTTTCGCTTGTGACTGATCCGCCGCTGTAGAAGACTGACCAGAAGATGCCTGGGCCTTTTCAGATGAAGCTGAGCTTGAAGATTTTTGAGTCTTGCTTTCTTTGCTAGAAGAAGCTGCTTTGGAACTTGATGATTGACTTGTCTTGGCAGAGCTACTGATTTGAGCGGTTTCGTTTTTATTTCCACAAGCTCCTAGTAGCAAGGTAGAAGCCAACACAGTCGCTGCCATCAATTTTATATAGGTTTTCTTTTTCATTTTTTACTCCTTTATAATGTTTTTGAAATATTAAGAAATCTTTTTGTAATATAATTGTAACATTAGACCTTGAATCTGTCAACTATTTAGAGAAACTAGTTTAAAAAATTTCTCTCTACTATTTCAATTCGTAATCGAAACGAAAAAATAGAAAATTTCTTAGATTAGAGTCATATTTTTTGCATCGCTCTTGTGTAATTCTAAGAAAGATAGCCATTCATAAAAATGATGATAAATAAAGAGGTCGGGAACTTTGTCCCGGCCTCACTTTTTATTTCAATCGATAGGTTTTTCTTGGTTTCTTTTTAGGCACTCGTTTGAGCCCAACTTCTTCTACATATTCTCCGTATTTTACGAGAAAGTTATTGCTGACGATTGGGCCACCGGGGTTGATGAGATTGACCAGTTCAGTCCCCTCGTAGACAGTGAACTCTTCCTCCAGCAGATAGAGGAAGGTCGGATTCCAGTCAAGACGGCCTTGGATTCGTTTGATGGATTCTTGGATAATGGCATAGTGGTCAAAGGCGAAGGCTTGCTCCTCCAGCTCCACTCCCTCAAGGTAGCATTTGCCTGTCTGAAAGTCGACATCTACGAAAACCACATCCTTGGCATCGTCTCCTGCCTGAACGAGGTCTAAGGCACGGCTAGGTAAGTACACCAAGTGGGCAATGGTCACTGTCCAGCCCCGCGGATCACGCCCAGGGGTCGATACGGTCATTAATTGCTCGATTTTTTCCAAAGGTAGATCCAGATTGACTTCTTCTCTCACCTCACGCTGGCAGGCATGTGCAGCATCTTGTCCCTTGTCCATAAAGCCTCCAACTAAGGCTAAACAGTTCTGATAAGGGTGGGCCTTGCGACGGATTAGCAAGAGCTTGATTTTTCCTTCGACAAAGCAGTAGGCTACCATATCCACTGTCACACTTGGTTTTTCATATTGAGGGAGTTCCTGCTTGTAGTACCAATCCAAAAACTCCTCCTGACTTGCATGAATTTCATAATATTCTTTTTCCGTCATCCCTGCTGGAATCTTCGTGTCTACCATTTTAAGCCTCCTTTCGAACTGCCTTGGTCCATTGGTACCATCCCACTAGACTGTTCAGTGTGTAAACCCAGTACATCCCTTGAATGTGGATATTTTCACCCCACCAGAGGTAGATACTAAAGAGATTGGTTGCAATCCAGAAAATCCATTGTTCACGGTAAAGACGTGTCATCAAGAGCTGACCAACACCATTGGTCGCATCGGTAACACTATCACGGAAAGGGCGAGCACTATGGATACTTTGGTAAGCCAAGCCCATACCAATCCAGATAATGGCAGTCAAGGCTAAGTACTTGAGCCAGTCAATCACAGATAATTTCTTAGCTTCAAAGTGGGATTCTTCTGGTTTTCCTTGGTCATTGATACGATTGGACAACCAAGCATAGAGACCAATCGGCTGCATGACAAAGAAGTAAACAGTTGTCAAAACTTCGCCATAAAAAGTCGCATTCATAGCCAAAATCAAATAGATAGCCGAGTTAATGGCTCCAAAGAGATAATTGCTTGCACGACCTTCTGCTACTAGGATGACACAGACAATCCCAGTCCAGGATGCAAACAAACTCAGCCAGTCATGACTTTCCGTATTTTGTGTAAACTCCAAGATCAAGGGAACACTTGACAGGGCGATGAGATACAACCACTGGAAAAGGCTACGGCCAACAAAGAGATCTTTCCAGAGCAAGCGCATGATTCCTGCAGAACCAATCTTGCGGGCTTCGGCATGGACATTTTTAAAATTTTCGATAAATTGTGTGATTTTTTCAGTTAGTTTTTTCATCATTTTCTCCTAATCTGCTTGGTAAATGGCATCAATAGCCACTTTTGCTGCTTCATAATTACCTAGGTAATCCTCCGCTAGATAAACTAAAGGAATGGTCGTTAAGTATAGCTCCCTCATCTGATCCAAATGCTGGGAAAAACTGTAGCGAATATGGTCTTCTGCCATGGTCATATCTCTAAATCCGTCATTGACATAGGAGCCAACGGGTTGCACGAAGAGAATCAAGTCCCATTTTTCCTTAGCCAAGATAGAGGCAAAGAGATTGTCAAAGGTTTCTCCTGATAAGTCCTCTTGGTCCTCAGTCTCCATGTAATAGTCATAGTATCCTTTTGTTACCAAGGAGTTGGTATCGGCTATCACAAGGCCTCGATTGGCATTGCTATCGATTAGTTTGGAGGTCTGGTCATACTGCCCTAAAAGGAGATAATAATAATCCTTTGGAGTCAATTCATCGTCGCGGACATTGTTTTTGATCTGGTACTCACGCGCGTATTCCAGACTAACAGGCGCATCGTAATACCTTGCCAAATCCTTGGCCAGAGTGGTCTTCCCATTGCTGGCACTTCCCATAATCAACACTTTCTTGGTAAACTGACGGCGAAAAGGTTGAGCGATGTATTTCCAATATTTGCTTGGATTTTCTCGAATCATAGTCGCTGAGATACCAAACTTTCTTTCTTGCAAGACAATACCAAATCCACGTTTAGATAGCTCTTGCTGGTATTCTTCTTCTCCCACAAAAAAAGTCAATTCTTGCTGGGTTTCATCATAGGAAATCTCCGCTAACATCTGGTCCAACCACTCCTGCCAGCCCATAGGGTAACGGGGAATGTTGGTCTCATCCAGCTTGCAGACAGAGGTCAACTCGTCATCCCGAAAAGCCTCTCGGATATAGCGAAATCGTTTTTGAAGACTTAAACCTACCTGCTCACCTCGATCTCCCTCGTAGCCTGAAACGACTACCCAGACCTGGTCACACTGACGCTTCGCTCGCTGGATCAGATCGATATGCCCTTGATGGAGAGGTGCGAAGGTTCCAAATACCACTGCTGTTTTTTTTCATAAACGTTTTACCTTTTTATAATTTTTGATATTTTTATTTTCTATGTTTTTATTATATACTATATTTTTGTTTCGTCAATAGTTTTTTATCATTTTTTATAAAAAGGTAACAAAAAAGAATCAGGACAACTCCTGATTCTCCATTTTTAAACAATATCAAATTTTAATTGACCAGCTTTGACACCAATCTTGAGAGTCTTGCCTGCTACCAGTTCCCCCTTAAGAAGGAGTTCTGCCAACTTGTCTTCCACCTCTGTTTGCAGTGTTCTACGAAGTGGACGGGCTCCCATTTCTGGATCATAACCTTGGCTTGCTAGTAACTTCAACGCTGAAGCTTGCAGTTTCAAGTCGATGCCTTTCTCTGCTAGGCTAGCAATTAATGGTTTAACCATGATCTTAACGATTTCCTGCATGTGTTCGCTATCTAAGCTATGGAAGACCACCTTTTCATCAATACGGTTAATAAACTCTGGTCGATAAGCTTTTTTCAACTCTTCAAACATGCGTTTTTCCATATTTTCCTGATCAAAACGAATGTCCTTGGCCCCAAAGCCAACTGTCTTGTCGTCACGAAGGGCTGTCGCACCAAGGTTTGACGTCATGATGATAATGGTATTTGAAAAGTCCACCTTGCGTCCCTTGCTATCTGTCAAGACACCGTCGTCCAAGACTTGCAAGAGCACATTAAAGATGTCTGGATGGGCCTTCTCTACCTCATCAAAGAGGAGAACGGAGTATGGTTTGTTGCGAACCTTCTCAGTCAACTCCCCACCTTCTTCGTAGCCCACATAGCCCGGAGGAGCTCCATTGAGACGGCTAGCCGCAAATTTCTCCATATATTCGCTCATATCAAAGCGGATAAGGGCTGATTCGTCATCAAAGAGAACTTCTGCCAGAGCCTTTGCCAATTCGGTCTTACCGACCCCCGTTGGTCCTAGGAACATAAAGGAACCAATCGGACGCTTGTGACTGCGAATCCCAGACTGATTGCGGCGAATCGCACGGCTAATACTTGAAACAGCTTTATCTTGACCGATGACACGTTTGTGTAGTTCAGCTTCAAGATTTAGATACTTCTTAGCATCAGTCTGAGTCAGTTTTTGAACTGGAATCCCTGACAAGCGACTCAAAGTCGTCAAAATTTCAGATTCTGTTACCAAGTCTTTATAGACAGGGACTTCCTGCTCTTTTGCTATTAACTGGGCAGCTTGTTTCCACTTGCCATCCATCAAGGCCTTGTCAGCTGGACTCAAGTCGGATTCGTCTGCTTTCACCTGCTTGGATTTGTTTTGCACTGTTGCTGCCGCTTCATCTAAAAGGTCGATAGCAGAGTCTGGTAAGTGACGACTGGTCAAGTAACGATGCGCCATCTTGACAGCTGTTTCAACAGCTTCATCTGTGATTTGCACACGATGGTGTTTCTCATAGGTAGCCTTCAAACCTTGCAAAATAGTCATACTGTCAGCTAGACTTGGCTCTTCAATCGTCACTTTGGCAAAACGACGAGAAAGAGCTGCGTCTTTTTCAATGTGTTTTTGGTATTCTTCCTGAGTGGTTGCACCAACCGTTCTCAGAGTTCCACGCGCTAAGGCTGGTTTCAAGATATTAGCTGCATCCAGAGTCGAATCAATACCGCTACCAGAACCCATAATGGTGTGAAGTTCATCGATAAAGAGGATCACTTTGCCGTCTTCCTCAATATCCTTGATGATGTTGTTCATACGCTCTTCAAAGTCACCACGAAAACGTGTCCCCGCAACAACATTCATCAAATCAAGCTCCAAAACACGCATCTTTGCCATTTCCGCAGGTACATCCCCACTAGCAATACGCTGAGCAAGTCCAAGTGCTAAAGCTGTTTTCCCGACACCCGCATCTCCAACCAAGACAGGATTGTTCTTGGTCTTCCGGCTCAAGATTTGAATCATACGTGAGATTTCCTTGTCTCGACCGATAACTGGCTCTAACTTGCCAGAGCGCGCTTGCTCCGTCAGGTCATGCGTGTAGTCCTCGAGACCGCCACTTTGAGCTTGAGGCATACCCATCATATTGGCCATGGAATTTTGCTTGTCCGTTACTGTGCGATGACGTTGACGCAAAGCCTTGAGATCTTCTCTAGTCCAGCCAGCACGTTCTTCTAGATTGCGACGAAGAGCAGCAATTCTAACCTGATCTTTCTGGTCTTCATAAGAAAAGCCTGCTCTCTCCAAGATGCGAGTTGCCAAGGCATTACCATCATGCAAGATCGCATAGAGAACATGCTCTGTCCCTAGCACCTTTGCATGGACCACTGAGGCAACATACTCTGCTTCTGCAAAGAGAACCTCCAAACGATGGGAAAAGGGCAATTCCGTAAAGGTTTCATCTTGGCTATAGTCTGTTTCAGTCAGTTCCAACGCAACCTCTTCTAAACGGTCCATTTCATAAGGATAATCGTTTAAAGTCGCACCTGCCACACTGTAACTGTGATTGGACATGGCAATCAATAAATGCCAAGACTCTAGATAACGAGCTCCAAAATGGCTTGCAACCATGTAGGCACTTTCGATACATTCATTCAATGCTTTTGAATAGTTCATCTTACTTCTCTTTTCTATCTACCTCTTGTAATAGCTGTCGGAGCATATTGGCACGGACAACTGAGGATTCTTCCCCTAGGATACGATCCGTTGCTACTGAAGTCAGTAAGGTCATCTCCTGTTTGGTCATCAAGTCCTGCTCCACCAAAAGTTGGAGAATATCCTCATAAATCTCCTGACTAACTCTCTCACCAATCGAGTAAAGCAAATCGCGGAGCATCTCATGATGACTGGAAAACTCAATCCGCCCTATGCGAATGTAGCCTCCACCACCTCGTTTACTCTCAACTAAGTAACCTCTACTTTCCGTAAAGCGGGTCTTGATGACGTAGTTAATCTGACTCGGTACAACCTGGAAGGTATCTGCTAACTGACTCCGTTGCAATTCCACAATACCAGATTGGTCTAAAATCGCCTTGATATAGGCTTCGATATGATCTGATGTATTTTTAAATCTCATAGTAAATCAAACTCCTTCTTTGAACCTTGACTATCTTTGACTATACTATCATTTAACACTCTATAAGTCAAATTTTTAGAGCTCAGCCCTTGAAAATACTGACTTTCTTTAAAAACATTTAGGCATTAAATCGCCTTAGTTTTTCTTGAAAGTTCCTAAAAAAGTCCACAAAAAGAGCCCTAAAAAGGGCGTAATATTGACGAGTTCAGCAGGCAAGAAACTAGCACGGTCAAACGTGCTTTTTACTTTATGGACGATAATTCTACTAAATCATTTAATAATTCATGTCTAAATAACTTTTTGCACTCTTTTTGAAGACCTAAATTGTATCACCTTACATTTCTACTACTCTAATTAGGCATAAGATATAATAACTTTCCTAACTAATTATTTATATTGAGTTTTCAAAACAAGTTGTATTTATTGTTGCACTTATAATAGGAACCAAGAATGAGCTAGTCAAAACTAGCTCATTCTACTACCCTTCATATTTTGCATGTGAAATAATTATTTCATCTGTTATCTCACAATTTTGATATCTTTTATATACAGAGTCCCAAGGTCCGTTTTTTGAGTGAGTTAAACCGACTAATTCACTTGCTGTTAAATCACCATATTCGTCAACAGTTTCTAAAAGAATAGGAACTACTTTTTCAAATTCTTTTACGAGGAGCATTCTGCCAAGAGCTTGGGAAAGATGAATATCCTTTAAAATATACTTTGGAGCACTATCTGTTTCTATAGTGTCTGCACCATACTTTTTAAATTTTTGATAAACCTCTTGTACGACTGGTCCATAATCATAAGCGACTATTTTTTCAGGAAATAGCTGTTCCTCATATTTCAATAGATATTTTTTATATGCTAGATAAATTAATTTTTGTAATTTTAAATGCGAGGTAGCTTGAATTGCCAAGAAAAACTTTGCAATATCAATCGCAGAAAGTTTTAAGTCTGATTTTACAATTTCTTCAAATTCTTCAAAATCCTCACAAATCATTACATCTTCAAAAAAAGAATCAAATTTAAGCACGCTTTCCCACGTGCTATCATCAGATGTAAACGAATGTATTCCGACATCATTCCGCTTAATTTCTTTGAGCCGATCTAAAATACTTCTAATCCTATCGTTTTCTAACTTACCTTCTGGAGCAGCTATATGAAAACCAACTCTTGAGCCTTTAGTATATGAGCTAGCAACTATAATAAAATGTTGAAACATCTCTCACCCCTCCTTTTCTAAATTAGCTTGGTAATAATCTTTTGCTAATGAAGTATATTTCCGTTTTTGTTTGTGTTCTTTGTGGAGATTTTCATTTAATTCAGCATGACGTACATTCCAAATCTGTAATTCCCACGGAAAGAATTTATTGTTATGATTTTTAAAATATATATGTAATCCAATATATCCATCTTTCTTTCTCATATACATTCTATCTATATGAACTTTAATATTTATATCATTTTTTAATTCATCGTGAACCAAGTCTACATCTTGTACAAATATTCTAAAACCCAACAAATCATTGAGAGATTTAATTATAGGTACTTTACCATTCTCATGTTGGTCACCTAAATAATACCTGATTTTTTCACCAATCGACTCTGACTGCTTAACTCTGTATCTAACTCCAGAATATTCTGTTGAAAAGTCTATCAACTCTGCCGCAAATTGAGTTAACTCTGCCTTATATAAATCAATAAGTTTTTGAAAATCAGGATTTGCACCTGTCATATCTGCCACTTTATCAATGGTTTGTCTTAAATTACAAGTCAAATCAGGTTCCAATTTACAGGAAAAGTCAAAGTGTAAATCATTAATCCTCTTAATAATTTCAACAACATTTTCATAATCATAAGATTCTATAACCACCTTAGATAATCTCCTACCTATCTACAAATAAAATAAACACAAACGTCACATCTGTCCCCTGTGTTTACCTCGATTCTTTATGATTATATTATACACTTTCTCTTAATGTACCTTTTTTTGTGCATTTTGTCAATCATTTTGGTTATGTTTTTCCCTCGTTTTATTATAAAATGTATGAATGATATTTTAATGCTATTTATAATACCTGATAGATAAAAATTCTAACATACTAGAAGAATTTAAAAGTAATTGCTTAAGGTACTTAACTCAAATTTATATTTTTCCAGCTCATACATACCTACCAAATATTAGCTACAAATCACGATACCTATAAGTTGTTCGATGTCACTTCTACCGTTCCCCTAAAAACAATTGAGGTATGAGATTAGGTAGATTATTAACTATAGTACTACAAAATCAGGAAAATAAAAATGGAACTTAGAAAGTTTAACAATAAAGTTGTAACGATTACAGACGTTGATAACCATACCTTTGAGGGAATTTGTCTTTTTGAGGATAAGGATACTTTTGATGAAGAGTATAATGCTTTATCTGTTAAAACAGGTTTACGATGGATGAGATTGTTTGAAAATGAAATTTTAAAAGTTGAAATTGCTGATAAAATCGAACAGTTAAAAAGCCCCTAGTTTCTTTTCTAAGGGCCTTTATTTCATCATTAGTTTTTATCTTTATATATAAATAATGCTCCTTCTCGGTAACTACGAGCAAAATCTAGTAAGATTTCACTTTTGAGACGATCATACTCTGTTTTATCAATATCCAGTAATCTATATAGTTCTTTTAAAGTATGCGTTTGTTTTTGGGAAACAATAAATCAATTATAAAATATATCACGTTTCTTTTCGTCTAGGCCACCACTATAAGAGTCTATCATTTTGACCATCCCGACAGCTTTGGTTTCAAATGCGCCTGGAGTATCTCTAAGATTGGCTAACTTCTTCAGCGACTTGTAACTTTTCAAAAAAAGAATAATCTTCACCAACTCCCTATTTTTCTACTTATCTAAGCCCAATTCTGCTAATATTTGTCGTTTGTAGGCAATTTTTTGGACTTCCTTGTCCTCGTTTTCAGACCAATCTAGTTTAATTTCTGAAACAATCTGCCCAGGGCGATTTTTCAAGATATAGATGCGGTCGCTAAGATTGAGGGCCTCTTCAATACTATGTGTGATGATCAAGGTCGTTAGCTGCAGTTGCTTATGAATCTCCAGATACCAAGCGTGGAGTTCCATCTTGGTCATCTCGTCCAAGGCGCTAAAGGCCTCATCCAAGAGAAAGAGCTTGTGCCCGAAAAGGTAGGTCCGAAGCAAGGCCACACGCTGGCGCATTCCACCACTAAGTTCATGAGGATACTTATCCCGTACGGCTGTCAGCTGGAAGGTCGCAAGGATTTCATCTGCTCGTGCAATAGCTTCCGCCTTATCCACCTTTTGAATCAAGAGGGGCAGGATGATATTGCCAAGCACCGTCTTGTGCTCCAAGAGGAGATCTTTTTGCAACATATAACTCACGCGCCCCTTAGGATTTTCCTCGCCATCAAGGACAATTCGCCCAGACTGGACTTCTAAAATCCCAGCGATTAGGTTAAAGAGGGTGGTCTTTCCAACACCACTAGGTCCCAGGATAGAAACTACTTCACCCGAAGTCACCTGCAGGTTGATATCCTCTAAAATCTTTTCATCGCCATAGGCATAACTTACATGTTCGAGTCTAATTTCTGTCATTATTTTACAAATTCATTAGTGAAGCCTTTGTCTGTCAAGTCTTCTTTGAGGATACCATTTTCTGTATCCCATTTGTAGAAGGCATTCCAGCGTTCTGCGTCAAATTGTCCCCACTTTTCCTTGTCGCTTGCGTATTCTTTTGACAAGTATTTTTGCGATTCGATGACAAAATCACGTTTTTCCTTGAGTTCGGGAGCATTCTTGATGAGGATATCTGCAGCTTCTTCTGGGTGTTCCATAGCGTATTGGTAGCCTTTTTTGATAGCTTGGATGACTTTACGAGCTTCTTCTTTATTGTCTTTCAAATAGTCGTTGTTTGCGATGATAACGGGTGAGTAGTAGTCAAACTCCTTGACATAGTCTTTCAAGTACATGAAGTTGGCGTCTACACCTTGAGATTTGGCAAGGATACCGTCCCACCCATAGTAGATCCAAGCAGTGTCAAAGACGCCATTGGCAATTGGTGTGATGGAGTTTGAGTCGTTGTTTGGTACTTTTTCGACCTTTTCGAAGTCTCCACCTTGAGATTCCACCAAGGTTTTCAACATAGCAAGTTCAGTCGGGTCATTCCAAGTTCCGTATTTCTTCCCAACCAAGTCTTTTGGACTGCTGACATTGTCCGATTTACGTGAGATGATTCCAGATGTGTTGTGCTCAACGATAGCGGCAACGGCAGTGATTCCTGCCCCTTTTTCCAATTTCTTAGCCATGTAGTCTTGGAAATAGATAGCAAATGGCGCCTTGCCATTGATCACCAAGTCAGACGAGCTTTCTTCAGGTGGCAATTTCAAATCAACATCCACTCCAGCTTCTTTGAAATAGCCTTTTTCCTTGGCTACATAAAGTCCTGTGTGGTTGGTATTTGGGGTCCAATCTAAGATAAAGTCAATCTTCTTGACTTCTGCTTCTTTATTGTCCTTAGAAGCAGTTCCTTGGCCACAAGCTACCAGCACGACAGCTACAAAAGCTGTTACAAGCGTTAAAAACACTTTCCATATTTTCTTCATTTTCATTTCCTCTTTTCTTTTTCTCAAACGTTCTTGTCCTATGAACGTTTCCATTTAATCACATATTTTTCACTAACATCGACCAATTTCATGCCCAAAAGGCTGATAATCGACACCAGAATAATAATGGCAAACATGGTATCATACTGAAACAGTTTTTTAGACTGAATCATATAAACACCAAGTCCTTCAAAACCTCCCAACCACTCAGATACCACTGTTGTGATGAAGGCATAGGAGACACTGACCCTCAAACCTGCATAAAAATAGGGCAGGCTGACAGGGATTTTAAAATGCCAGAGAATTTGCCAAGGATTTGCTCGCATCAAACTAAACAAGGTCAGCATGTCCTTGTCACAATGCCTAAATCCATCCAAAATACTGACGATGATAGGAAAAGTTGTCGTCAAGATAATCAAGACAATCTTGGGCAAGATTCCATAACCAAGCCACAAAACCAGAATAGGCGCTATGGCAATGGTCGGTATGGTCTGGACAACCACCATCATTGGGTAAATCAGGTCATTTAACCAGCCCAGACTATCCATAAGGACGGACATGATACAGGCTATCAAGACACCCAACACCAAACCGAGTATAGCTACTCTCAAGGTTGCCCAGCTGTGGTACCAGAGAAATTCTCTGTCACGAACAAAAGACTGAAGGATTTCAAGTGGTGTCGGCAAGATAAACTTTGGTAGGAGTTTTAAGAAACCTGCTACCTGCCAAAGAGATAAGACACCCAAAAATCCTAGCAGACTAATGTGTCGTCTCAGTATACTTTTCAAGTTTCTCATCGATGCTCAAAATCTCTCCTACATTTATTTTGACATTGGCAAAGACATTATCTATCTCCTGCCCGGCCACTTCAAGCGCTTCTTTGAGAATGCGCATGAGTTCATCAAACTCCCCTTCCAAGACCGTTTCAAATGGTGTCACCACCATGGTCACGGACTGAGCTTGCAGATAAGCAATAACCTGATCGATAGTAGCAATTCGATCAATCCCCTGTGATAGGGGCAAGACTTGCAAGGCAATGCTTGCTTTCATAAAAACCTCCTTTTCTCAGGTTTCCTTTTGACAAAAAGAAAACCCCTTCCATATATGGAAAAGGTGCAGAATTCGGCTAAGTATCGTTCCCTACGCTGGCATTACCCAGATCAGGTGCGGTCGAAGTTTAACACTTCCTCTCAGACTGTACACAGACTCCCATATCTTATATGGACATATGATAACGCAAATACAAGGAAAAGTCAAGGAAACTGCTTACAGAAAATCTTGAAAAGAGTTTGAAGGCAAATGCTTCAAACTCTATCATAGTTTTCTTATTTAGCCTCGTACCAGGTTGCCCCTTCATTTTCATCTGCGATAAGGGGAACACTGAGTTGGATGGCTTCTTCCATGGTTTGTTTCACCAGATCTTTGATGGCTGCTAGTTCTGATTTCGGAACTTCAAGTACGATTTCATCATGCACTTGCAACAGCATCTTGGTCTGATAGCCACCTTCAACTAGAGCCTTGTCTAGCTGGATCATAGCAATCTTAAGAATATCTGCTGCCGAACCCTGAATAGGGGAGTTGATGGCAGTCCGCTCTGCAAAACCACGAATATTGAAATTTCGTGAATTAATATCTGGCAACTCACGACGACGCTTGAAGAGGGTCTCTACATAGCCCTTATCACGCGCCTCACGCACCACCTCATCCATGTAGTTTTTAATACCTGGGAAGCGTTCAAAGTAAGTGTCAATGTAGGCTTTAGCCTCCTTACGGCTGATGCCCAGATTATTAGACAAGCCAAAGTCTGAAATCCCATAAACCACTCCGAAGTTAACCGCCTTGGCATTACGACGGTCGTTTGGAGTCACATCCTCAGGACGTTCAATTCCAAAGACCCGCATGGCCGTCGAGGTATGGATATCTGCTCCCTCTTGAAAGGCCTTAATTAAGTGCTCATCTTTAGAGATATGGGCCAAAACGCGCAATTCAATCTGCGAATAATCCGAGCTGAGTAGCACGCTATCCTCCCACTCAGGTACAAAGGCCTTGCGAATGAGACGGCCTTGTTCCAAGCGAACAGGGATATTTTGCAAGTTTGGATCTACACTAGACAAACGCCCAGTCTGAGTCAAATCCTGCACATATCGAGTATGAATCTTGCCATCAGCCAAAATCCAATCCTGCAAACCAACCACATAGGTGGATTGAATCTTAGCAATCTGACGGTAGTCGAGGATTTTCTTGACAATCGGTGCAATAGGAGCCAGACGCTCCAGCACATCCACTGCTGTCGAGTAACCTGTCTTGGTTTTCTTGGTGTATTCTAGAGGAAGACCGAGCTTTTCAAAGAGAAGCACACCCAACTGCTTAGGAGAATTGATATTAAACTCTTCACCAGCCAACTCGTAAATCTCTTGAGTCAGTTTTTCAATAACAAGCTCATTTTCAGCCTGCATCTCAAGCAGAGTTTCTTTTTTGACCTTGATACCAGCAATTTCCATCTTAGCAAGGACAAAAGCCAGAGGTTGCTCCATGTCATAGAGAAGATCTAACTGTCCATGTTCACTGAGTTTTTCAAGTAAAACCGGCTCTGTTTCAACCAATACAGCAACCTTACGAGCCAAATGCTCCAAGAATTTCTCTCTCTCAGGGATAGCTTTCTTGACCCCCTTACCGTAGAAAGTCTCATCATCAGCCAGATAAGTCTGGCCATAGAGATTCGCAATAGTTGAGATTTCATTGTTCTCGACTGTTGAGAGTAAGTATTTTGCCAAACGACTGTCAAAAGCAGGAGCCTGCAGATTCAAACCCAAGCGATTTAAAAGAACCTTCGCTTTCTTAAAGTCATACACTTTCAGAGGTGTTTTTTCTAAAAATTCCTTGAAAAACGGCTCCTGCAAGAGCTCAAGTTTGTCTGTGGCGTAAAGTTTATCCCCGCAGGACCAGGCAAAACCAACCAAGTCATCTGTATGGTAGTTCTCACCAAAGAGTTCAAAGTGGAAGATAGAGCCTGCGCTCAGCATGTCTTGACTGACGTGGTCAACGATAGTGAAATCTAAACTTTCAGGCATATCCGTTGATGACACATTTAAAGCTTGTTTGAGCTGTTTGAAGCCCATCTCATCGTAGAATTTCCCAAGATTTTCTACATCTGGGCCATTATAGACCAAATCATCTAGTCCAATCTCAATCGGTGCCTGAGTCTCAATGGTCGCTAGTGTTTTCGATAAAAAGGCCTGTTCCTTGTCATTGATGAGATTTTCCTTCATCTTAGAAGCCTTCATCCCATCGATATTTTCATAAATACCCTCAAGCGAACCATGCTCCAGCAAGAGCTTGATACCCGTCTTTTCACCGATTTTCGTGACACCAGGGATATTATCAGACTTATCCCCCATGAGGGCCTTAAGATCAATGAACTGAGCTGGCGTGAGGCCCATCTTTTCCATGAGATAGTCTGGCGTAAAGGCCTCAAACTCAGCCACACCTTTCTTGGAAATCTCGACCACCGTATGCTCGTCCGTCAACTGGATCAAATCCTTATCTCCGCTAACGATTGTCACATCAAAAGAATCCTTCTCAGCCAAACGACCTAGGGTCCCGATGATATCATCCGCTTCATACTGGGCCAACTCATAGTGGCGAATCCCAAGGTGGTCTAACAACTCACGAATGAAGGGAAATTGCTCACGAAACTCATCTGGAGTTTTAGCACGGCCACCCTTGTAGTCTGCATACATCTCTGTTCGGAAAGTCGTCTTGCCTGCATCAAAGGCTACCAAAACATGACTGGGCTCAACCCGCTCCAAGACATGATTCAACATGAGTTGAAAGCCATAGATTGCATTGGTATGAAGGCCATTAGCATTTTTAAAACGATCCAACTGCTGATAGAGCGCAAAAAAAGCTCGAAAAGCAACTGAAGATCCATCAATTAATAATAATTTTTTCTTGTCCATACACCCATTATAAAGGAAAGCAAGGAAAAATACCATCGGAAAGAATAGGCAAATGGTAGTGAAGTTCTCTTTTTTATATTCTTTCTAGATTCTAGCTCCATTACTATCCACTCGATAGCCATCCACTGTAGTATTCACTGCTAAAGCCCCTGAAGCATTGACGTAGTAAGATTTTCCGCCTACCTGGAACCACTGACTAGACTTCATAGCCCCTGAACTTTCCAAATAGTACCATGTTCCATTTTCCTTGAGCCAACCTGTCTGCATCTCCCCTGATGCCTTTAGATAATACCAGTGAGAGCCATCCTTAATCCAGCCAGTTGACATGGCCCCATTTTCCTTTAAATGATACCAATTGTTGTTAACTTTTTTCCATCCTGTCACTAGCTTACCATTCTCTCGGTAATACCAACTCCCTCCTTCTTTTTTCCAGCCTTTCTCTGTATTGCTTAACTCTGCATACTGCACATATCTTCTAGCACCACTGTAGGATAGATAACTGAGCCACTTATATCCATCCTTTTCAATAACCTGATCATAACTCACACTCTCACCAGCATAATAGTAGTCAATAACCTGTCCTGTACTTGACGGTTGGTCCATAATCGGCGATTTCCCCGTGAATACTATTGTCCCACTGGACGGAAGCTCTGAGCTACGAGCATTCTCACCCGCACTATGGCTAGCAGATAAATCCCTAAAATGAATAAAACCTGTCATCGAACTAGCCTTGACTTTTCGACGGTTATACTTTTCTCGAACACCATAGTTATACTCTTCGATCTCAATCGTATCCCCTGACACATTTGATACCCAGGCCACGTGCCCATAATAACCTTCTGTCGACCAAGCAATAGCCCCAACTTCTGGCTTAGTATCCACACGGTAGCCTTCTCGCCTTGCACGATGTCCCCATTCATTTGCATTTCCGTAGGCAGGAGGAATCTCAAAGCCATTTACACTACTCAAACGAAAGGCCGCAAAAGACGTACACTGGCGAGAATACATCCGCCATTGATCGATTTCAACACTACCATTTTTGTAGTGAAGCGGATAGTCATCTCCACGCGCTACACTGTCAGCCTGAACCGATTCCCCACCAAACAAAAAGGTACTCGTAACGAACAAAGTAGCCAGCCCTACACCCAACTGAGTATATCTACTCTTCTTAACTCCTGATTTAAAAAACGTCATTCATTCTCCTTAATAATATAAATTTCCGAGGTTACCCTCGTTTATACTATTCGGGAGAAAAAGAAAAAAGTGAGCAAAGCTCACTTCATTTTAGGATTCTTGGTCTAGATAGCGAATCAAGTTCTTTTCTGTCAAGATATCTGAGTAGGTGAAGGATTCAACGTAAACATTAGCTTGTTTATCTCCCTCAACATCCCCAAATTCAACGATAAATAGAGATGGATAAACCTCAATTAGCTTACCCAATCGATTTTTTTGGCGCTTACGGCCATTCTCCAAAGTCATTTCAACGACTTGTCCCTCATGCGCCTTGATCTCTTCTTTGATTTTTTTCATCTTGGCTACATCTGTAAATGCATCTGACATCTTATGCCTCCCTCTTTGAGATACTTGAAAATTTATTGTATTCTTTTTGGAAAATCAATTCCACCGTTCCACGAGCTCCACTACGGTTTTTCTCGATGATAACCTCAACCTTGTTATTTGGAATTCCTTCCTCCTCTTCACCCGCACGATCGTAGTAATCGTCACGGTATAGAAAAGCTACAATATCCGCATCCTGCTCGATAGAACCCGATTCACGAATATCAGACAAGACTGGTCTCTTATCCTGACGCTGTTCCACTCCACGAGATAACTGACTAAGAGCAATGACTGGAACTTTTAGCTCCTTAGCTAGAATTTTTAACTGACGAGAAATTTCAGAGACTTCTTGTTGGCGGTTCTCACGACCAGTTCCTGTGATAAGCTGTAGGTAGTCAATCAAAATCAAGCCTAGATTGCCTGTTTCTTGAGCCAGTTTACGTGAGCGCGAACGAATTTCCGTGATCCGAATCCCTGGTGTATCGTCGATATAGATACTCGCGTTGGCTAGATTTCCTTGGGCAATAGTATACTTTTGCCACTCCTCATCAGTCAATTGACCCGTACGGATAGAATGAGACTCCACCAAGCCTTCGGCCGCTAGCATCCGGTCTACTAGACTTTCCGCACCCATTTCCAGTGAAAAGATAGCTACCGTCTTGTCCAACTTAGTCCCAATGTTCTGAGCAATATTTAAGGCAAAGGCTGTCTTACCAACCGCTGGTCGCGCCGCTAGGATGATTAACTCCTCCTCATGGAGACCTGTCGTCATATGGTCCAAATCACGGTAGCCCGTTGCAATACCTGTGATATCCGTTGTTTGTTGTGACCGAACTTCTAGGTTCCCAAAGTTAATATTAAGAATATCACGGATGTTCTTGAAACCACTACGATTGGCGTTTTCGCTAACATCAATGAGTCCCTTTTCAGCTTGAGCGATGATTTCATCTGCAGGCTTAGAAGCCTCATAGGCTTGGTTGACAGACTCTGTCAACTTGGAAATCAAGCGACGTAGCATAGCCCTTTCGGCTACAATTTTAGCATAATACTCTGCATTGGCTGAAGTTGGTACAGAGTTGACAATTTCGACAAGGTAAGACAAGCCACCAATATTTTGGAGATCCCCTTGGCTATCCAAAATCGTCCGAACTGTCGTCGCATCAATCGCTTCCCCACGATCCGACAAATCTACCATCGCTTGGAAGATCAATCGATGAGCATATTTAAAGAAGTCACGAGAATCAATGTATTCTCGGACAAAAACGAGCTTACTCTCATCTATAAAAATAGCCCCCAGAACAGATTGTTCTGCCAAAATATCCTGAGGCTGAACTCGCAGTTCCTCTACTTCTGCCATCCGACTTTCCTTCCTTTTACAATCTTGTCAAGAAGTTGTAAACTTAACCTTCTTTTACACGAAGATTGATGACACTTGTAACATCTTGATAGATCTTCACTGGTACATCAATCAAACCTACTGCTCGAATTGGTGCTTGCACTTGAATATTGCGTTTGTCAATCTTGATACCAAATTGCTTTTGCAATTCTTCTGCAATTTTCTTGTTAGTGATGGAGCCAAATGTACGGCCATCTGGTCCAACCTTTTCAACAAACTCTACAACCGTTTCTTCTGCTTCAAGCTTAGCCTTGATGGTTTTTGCTTCAGCAATCATTTCAGCATGAGCCTTTTCTTCTGATTTTTGTTTTCCACGCAACTCGCCCACTGCTTGAGCAGTCGCTTCCTTGGCCAAATTCTTTTTAATCAGGAAGTTTTGAGCATAGCCAGTTGGCACTTCCTTGATTTCGCCCTTTTTTCCTTTTCCTTTAACATCTGCTAAAAAGATTACTTTCATTCTTCTTTCTCCTTTTCCTTTAGTTCATCCAAGATTAGTTTAGTCAATTTTTCTCCTGCTTCTGACAGACTCATATCCTCGATTTGCGCAGCCGCTAGATTAAAATGGCCTCCGCCACCTAACTCTTCCATAATGCGTTGCACATTGATTTTACTACGGCTTCGAGCCGAGATAGAGATAAATCCTTGTGTATTTTTTGCCAGAACGAAACTAGCCTCAATACCGGACATAGCCAGCATAGCATCGGCAGCCTTACTGATAACAACGGTGTCATAAGTGGTTGAGTCCTTAGCTTGGGCAATCAAGATATCTGAAGCTAGCTTACGACCTTGTAAAATGAGTTCATTTACCTCACGGTACTCTTCAAAATCTGTCGCAGCAATCTCCTGGATAGCAATACTATCGCTTCCACGTGTTCTGAGGTAGCTAGCCACATCAAAGGTTCGACTCGTTACGCGAGATGTAAAGTTCTTGGTATCCAGCATCATTCCAGCCATCAAAACACTGGCCTGCATACGACTCAAACGATTCTTCTTAGAATTTTGGAACTGAATCAATTCTGTGACCAGCTCACTGGCACTACTTGCCCCACTTTCAATATAGGTGATGACTGCATTCTCAGGGAAATCCTGATCACGCCTATGATGGTCAATAACAATAGTTTGGGTGAACAAATCATAAAAATCTTTTGACAAGGTCAAAGCCGTCTTTGAGTGATCCACTAAAATCAATAACGAACGGCTTGTAACTAGCTTCATCGCATCTGTAAGAGATAAAAGTTTCGTGACATCTTCCTTCTTCAAGAACTGAATAGCACGTTCGATATCTGCTGGCATCTGGTCTGCATCATAGACAGCATAACTGTTCTCAATAATATTACTTGCAAACAACTGCATACCGACAGCAGAGCCCAAGGCATCCATATCTAGATTTTTATGACCGACTACAAAAACCTGGTCAACACTTCGAATCTTATCAGAAATGGCTGTCATCATGGCTCTCGTACGTGTACGAGTACGTTTGATAGACGCAGCAGTTCCTCCACCGAAGTAGACTGGATTCTTGGTCTCATCATTTTCCTTGACCACCACCTGGTCACCACCGCGAACTTCTGCTAAGTTCAAGTTGAGCAAAGCAATTTTCCCTATCTCTTCATGATTTCCATCACCATAAGAAAATCCCATACTTAAAGTTAGGGCTAGTTGCCTCTGTTTTGATTCTTCTCGGAAAGTATCAATAACAGAGAATTTATCATTCATCAATTCCTCGAGTACTGTATAATCTGTGAATAAATAAAAACGATCCATCCCCACACGGCGAGAAAACATAGCATACTTACCAGCAAATTCTGAAACAAAATTAGCTACAAAGCTATTGATATGGCTGATATCAGAGTCAGACGTCGCATCCTCCAAATCATCGTAATTATCCACTGAGATGACCCCAATGACTGGACGGCTAGTTACCAATTCGACAGTTGCTTCGTACTCCCCAGAAACATCAAAAAAATACAAAACGCCTGAAACCTTGTCCATATGGACAGCATATCGTGTTTCGCCCAAGGTAGCATACGAACCAGGATTCCCAACAGAAGCCTTGATGATGGCTTGAATTAACTCAACATCAATTTCCCCTTCTTCATTTGTCAAAATTAACTCAGCATAAGGATTAAACCATTCTACTTCTCCACTTGATAAGTCTAATTTCAGGACTCCCACCGGCATTTGATCAAGCAAAGTACTCAAGCTATTTTCGGCTTGGTGATTTACATATTGGATTTGTTCAATTTCGCTCTTTTCGTACTGTTTTTTTTGCCATACAAATAAAAGCAGATAAAGCAGTACAAATAAAAACAAAACAGTGATTGTTACAGCAAGATTATGTGAAAAAATAATCAGCAAAGTTAAGATTCCGAAAGTTGCAAGTCCTAGTAAGACTGCAGAAAACGGGATTAAATTATTTTTTTTCATTCTAAACCTCTTGCGCATTATTATATCACAAAAGCCCTTAAAAAGCGACCTTTAAAGAGAAAGCACTGCTTTTATTATAGCAAGATGCTCTTAAAGAAACCATATATAAAAAAGGATAGCAAATGCCTCGCTCTCCTTTTTCCACATCAGTGCAGAATCTTCCGCCTAGATTACATTATTCACCTAATTCTAGTCGAATGTCTTGTAGGCACTCTTGCGCCTGTTTCACAATTGATTCTAAAATAGTCTTACATGGTTTGATGTCTTTCACCAAACCCGCAATTTGTCCGCTCATCATTGAACCATGAACTGTATCACCTTCATAGACAGCCTTAGATAGGGAACCAATCGTAATTTCTTCCAGTTCCTCTCGGTTTGTACCTTTCTGCTCTAATTCAATGTAGTGATCCGTCATCTCATTGCGAATACAACGAACTGGCGCTCCCGCAATGCGGCCTGTAACCGCAGTCGCTGTATCACTTGCCGCCAAAATAGCTTCTTTATAGGCTGGAGAAATTGGACATTCTTCTGAAGCAAGAAAAACTGTTCCCATTTGAACTCCTTGTGCACCTAGGGCAATCGCAGCAGCAAGTCCACGACCATCTGCCACACCTCCTGCAGCAATGACTGGAATCGTTACCGCATCAACGATTTGTGGGATAAGAGCCATTGTATTGGTCTCTCCAATATGGCCACCAGCTTCTGAACCTTCAGCGATTACAGCATCAACTCCCAATTCTTGCATTTTTTGAGCATGCTTGACACTTGCAATAACTGGAATAACCTTGATTCCTGCTTCTTTCAAGTAAGGCATGATATGCTTAGGAGTTCCTGCACCTGTAGTTACCACTGGAACCTTTTCTTCGATGATAACGGTCACAATATCCTTGATATTTTTCATCATCAACATGATGTTGACACCAAAAGGCTTATCTGTCAACTTTCTCAGTTCACGAATTTCTTCTCGCAACTGTTCTCCGGTCATACCACCCGAAGCGATAATTCCCAGACCTCCAGCCTCAGAAACAGCTGCTGCTAGTTGATAGTGCGAGATTTGAGCCATAGCCCCTTGGAAAATTGGATATTGAATCTGTAAAAGTTTTGTAATTGACATATGAGTCCTCCTTTTATTTTCTGTTGATTCTTGTTGGCAAATGGATGCATGATGCACCAATATCCCCGTCAACAAGAAAATGTTATAGTTGTCTCCTCATATTCTGCTATCCTAAAAAATCTGGCTTACGATCCTGCTGATCTGTAAAAGGAATAAGTGGGGGGCGAGAACGTAGAACATAATCTACAAATTCCTTCCCATCCTTGTCAAACTCTACCACCGCGAAAAATTGATCATGGTAAAAGAAAAACTTATAATGATTCTCAAAAGCCTGACGCAACCACTTCTTTTTGGCTAAAATTGATTTCATAGGATAATCATCAACTGCTGGAACCCAGAGAGGATTTCGATGAACATGTGATAACATCAAGTCCCCCATATGGATCATCGTATCTTTCCCCTGTTTGAGCAAGATAATACTGTGGCCATTGCTGTGACCACTTGTGTGAATCATTTGGATTTCTGGAATGACATTGATATACTCTGAGAAAGTCGTCACCTGATCTTGAATCGGTTCCCAATTTTCTCTCAGATAAGTTCCCCGCGTTCGATCATTAGGGTTTCTCATCTCATACCACTCGACATCATTCACAATAATCTTGGCGTTTGGATACTTGGAAACCAGCTTCCCTTGACCATTCACATACGTCAAGCCACCAGAATGATCGTGGTGCATATGTGTCATCAGCACGATGTCAATGGCTTCAGGCGATAGTCCTAAAAGAGCCAAACTTTCTTCTACCCGACTTTCAGACAAGATTCCTAAGTTACGCCTTTGTTTATCGGATAATTTTGCTGTATCAAAACTTGCATCTATCAAGTAATTTTTACCCTTGTACTGGATCAAAATAGGATCCGTCAATTCTGCCATCATATTAGCATCATTTGTTGGGTAGTAACGAGACCACACAACTTTCGGAACCGGACCAAAAAGAGTCCCTGCATCCGTCAATTTATCGGCTCCACGTAGCCATATCAGTTTCATATCATGAAATTGATATTCCTGTAAGGTGAGTTCTGCCATGCTTTACTCCTTTATCCATTGGGCTGCTATTCTTTTGCGAATCGAATCCCCAGATTTTCCATAGATTTCAATCGTTTTGGCATCCTTTAGATAACGGTCTATGGGGATGTCATCCAAGGTTTGAAGAGGTCCAATTAATCTAATAATTTCCTCAGAAATCTCAATTGCTACTTTTGTCGTATAAAGTTTTATCTGAGATACAAAGAGAGAATCCGCCTTCATCCTATCCTTGTAGGAAGCAAAGTAAGATTCAGCCGCACACAGCTTAGTATACAAGTCTGCGAATTGATGTTGATAGACTGTCGCATCGATTAATGGTTTCCCAAATCTTCTTTTGACATTTACAAAAGCCAGACCTGTTTCAAAAGCTCCCTCAGAGATACCAATAGAGATTGCGCTTAATCCTAGCTGTAATTTTTTGATAATATCATTTAACTGAGTTTCCCCATTTAGCGTCAATCCTAGCAGACTATCTTCTGGCAATATGACCTGATCAAAAGTTACCGAATTCACAGGCAAACCCTGTAAACCAGGCTTTGCAATATCACCTCCAAAAGCAACTCCTGGTCGAGTCGTATCAACAATGAAAAATCCGTATCCATCTTCTCCGTTAGCTTCCTGAACCTTGGCTAAGATTAACAAAATATCTGCATAGCGGCAATTTGATACAATTGACTTCTTCCCAGTTAAAGACCAACCTGTTTCTGTTTTCCTTGCAGTTGTTGCAATAACCTCCAAGCTGTCCATCAATTTTCCTTCAGAAAATCCCAAGCCAGCTAAGATTTCTCCCCTTACTAATGGTTCTACATAACGCGATTTTTGTTCCTGACTCCCATATCGTAAAATAGGATAGATACCATAACATGCCTGAGTTAGTAGAACAGCAGAAAAAGCAGGAAAATCTTTTGAAATCAAGCGAATAAAGGTTAAAAACTCGGTTCTCAAAACAGAATCTTGACTATCTAAAAGCAAGGAAAAGATATCAAATTGCTCAATAAACTGATAAAGCAATTCTCTAGGGAACTGTTGTTCATCCTCACGAGACTTGAAATAGTCCCGAATCAACACTTTCACGTCTGCCTTCAATTCTCGCGCCAGCACGTCATTATAGGTCATCGCATTCACCTCATCTTAGTTGTCAGAAAACGGTTGGTAATAATCTTTCAACAATTCTTCATACACATAAGACTCTACTTCATTGTAGGAGTTTTTATAGGGTCTACAAAACCAAATATTAAATGGAATCGGATCCTTGAATCTAACCGCCTTAAAACGACTCTTATCCACAAAATATTCAACCGGCCTTGGCAAAAGGGCAATCAAATCTGTCTGATGAGTCGATTCAACTAGGAAGTCCCAAGTAGAGGAAAGATAAGCAAATTTAGCCTCAATTCGTTGTGAACGAAGTTTTTCTGTCACTAAATCATAAGTCGTAAATGTTTTGTTGAAGGTTGCCAATTCATAACCAGCAATATCAGACCATTCCAACAAGCTTTTCTGAGCCAACGGATGATCCTTATCCATATAAGCAACGTATTCATCCAATTGAATGATATGTTGTTCATATTTTTTAGCATCCAGACTCGTAGGCTCTATCAGAATAGAGAGATTCAAATCTCCATCAACCATTTTTTGACGAATTTCCTTCCCTCCACCCTCCGTAACCTGGATATAGATATGAGGATTATTTTTCAGAAAATGAGGCAAGGCACTAGCAAAATAAACTCGTAAAATCAAGGACGGAATACCAAAATTAATGGTGCCTTTTTGCTTTTGAGCTTCTATATGGATCATGGAAAGCATTTCTTCATGTCAATTCACAATCTCGGTCGCATAACGATAAATTTTGCGTCCTGCCTCTGTTAAACTTTCTAATCTTCCATTCTTGCGATTGAATAATTGAACCCCTTCAGCTGCTTCAAAATTTGTCACAAATTGACTCAAGGCTGATTGACTAATGTGAATCTTCTTTGCAGCAATGGAAAGGTTGCATCCGCATTCTATGATATTGATGAAATAGTTCATTTGGATAATATCCACTTACCCATCACCTAGCTTTCCTTCACTATTTTAGTAGGTCAATTAGACAACTATTCTAGTGTTTGATAGTTGTCTACTGACTTTTTATCGAAATAACATTTCGAATACTTCATTTTAACGCTGTATATAAAGCGCTTACAATACTATCTAGTTTATATCATAACACACTAAGTAGAAAATAGCTCTTTTTTTGCTTAAATCGGCATTGTTTTTAGGTTTTCTGAGACAATGACTTCCCCAGCTGTTTTTTCAAGAACTTCTTCTAATGTCACACCAGGAGCCAGCTCTTTCAACAGGAATTTACCATCTTTGAATCCAAAAACAGCTAATTCTGTGATGACAAGATCCAATACTCCTTTAGCTGAAAGTGGCAAGGTACATTCTTTCAACAACTTAGATTCCCCATCAACAGTTGTGTGTTGAATAGCCCCGATTACACGCTTAGCACCAACCAATAAGTCCATTGCGCCACCCATACCAGGAGCAAATTTCCCTGGGATAATCCAGTTCGCAATGCTACCATCTTGGCTGACTTCTAGCGCTCCCAGAACGGTTGCATCCACGTGTCCACCACGAATAATGGCAAAGGAAGTTTGTAGATCAAACAAGGCTGCTCCTGGTAATAATGTGATAGGAGCCCCACCAGAGTTCGCTAAATTGGCATTATAGGTGTCTTTAGTTGGTGTTTCTCCAAATCGAAGGGCGCCATTTTCTGCCTGCAAAATAACATTTACTCCTTCTGGAATGTAATCAGCAGAGGCGTTTGGAATCCCAAATCCAAGATTGACCACATCTCCATCTTTAAATTCAAGCGCTACACGTCTTGCGATAATTTCTTTTGCTTTCATCTTATTTCACCCCCGCCAGTTTTTTTGTCTCTGTCCACAAGTCTCCCATCATCTGATGATGTTCTTGTGGTGTCAATCCTTGAACGACATAGTCAACTAGGATACCAGGGATGTAAATATCATTTGGATCAATTTCTCCGGCTTCAACCAACTCGTTTGTCTCAACAATGACTGTGTCAGCCGCTAGAGCGAGTTGAAGAGAGATGTTTTTGGTAGTCCCATCTATATAAAGGTTGCCATACTTATCCGCCTTAGTAGCTTTAATCAAGGCAACATCGATTTTCAATGGATCATAAATCAAATATTCTTTTCCATTTCGAGTTACTTTTTCGTGCTCATCTTCAAGAATTGTTCCTACACCTGTTGGCGTTAAGACTGCTCCAAGACCCGCACCTGCAGCATGCAAGCGTTCTACGACAGTTCCCATTGGAGTGAACTCCACTTTCATGGCTCCTGAGAAATAATCATGCTGAGCAGCAGCAGATGTCCCTACATGGGCTGCAATGTATTTTGTAACCTGATGGTTTTCACAAAGACGACCAACTCCAACTTCCTTACCGGGTTGAGAAGTTACAACAGACACCAAGGTCAAATCTTGCTGGTTTTGACGAACCAGTTCCTCAATTAACTCAAATGGTTCTCCCACTCCGAGAAATCCAGAAATACCAACTTTATCTCCTGAATGAATCAAGGAAATAGCTTCAGACAATGTTACAACTTTCATAACCTATCTCCTCTCTTATTTACGTTGAAAGACAGCTTTGCGTTTTTCAACAAAAGCGCGCATTCCTTCCACCTTATCTTCTGTTGAGAAGAGTAGAGCTTCCGCTTCTGTTTCCAAACGAATAGCATTTTTCAGAGGGAGTTCTGAGCCAACTTGGATAATATGTTTAGCTTTTTCAACTGCTAGCGGTGCATTTTTCATAATCGCTGCTGCTAGCTCTTCTGCCGCAGGCAATAGTTCTTCTGCTGCTACCAACTTGTTAAGAATTCCAAGATCGTATGCTTCTTGTCCTTTAACCATTCTAGCAGTGAAGATTAATTCCTTTGTTTTACTAGTACCAATCAAACGAGACATTCTTTGAGTACCTGCAAAACCAGGAATGATTCCCAAGCCGACTTCAGGGAAGCCAACCATTGTCTTGTCATAGCCGATTCGGATATCAGTTGAAAGAGCTAATTCTAAACCGCCTCCCAAAGCATAACCATTCAATACTGAAATAGTTGGCTGAGTCAATTCAGATAAGCGGGTAAAGGTGTCGTTCGCATAGGTCATGTATTCATGAGCCTGAATTGGAGACATTTGGTCCATCTCTTTAATGTCCGCTCCCGCGACAAATGCTTTCTCTCCTTGACCAGTCACAATGACAACACGAATGTCCTCGCTTGCTTCAATCTGGTCTAAAGCGAGATTCAAATCCTTTAAGACTTCTGAACTTAAAGCGTTCAAAGCCGATGGACGGTTAATTGTTAGATAGCCAAGACCATTCTTAACCTCTAATAAAACAGTTTTACTCATTGTTCTGCTCCTACTTGATTTATTTTGAGTACAGTGTACAGCGTCAACAAATACCAACACAAAATGTAAGAGCTTACATTTTCATCATAAACCTTTTTCCCCCATCCGTCTACTTAATCTTTATTTATATACCTATAAGTCCAGCTTATAGTATATGGTAAGTCCAATCCATCCTTAAAGTCTTAGAAAAAATAAAAATACCTTATCAAGCCCTTTTAGAGAAAGACACTTGATAAGGTATGTAACTATGAGATCGGATCAAAATCTCATTTTGTAATCGTAATATTGAAAAAGAGGAAATGACGTTCAGTTTTCTAATAACTAACGTTCAACGATGAGGGCAGTTCCCATCCCTCCTCCGATACAGAGAGTAGCTAAACCAGTTTTAGCATCACGTTTCATCATCTCATGTACCAGAGTCACTAGGATACGGCAACCTGAAGCCCCAATTGGGTGACCAAGAGCAATCGCGCCACCATTGACATTGACAATATCTGTGTTAAAGCCAAGTGTTTTCCCAACCGCACAAGCCTGAGCAGCAAAGGCTTCATTTGACTCGATCAAGTCAAGATCCTCAACTGTCAAATTACCTTTTTCAAGAGCTTTACGGGTCGCATAAATCGGTCCACATCCCATAATCTTAGGATCCAAACCTGCACTTGCATATGAACGAATGCGCGCAATGACTGGAAGTCCTAATTCTTCAGCTTTTTCAGCACTCATGACCAAGACAGCCGCCGCTCCGTCATTGATACCTGAGGCATTTCCCGCTGTAACAGAACCGTCTTTTTTGAAAACAGGACGTAGCTTAGACAGACTCTCCAAGCTAGCATCTTTTCTAGGAAATTCATCTGTATCAAAGACGATAGGATCGCCTTTACGTTGAGGAATGACCACCGGAACAATCTCTTCCTTAAAACGTCCAGATTCTATAGCCGCCACTGCTCGTTTTTGTGATTCCAAAGCAAGCGCATCTTGATCATCCCGGCTAATACCATATTCTTCTGCCACATTCTCAGCTGTAATCCCCATATGGTATTCGTTAAAGGCATCAGACAAACCGTCCTTAATCATGGTATCTACCACTTTCGAATCTCCCATACGGCCCCCCCAACGGAAGCTTGGCAAAACATATGGAGCCTGGCTCATGTTTTCTGCACCACCAACCACGACAATATCTGCATCTCCGCACTGAATCGCTTGAGCAGCTAACTGCACTGCCTTCAAACCGGAACCACAAACCTTGTTAATGGTAAAGGCTGGTGTAAATTCAGGAAGCCCAGCATGAATACTCATTTGGCGAGCCACGTTTTGGCCTAAACCTGCGCCTAGGACATTCCCCATAATCACTTCATCTACCTGCTCTGGTTTAATATTCGCTTTTTCCAAAGCACTCTTAATTACCAAAGATCCCAAATCAACAGCAGAAACATTCTTCAAGCTCCCGCCAAAGGAACCTAAAGGTGTTCGCACTGCCGAAACAATAACTACGTCTTTCATGACTACCTCCATCAGTGTCTAGTAAGTAAAGAAACCTTCTTTTGTCTTCCGTCCCAATTTTCCTGCTTCGACCATTTTCTTAAGAAGAGGAGCAGGTCGGTATTTTTGATCGCCAAACCCTTGGTTTAGGACGCCCATAATAGCCAAACAAACATCCAATCCAATCAAGTCAGCAAGAGCCAAAGGTCCAATAGGATGATTTGCACCAAGTTTCATCGCTTCATCGATTTCTTCGGCACTAGCCACTCCTTCACCTAGAATGTAAATGGCTTCATTGATCATAGGAATCAAAATTCTGTTCACAACAAAACCATAAGAATCTTTAACATCAACTGGTGTTTTACCAATTTTCACTGTCAGTTCACGAACCACCTGAACCACTTCTTCTGAAGTCTGCAAGGCCTTAATAACCTCTACAAGTTTCATGATTGGTGCAGGATTAAAGAAGTGCATTCCAATCACGCGCTCCTGATGTTTGGTAGCAGCAGCTATATCCGTGATTGACAAAGAGGATGTGTTTGATGCTAAGATAGTTTTAGAATCTGTCAATTCATCCAATTGTTTGAAAATATTCAACTTAATCTCACGGTTCTCAGTTGCAGCTTCAATCACCAATTGGACTTGTTTCGCATCTTCATATGAAATAGATGGAAGCAAATTGGCCAATACCTGATCCTTCTCATCCGCAGACATCCGTCCTTTTTCAACTGAACGTTCCAATTGTTTTGTGATATTATTTAAGCCTCTTTGAACAAATTCTTCTTTAATATCATTTAAGTAAACTGTAAAACCAGCCTGAGCAAATACTTGAGCAATTCCGCTTCCCATTTGACCAGAACCAATAATCATCACCTTAGATATCATTATTTTCTCCTTCTTATTTTACAAAAATCCATTGCATGAAGCAAGGACGATTGAACAGAAATCCTTCAATCGCCCTTCTGACATTAAACAAAGGCACCTAGTCCAGTAATCTCACGACCAACAATCAAGGCATTCACTTCGTGTGAACCTTCATAGGTATAGATTGATTCAGCATCTGCAAAGAAACGAGCAACGTCTGTCTCAAGTGTAATACCATTACCTCCGCAAGTTTCACGAGCAAGGGCAACTGTTTCGCGCATCACCAAGGAATTGTGCATCTTAGCAAGAGCAGAGTTAAGCATCAATTCATTCCCTTTCTCTTGCATCTCAGCAATACGAGTTGAATAAGCAATAACTGCTACAGCATTTGCTTGCATACGAGCCAATTTTTCTTGAACGATTTGGAATTTGGCAATTGGACGTTTGAACTGTTCACGATCTTTAGCATATTTAAGAGCTGCAACATATGATCCACAAGTCACTCCCATAGCAATGTGAGCAACGTCCGCACGAGTGAAGGTCAAGATACGGGCTACATCACCAAAACCATTGATATTTACCAAACGGTCTGAATCTGGAACCTCTACATTCTTCATGGTAATATGGCCATTGCGGACACAACGAAGAGCAATTTTGTGTGGGATTGGTTCTGCATGATATCCAGGAGCCCCCTTACGAACGATAAAGCATTTTACCTTGCCATCCGCAACATCACGAGCAAATACAGGAACAACATCCGCAGTATCTGAACCACCAATCCAGCGTTTTTCACCATTTAGAATCCACTTGTCTCCAACACGTTCTGCAGTCGTTGCAAGTCCTCCAGCAATATCAGAACCTGAAAGAGGTTCAGTTAAAGCGAAGCAACCTTGCCAATCAAATGCAGCTAGTTTCGGAAGAAATTCTTTTTGTTGACGCTCATCACCACCCAAGAGAATTGTGTTGTAGCAAAGTCCGCCATGAACTGTATAGAATGTTGCCATAGAAGCATCGAAGCGAGCAAGTTCAAGATACAAGAATGCAATATAAAGTTCAGAAGGTTTCCAGCTGCCCTCACGTCCTTCAAACAATTTTGGATTGTTCATAATTTGAGCGCCCTTAGCCACAGCATAGAATTCTTCAAAAGGAAAATCAGGTTTTTCCCAGTATTCATTAATAACCGGACGGAGATGTTTCTCAATCAAACGGCGAGTTTCTTGTAAAACCTCTGCTTCTCCCAAAGTTAGACCATCCGCATAGTGAAAAAGGTCTTCAGGATATAGTTCGCGTAAAATTTCTTCTTTTGTTGCCATAGTCATGACTCCTTTAATTGTTATAAGAGCGCTTACATTTTTGTATTCGCTATTTGTTGACAACCCCATTCTATCCCTTAGGGTATTATTTTGTCTACTTAATAAATATAAACACCCCTATAAGTTCAGATTATAGGGGCCGATTCTGACTATTTTATCAAGGATTTCCTGGTTTTTCTTACTTATTTCCGCATAAGAAAAAGTGGTTTACTGATTTGTAAACCACTTTTTTGTTATTTCAATTTTATGATTCTTTGACTTCTAGTAAACCAACTTCACCATCTTCACGACGATACAAAACATTAGTTGTTTGATCTTCTACATCTACATAGATAAAGAAATCATGTCCCAATAAATCCATTTGAAGAAGCGCTTCTTCTAAATCCATTGGCTTCAAATCAATTTGTTTTGAACGAACGACTTTGGGTTGCACAACATCTGCATCTTCAACTAGAGCATCTGTAAAGAGTTGACTTGTCGCAACTTTATTTTTATTCTTACGTTCGATTTTAGTTTTATTTTTACGAATCTGACGTTCAATTTTATCTGTTACAAGATCGATAGAACCATACATATCTTGAGAAACATCTTCTGCACGAAGAGTAATAGATCCAAGTGGAATTGTTACTTCAACCTTTGCTGTTTTCTCACGGTAAACTTTCAAATTCACACGTGCATCCAACTCTTGCTCTGGTTGGAAATACTTTTCGATCTTTTCGAGTTTAGAAACTACATAATCACGAATTGCTTCTGTTACTTCTAGGTTTTCACCACGGATACTATATTTAATCATATAAGTACCTTCTTTCTAAACATTTTTGTTTTTCTAACCATATTATAGCGCTTTCATTTTCATTTTGCAACTTTTTTCCTCATCTTACAAGGGAAAAAGTTTTAACATCCAGAGCACCTGCTTCTTCCAAAAGTCGTTTCACACGATTCACAGTTGCCCCTGTTGTATAGATGTCATCAATCAGCAAAATCTTCTTAGGAAGTGCAATTCCATCTTTAATAAAAAATGGAATTTCAGTAGCTAACCTTTCCAAACGGCTTTTAGAAGAACTAGCCCTCTCTTCTCTTTTTCCTAATATATCTTTAAAAGAAAAGCCTGCCGCTTCGACCAAACCTTCAACCTGGTTAAACCCCCTCTCAAGTAATCTTTTAGGACTTAGGGGAATTACAACAAATTGATAACCTCTATACTGTTTCAGCTCCTCAGCAAGAACGGAAGCAAAAACTTTTCTAAGCAAAAAATCGCCATCAAACTTATATTGACTGAAAAAGTCTTTCATAGCTTGATTATAGGTAAAGATTGCCTTATGATTAACCTGCACTCCTTCTTTACACCAAAGTTTACAATCTTGACACTGAGTTGACACCCCTGTTTTCATACAGTTTGGACAATATTTCTCACCAATCTTCTCAAAACTAGAAGCACAAGCTAAGCAAAGATAACTGCAGTCGTCCTTCAAAAGGAAGAGACTACTAAAAGTCAGCTCACACTTGGTAGTCTGTCCACATAATAAACAGTTCATAAACCTGCCTCCATGTTCATCTGCTTGATTTCCTTGATTGCCTTTTTGATGGAAGTATTTAATCCATCATGAAAGAAGAGCAACTCACCAGTTGGTCTGTCCATACTACGCCCAACTCGCCCACCAATCTGAATCAAGCTAGACTTGGTAAAGAGACGATGATTAGCTTCTACTACGAAAACATCCACACAAGGGAAGGTAACCCCGCGTTCCAATATTGTTGTACTGATCAGTATTGTCAGTTCTCCATCTCGAAAAGCTTGCACTTGCTCTAATCGATTTTCTGTGACAGAAGATACAAAACCGATATTCTCATCTGGGAAATACACCTGTAGTATTTCTTTTAGTTTTTCTCCTTTCTTAATCTCTGATGCAAAAATCAGTAAGGGATAACCTGTTCTTCTCTGTTTCTCAATATAAGTCTTTAACTTGGTTGACAATTGATTTTTCTCTAAACAACGATTAAAATCTGATAACCAGACAGGTTTAGGAATAATCAAAGGATTTCCATGAAACCGTCTCGGCAAGCTTAGCCTTTTTAACTCTCCTATTCGAACTTTCTTATCTAACTCATCAGTAGATGTAGCTGTTAAAAAGATTCTCATGCCATTCTCCTTTACACTATTCTTTACAGCATGGTAAAGCATTTGATTATCAACATAAGGAAAGGCATCTACCTCATCCACTATCAACAAATCAAAAGCATGATAAAATTTTAATAACTGATGAGTTGTTGCAACTACTAAGGGAGTTCGAAAATAGGGCTCTGATTCGCCATGGAGTAGCGCTATATCGCAAGCAAAGTCTTTCTGCAGTCGCTTATACAGTTCCAAACACACATCAATTCGAGGACTTGCCAAACAAACTGTACCACCATCATCAATCACTTTGGCAACAACTTGATAAATCATCTCTGTCTTTCCAGCACCTGTCACAGCATGAACTAAAGTCGGTTCTCTCTTTTCGACTGCTCGAATCAACCCCTCTGATACTTTTTCCTGAAAAGGGGTTAACTGACCACGCCATTTGAGAACATCTTGCTTTGAAAAATCTTCCTGCGGAAAATAGTATAAGGCTTGATCACTCCTGACTCGCTTCATCAGCAAACACTCCCTGCAATAGCAGGCACCTATAGGCAAATACCATTCTTCTAGAATACTACTATTACAACGTTGACAAAACAGTTTCCCCTTCTCTTTTCTCATTGCTGGCAGTTTCACTGCTACCTGTCGTTCTTCTTTAGTTAATTCTTTCTCAGTAAACAAGCGACCGAGGTAATTAGGATTTACTTTCATACTTTAATATTCGCAAAAATCTAGCGATTTAGGTTTTTTTTTAGTACAATTAAATCATGGAATTTAGAACAATTAAAGAGGATGGTCAGGTCCAAGAAGAAATCAAAAAATCCCGCTTTATCTGTCATGTCAAGCGTGTTTATAGTGAAGAGGAGGCCCGTGACTTCATCACTACCATCAAAAAAGAACACTACAAAGCCACCCATAACTGCTCTGCTTTTATTATTGGAGAACGCAGTGAAATCAAGCGTACGAGTGATGATGGGGAACCTAGTGGTACTGCTGGAGTCCCTATGCTCGGAGTCTTAGAAAATCATAATCTTACCAATGTCTGCGTAGTAGTGACACGCTACTTTGGGGGAATTAAGCTAGGAGCTGGTGGTTTGATCCGTGCTTATGCAGGTAGTGTGGCATTGGCTGTCAAAAAGATTGGCATTATTGAAATCAAAGAGCAGGTTGGCATAGCCATTCAAATGTCTTATGCTCAATACCAAGAGTACAGTAACTTTCTTAAAGAACATCATCTCATGGAGCTGGATACAAACTTTACAGATCAAGTTGATACAATGATTTATGTTGACAAAGAAGAGAAAGAAGATATCAAGGCTGCTCTTGTGGAGTTTTTTAATGGAAAGGTTACTTTAACAGATCAAGGTTTACGAGAAGTTGAAGCCCCTGTAAACTTAGTGTAAACGAAAGAGAAATTATGGCTTTTGGGAAATTTATTCAAGGACTTGCTGGAAACTTTAGCGAGGAAAACAAAGAGACTCTTATTAAAGAATATGGACAATATCTACTAGAGAATGAAGAAATTCAAAGTGGATATAAACTTATTCGCGATTCAATTATCTTTACAAGTATCCGTATCATCTTTACAGATAAACAAGGCGCTACTGGTCGTAAGGTGTCTGTTAAGTCACTCTTTTTGATGAACATTGTCAACGTTGAAATGGAAACTGCAGGAGCAGGTATAGATGATAGTGAGATTACAATCACTTATTTAGAATACGTCTTTCTAAAAGCACACAATGAGCACCTGAGTTTCCATAAATTTGAATTCCCTAAAAAAACGGACATCCTTCCGCTTTACACCTATTTATTAGAATTGGCTTATCACAATCGATTAAAAATTAATGACTTAGACCTTTGATATAAAAAAATCCTATCACTTCGATAGGATTTCTATATTTTACAAATAGCCTTGAGCGGGTTATACTAGTATCATCTTATACAAAGAGGTATATCTATGGCTATTTATAACAATATCACTGAACTTATTGGACAAACACCAATTGTTAAACTTAACAACATTGTTCCAGAGGGTGCTGCAGACGTCTATGTTAAACTAGAAGCTTTTAACCCTGGATCGTCAGTAAAAGACCGCATTGCCCTTAGCATGATTGAAAAAGCGGAACAAGATGGTATTCTAAAACCGGGTGCTACCATTGTTGAAGCAACGAGTGGAAACACTGGTATCGGTCTTTCATGGGTTGGTGCCGCTAAAGGATATAAAGTTGTTATCGTCATGCCTGAAACGATGAGTGTAGAACGACGCAAGATTATCCAAGCTTATAGTGCTGAACTCGTCCTCACTCCTGGTAGCGAAGGAATGAAAGGGGCTATTGCCAAAGCTCAGGAAATCGCTGCTGAACGTGACGGCTTCCTTCCACTCCAATTTAGTAACCCAGCTAACCCAGAAGTACACGAAAGAACAACAGGAGCTGAAATACTGGCTGCTTTCGGTTCTGATGGACTAGATGCTTTTGTGGGTGGTGTTGGTACTGGTGGAACGATTTCAGGTGTTTCTCATGCACTTAAAGCTGCCAATTCTAACATTCAAATTTTTGCAGTTGAAGCTGATGAATCTGCTATTCTGTCTGGCGAAAAACCAGGACCTCACAAAATTCAAGGTATCTCAGCTGGATTTATTCCTGAAACACTTGATACAAAGGCCTATGATGGTATCGTCCGCGTAACGTCAGATGATGCTCTAGCACTTGGCCGTGAAATTGGTGGAAAAGAAGGCTTCCTTGTTGGGATTTCTTCAGCTGCAGCGATTTACGGGGCAATTGAGGTTGCCAAGAAATTAGGTACAGGGAAGAAAGTCCTTGCTTTAGCACCAGATAACGGCGAACGTTATTTGTCTACAGCACTCTATGAATTTGAAGTGTAAACTCCTAAATGCACTTAGCCCTTATTAAAGGGCTTTTTGTTTACACATACAGAATCTACTCTCTAGACCAAAAGAAAAAGGAAGCAAATCGCTTCCTTTTCTATTAGTTATTCAAAGCTGCTGCCATTGTAGCTGCAACTTCAGCTTCAAAATCATTTGCAGCTTTTTCGATACCTTCACCAACTTCAAAGCGAGCGAACTCAACTACTGAAGCGTTAACTGAATCAAGGTAGGCTTCAACCGTCTTGCTGTCATCCATGATGTATACTTGTGCAAGAAGTGTGTATGCTTGGTCAACTTTAGTGTTGTCAAGCATGAAGCGATCCATTTTACCTGGGATGATTTTGTCCCAGATTTTTTCCGGTTTGCCTTCTGCAACCAATTCAGCTTTGATATCTTCTTCAGCTTGAGCAATCACTTCATCAGTCAATTGAGCTTTTGATCCATATTTCAAGTGTGGAAGAGCTGGTTTACCAACCATTGCACGGCTATCATTATCTTGGTCAATCACGTGGTTCAATTGTGCCAACTCATCTTTAACGAACTGCTCATCCAATTCTTTGTAAGAAAGAACTGTTGGTTTCATCGCAGCAATGTGCATTGAGATTTGTTTAGCAAGCGCTTCGTCTCCACCTTCAATAACAGAGATAACACCAATTCGACCACCATTGTGTTGGTATGCTCCAAAGTGTTGCGCATCTGTTTTTTCAAGCAAAGCAAAACGACGGAATGAGATTTTTTCACCGATTGTAGCTGTTGCAGATACATAGGCTGCTTCAAGAGTTTCACCTGAAGGCATTGTCAAAGCAAGTGCTTCTTCGTTATTAGCTGGTTTACCTTCAGCAATTACTTTAGCTGTTGCATTTACCAACTCAACGAATTGAGCGTTTTTCGCAACAAAGTCAGTTTCAGCATTTACTTCAACTACTGCTGCAACGTTACCGTTAACAAATACACCAGTCAAACCTTCAGCTGCAACACGGTCAGCTTTCTTAGCTGCCTTAGCCATACCTTTTTCGCGAAGCAATTCGATTGCTTTTTCGATATCACCTTCAACTTCAACCAATGCTTTCTTAGCGTCCATAACACCAGCACCAGATTTTTCACGCAACTCTTTAACAAGTTTAGCTGTAATTTCTGCCATTTTGATTCTCCTATATTTTTTAAAAATAGGAGAGCCGGGCTAAGCCCCGCCCTCCTAGGTAATGATTACTTATTTGAATTAAGCGTTGTCGCCTTCTACAACTTCAACGATTTCTTCGATTGAGTCAGCTTGAGGTTCTGAAGCTGCAAATTCTGCTTCAACTGCTGCTGCATCTTCACCTTGACGTCCTTCGATGATAGCGTCAGCCAATTTAGCTGTAATCAATTTAACCGCGCGGATAGCGTCATCGTTAGCTGGGATGATTACATCGATATCGTCTGGATCAGTGTTTGTGTCAACCATCGCTACAACTGGGATTCCCAATTTTTTAGCTTCTTTAACAGCGATTTGTTCTTTATGTGGGTCAACTACGTACATTACATCTGGGATACGAGGCATGTCTTCGATACCACCCAAGAATTTTTCAAGACGTGCACGTTGTTTGTTAAGAAGTGCAACTTCTTTCTTAGGAAGAACGTCGAAGATTCCTTCTTCTTCCATACGTTTGATTTCTTTCAAACGAGCAATACGTTTTTGGATAGTTCCCCAGTTAGTAAGAGTTCCACCCAACCAACGGTGGTTGATGTAGTATTGACCTGAACGTTCTGCTTCTTCTTTAACAGCGTCAGCAGCTTGTTTTTTAGTACCAACAAACAATACAACTGCATCGTTAGCTGCCGCATCACGCATGAAGTCGTATGCTTGGTCAGCGTATTTTACAGTTTGTTGCAAGTCGATAACGTGGATTCCGTTACGTTCAGTGAAGATGTACTTAGCCATCTTAGGGTTCCAGCGACGAGTTTGGTGACCAAAGTGTACACCAGCCTCAAGAAGTTGTTTCATTGAAATTACTGCCATGAGTATTTCTCCTTTTTGTTTTTTTCCTCTTCTTGATTTCAACTTGCAAAACGACCCGAGGGCAACAGTTTCACAATTCATCAAGAATGAGTATTATCGTTTACACGACAAGTTTCATTCTACCACATTTTAGCGATATTTTCAAGTGATTTTGATAGATTTCGGTCTTGCTCTCGATAAAAAATAATAAAAGAGACTCAAATCGAGCCTCTTCGTTTCATTCATTAGTTTGGATAAATGTAAGTAACATAACCTTCAGATGTTGTAGTTGGGTTAAACCATCCACGTTTGTTACCGATTGTACGATCTCCACCATAGTTTGATTCTGATACTTGAATGCTAGTTGATGATGAAACAGCTGTAACAACCGCTACGTGTCCATATCCACCGTCATTCCAACATGCAATCGCACCAACTTGTGGTGTTGAGCCTGTACGGAATCCTGCAGCAGCTGCACTTGTAGCCCACTGTGCTCCGTTACCCCAGTAATCTCCGGCCCAAGGTGCTAATGTTTTAGCTCCCCAAGTACATTCACCAGTTGGATAACTTGAAGCATTTGTACTGTATGTTGGACGCTGTCTAGTAGGAGTAGGTGCTGGAGTGTAGCTTGAGTCCTCGTCGTCAGATGCTGATGCTGACGCTGATGTAGATGTTGCTTGCACTTGAGCTGAGAAACTTGTGTTTCCAGAAGCAACAACTGATTGTTGTTGACTTGTTTGACGTGCTTTATAAGCTGCCTCTGCTTCAGCTGCTGCCTTCGCTTCTGCCTCTGCTGCTGCTTTTTGTTCCAACAAGGTAGCTTTCTCGCCTTCTGCAGTAGCTTTCTCTGCAGCAAGGTTCAACTCAGCAACTTTTAACTCCGCCTGTTTTGTTGTCAATGTTTGTGCATCGTCAGCAAGCGTTTGTTGGTTCGCAATTACAGTATTGATTGCTTCATTATTTGCAACTTGTTTTTCTGAGATTGATTTTTTATCAGCTTTTTGTTGCTCTAACATTTTGTTGTTAGCCGACACAATCTCGCTCATAGCCGCAACACGGGAAATAGCTTCTGTAATTGATTTTGAATTTACAATTGTATTGATATAGCTAGTTGCAGCACCGTTTGTTTGTGCGCTACGTGCTTGTTTTTCCAAAGATTCATTACGAGCAACAATGTTCTTAGAGAGCTCTGTAATTTCTCCTTCAAGTTTTTTAGATTCCGCTTGTAGTGTTTCATTTTCAGCTTGCAAGTTTGTTTGCTGTGTTTGAATAGCTGTAACTTGCGTTTGGATTTCATCTACCTGTTTTTGAGCTTCTTTTTGTTGAGCTGTCAAGTCACTAATCTTACTATCTTGAGCAGCAATTTTTTCATCAGTTGTTTCAGCGTGAACAGTTGTTAACACCGACACTTGAGACACTAATACTGTACTTAATAAAAGTGACGCTAAGATTTTTTTCTTCATATTGTGTAGATACTCCTTCTATTTAAGACATTACTAGTATACCAAAAAAAGACATAATAAATATTACGCCTTTGTTACATTTTTATTTCTTTCTTATAGATAATATTTTTCAAAAATATACTGGAAAATCACCATCCACAAAAAGTTTAAAATCATTGATGGGACAAGACTGTAGACAATGAAAACTGGCATTGATTCTACTGTCAGTCCCATAGCAAGGGCCAGGAGATAACTACCCATATCAAATAGGAAGCTCATCACAACTATTGTTAACATTCTCGTCCAACGGTTCAACAAAGTCACACTATTAAACTTGTGAAGTGAGGCACCTATCAAGATAAATAAAAGTGTCGCAATTCCTATCAAGTGGAAAAAATAGATATCGTACACCAAACCTGCTATACAGCAATAAGCTAGATAGAAGTATTCTGATACCTCAATTGTCTCAAACAAGAGAAATAAAAACAGGAAATGACTGGCTAAGTGAAAATGTGGATAAAAGGATTCTACTAATTGACCAATATGTGCATCAATTAGCACAAGAAAAGGAAGTAAAAAGAAAATACCAACTTGTTTTAACAGTCTCATTGCTAATTCCCCACTAACTCTACCACATGAAGATCTTTAGTATCAGCACTTAACTTTACTGTTACCTCTCGTGTTAGATAATCACTGCTATGAGTTGTAGCAACAACCTCTCCAACAGGAATATCCTTAACATTAAAGTTTCCAAGCCCCCCTGTAGTCACCCTATCTCCAGCACTAATGTCGCTGTTACTGTTTAATTGACTAATTTTAAGAAGTTCGGTTTCTTTGTCATAACCAACGATAATTCCGTAAATTTCAGTAGAACCATGCAAGATTTTAACGGAAATTTTATCCGAATTTTCGGTATTTGTCAACAGGTTGACATTCGTTGAATGATCCTCCACTTTTGAAACACTGCCAATCAAGCCCCCATTTGCAATGGCCAACATATTTTCAGAAGCACCCTTTGAACTTCCTGCATCTATCGTTAACTCTTGCTTCCAAAATACCGGTGAACGCGTAATTACATCTGCTGCTATGTTTTTTGTAGCCTGCAATTTTGACTTCATATCCAGCAACTGACGTAGTTGTTCATTTTCAGTTTTTAAACTTTCTGATTGATTAGACTCCACTTCTAGTTTGTAGAGTTGCTTTTTTAAGCTTTCATTTTCATTGTAAGTCTGCGTCAAATGCCCCAAATCCGATTTGAAAGTATCAAACCACTGAAAAGGTTTTTGGACAATTCTATCCACTAAAGAAATCCCATCTCCTAGTTTCGTCACAATAGCGCTTGAATAGGTTGTCACTAATAGAACAGAAACTGCCAAAACTGTGACAAAAACGATGATTAGATATTTTGATTTTTTAAAACGGTTCATATTCCTACCTTTATACTAAAAACCTGCTACTGTGAGCTTCTTATCAATCCTACAAACCTGCTAAGATTTTAAGAAAAATAAGAAACATCCCAGTACCAAAATCACAAGAATTGCCAGTGTATCCTTTTGACACCATCTCAACTGTCTATACTGACTTCTACCCTTTCCTCCCTGATAACCACGCGCTTCCATGGCTATTGCCAATGAATCTGCACGCTTTAAGCTCGTCGCAAAAAGAGGAATTAAAATTGGAATCATAGCCTTTACTTTTTGAACGATGCTTCCCTCACCAAAGTCAACTCCACGAGCTTTTTGAGCATTCATAATTCTCGTCGTATCATCCATCAAAGTTGGAACAAAACGCAAACTCATTGATAACATCAGACCAATTTCATGAACGGGAACTTTCACGCGTTTCAGCGGTGCTAAAAGAGCTTCAACTGCAGCTGCCAGACTCAAAGGCATGGTCGTTAAGGTTAGCAAGGTTGAAAAGAAAATAATTAACACAAAACGACAGAAAATGATTCCCGCTTGTTGCAAAGCATAATCCGTTATTCTTATAAAAGAAAACTCAAATAGAACATTTCCACTTGAAATGAAAAAGAGCTGAAAAAGAGTCGTAAAAGCAATCAGGAAGAACATGGATTTTAATCCCTGAACGAAAAATGAGAGAGAAACGCCCGATAATGCGATAAATATACCTGTCGCTATAAACAAAATGAGATTGGTGAGAGGATTATTGGCCCAAAATACAATCAAAATCAGCAGAATCATAGCGAGCAATTTACTACGGGGATCCAAGCGATGAATGATGGAATCTCCTGGTATATAACGTCCTAAAATCATACTATCCATTTAGCGACTCCTTAAACTCCTCTATCTTGATTGGCAGTTTTTTAAAAGCTACACCCCTATCTGCCAAACGTTTACAAAAGGCTGTGATTTTAGGCACACCTAACTGTACTTTTTCCATAGAGGCTACATCTTGGAAAACTTCGCACGGTTTGCCACTTTTGACCAAACGCCCCTTTTCCATAACATAGACCTGATCAGCATATGCAGCTACATCATCCATCAAATGCGTTACCAAGACGATTGTCATTCCAGAAAGGTGGAGTTCTTTAAACAAGGTCATCAATTCTTTTCTACCCAAAGGATCTAGCCCTGCTGTCGGCTCATCCAAAACCAAGACAGTTGGCTCCATGGCCAGCATACCTGCTATAGCTACACGTCTCATTTGGCCACCCGAAAGTTCAAAAGGACTGCGCTCAAAGAGTGACTCATCGATACCTACCAAGGCTAACTTTTCACGCGCAATTTTCTTGGCATCTTCCTCAGAAACTCCAAAATTTTGCGGTCCAAATGCAACATCTTTCAAAACAGTCTCTTCGAAAATCTGGTTTTCAGCAAATTGAAACACTAGACCAACCTGCTTTCGAATCTGACGAATTTCTTTATTGGTTGATGTAGGGGTAATGACGGTATCGAAAACTCGAACAGAACCCTTACTTGGTACCAATAGGCCATTTAAAAGCTGTAAAATCGTTGATTTCCCACTACCTGTGTGCCCTACTAAAGCTGTATAGGAACCGTCCTCAATCGTCAAAGAAACATCAGTCAAGGCTGATGAAGATAGGGGAGTCCCCTCTTGATAGGTAAAGCTCACATTTTCTAGAGTAATTCCCATAGCTTGTCCTCTAGCTCTCCTTCTGTCAAATAACCATCCGGCAACTGATAACCAGTCTCTCTCAAAGATTCTTTCAATTGATTAGCAAAAGGCTCATCTAACCCTATCTGGTCAAGGTCAGCCCGAGAAAAAAGTTCTCTTGAGCTGCTGGTTGACTCCACTTGGCCTTTTTTCATGACCAAGACACGGTCACTCATCGCAACTTCTTCTAAGTCATGTGTAATGGAGACGACTGTCATCTGATGGTCTTTTCGAATCTCTTGAACTGTCTGAATCAGTTCTCGTCGTCCCTCAGGATCCAACATACTTGTAGCCTCATCCAGAATTAGAATAGCTGGCCTCAAGGCAATAACTCCTGCAATGGCCACCCGCTGTTTTTGTCCACCAGATAAACGAGCTGGTTCTCTCTTCTTAAAGTCCAGCATCCCTACCAACTCCAAAGAATCAGCCACTCTCTTCTTCATTTCTTCTCGAGGAAGTCCCTGATTTTCTAAGCCAAAGGCGACATCATCTTCAACAGTTGCCCCCACAAATTGGTTATCTGGATTTTGAAAAACCATACCAATTTGACGGCGTAAGTCCCAAACATTCTCAGAGGACAGCAATTGCCCATCTATCCAGATTTCCCCAGACTCTGCTTCAAGCAAGCCATCAATCAAACGGATAGTTGTCGATTTTCCACTCCCATTATGACCTACAATCGAAAGCCATTCCCCCCGTTTCACGTGAAACGAGACATTATTAACATCATAATGATCCTGATCTTCTTTGTATCGAAAAGACAGATCTTTTACTTCAATAATCGATTTCATTTCGAACCAAATGTCCCTTTGAATACATGAGCGCTACCCTTGAAATAATCATAACCAGAGTAGATAGTGAAAAACAAAGCGATATAAAGCAACAGTTGCCCAATTAAATTCCAATGTAAGAGCAAAAAGATAATGGCAAACATTTGACTAAAGGTCTTGATTTTCCCAGGCATCGCTGCTGCTAGAACTGTCCCTCCCGTCTCAACAAGCAACAAACGCAAGCCTGTCACTGCAAGTTCACGACAGATGATAATAGCAACAACCCAAGCTGGAGCCATACCTAACTCAATCAACATGATAAAAGCTGACATAACCAACAACTTATCCGCCATTGGATCTGCAAACTTTCCAAAGTTGCTAACCACATTCCATTTACGAGCAAGGTAACCATCGAGATAATCCGTTATACTAGCAACTGAAAAGATAATCGCTGCCAGCAGGTGGCCACCTTGTGAATGGTCCAAAGTCAAAATAAGAATAAAGAGAGGTATAAAGAGAATTCTACCAATTGTTAATACATTAGGAATTTGTTCTTTTTTCATTGCTTTTTCCTTAATCTGTAGTAAATGTAAGTGTTACAGTTCCAGTCTGAGTTGTCAGCTTCGAAGTATCAATCGTTTGATTGTCCACAGTCACAGTAACTCCCTTTACCACACCCAAAGTAATAGTTACAGAATCTTTCGTTGAAACTGTTGTTTTTGCATTCTTATTGTCTGCGGATAGTGTCACACCACCTTCCAACTCACTTCCCGAAACACTAACCCAGCTAGTCGTATCTGAAACTGCCAGCTGAACAGTAGCTGTTTCCTTACTCGTTTTATACCGAGCTTCAATGCGGTTTCCTTCGCCTGACACTGTAATAGTTGATTCCGTAGTAGAAGATGAGCTAGACGTCTGACTACTAGAAGATGAACTAGATGAGGTTGTGGAACTAGTTGAGCTCACAACACTATAAATAGCTGAAGAAGAACTTGGCTGAGTTTGGATGTAGTTCCAAACATAGTAAGTCACAAAAATTAAAATCGACAAAGCAAATAGAACGAAATAAAACAAGGGGAGATAAGACGTTTTTTTCTTATTTGATCGTCTGCGACCAGACAAGTCTTCTTCATCGACATCTACCTCTTCATAAGTGATCATACTACCTGAATCATAGGCATCCAAAACAATTCTTTCATCCAACTCTACTGCCCAGGCATATTTTCTTAAAAAAGAACGAGCGTAGAAGGTGCTAGGAAGTAAATCGAAATCATCTGCCTCCATGGCTTCTAGAAAATGCAACTGAATTTCAGTTTTTTCCTGCAATTCTTCTAAACTCAATCCCTGGTTAATTCTGGCTAAACGTAGAACCTCGCCAATTGTTTTTTTTCTCATACGTACCATTCCTTCTTTCTAGTATTAGTCATCTTTTAAGCTGGAAAGATTGTAAAATCAACTAGATCACCATTATCAATCAAACGATGTCCAGCTTCTAGAACATCCTCCAAAGTAATTTCCTGTAAAATTTTCGGAAAATCAAAAATTGTTTCTCCGCGATCCATAGGATCGTATTGAGTTGCAATAAATTCCAAGGAGTTCATACTACTGAAAAATTCTCCAAACATCTCACTCTTAACAAGATCGAGATGCTCCTCAGTAATATCTGCATCACTACTAAACTGACGAATCGCTTTCCGAAATTGGTGCGACAAAGAAACAGGTTCCTTGGTATCCATCGTCAATATCACAAAATGAAAGCGACTATTTACCTCAACCTCTAGTGACAATGACGCATCTAACTTCCCTGTCTCATACAACCTTTGAAAACGGTCAGAAGTCCAACCAAACATCATCGTAAATAGCAATTTCAATAAAATATTGTAACGATAAGACTCCTCTTCCGTTATTTGACCAGTTCCTCTAATAGCAACAGCAAGTTTGGGTGAAGAAACTTCCATCCGAAGGCTATCTGTTTGCTTCACAGGCTGCAAGGGTAGTTTCTCTTTTGTAACTGTAAACTGTTCTAAAGTCTTCTTTTCCTTTTTCGAAAAGTATTTCTCTACAACTTTTACATCAATATTTCCAACTAAAAACAATGACATGTTGACAGGTTTGTAAAACTCTGTAAAGTTCTCTTTTAAATTTGAAACCTGAATCTCAGAAATTGATTTTTCACTTCCAACAATATCTGTTGCTAGAGGAGTATCAGGATAAAGGTTGGCTAATGTTGCAAAAAACAAGCGTGAGTCTGGATCGTCTTGATACATTTCTCGTTCTTGCTGAATAATATCCTGTTCTCTCAAAACAGACTCTTCTATAAAATGAACATCTCCGACTAACTCATTTAGCATATCTAAATTCTCTAATAGATGGTCAATTGTTGAAAAAAGATAGCTGGTCTTAGTAAAACTTGTAAAGGCATTACTGTCTGCACCTAATCGAGTAAAAGCTGCCATCATATCCTCAGAATTTTCTCTTTCAAACAATTTATGTTCAAGAAAATGTGCAATTCCTGCTGGATGATGACGTAAACCTTTGTCTAAACTTGTATAAGTCGCATCTACGGAACCAAATTGAACCGTTACAATCCCATAAACCTCATTGAAATCTTGTTTAGGGAGTAAAGAAACTGTCAATCCATTTGACAATTGTGTTTTGTAGACTGTTTCCTTTACAGCAGGATAGTATTTTTCTTCAAAAGTAACCTTTGTCATTCTACTCCTTCCATAAAGTAAATCGCTTGTAACTTCAAACTGTTGGCAGCTTTACATACAGTTTCTTTATCAACACTCTCTAATTTTGCCACCAATCGATCAATATCAAAGCTTGATTTCCCCAATAGAGCATTCAAATAGGCTCTTTCAACCAGGGTCTGTTGATTATCTTGAGCCATCAACAAAGATCGTCGAATCATCTCCTTTGTTTGTTCAAGTTCAAAATCTGTAAAGTTACCCTTTTTCAGATCTAGCAATTGATGATTCATCATTTTTCTAGCCTGATTTCGATTTTCTCTATCAATACCCGCATACATCCTTAACAGACCACTAAACAAATCTAATTGACTCGAGACTGTATAGGCTATTCCAGCATTTTCACGAACATTTGTAAAGAGTTTCGAATGTGCAAATTCACCCAACAGACCATTCATGACAAGCATGGGCAAATGCTCATCATCGCCATATTTTACAGGAGAATGATAGCCCATTTCCAAAATAGATTGTCCAACATTTTTCTGAACCATTCCTTCTTGTAGAACATTCGAATAAGACTGATGGTACTGGATAGTAACATCGCTCTTTCTAGCTGTGAAGGGGAATGACTTCAGCGATTCTGTAATTTCTACTTCATTAAAGTCACCTAAGAAAAAGAAATCAATACGATCATTTTTCAGAGCATCTTGCAAGCAAGTGTAGCTACTTTTTGGAGACTCATTTGAAATGCTATTTCGTAAATCACTGTATCTCAATTGAAGACGCTCATCATGGAAGAACAAGCTATCCAACTCCTTATGAGCAAAATAAAATGAATCATCCATATCAGTAGCTAAACTAGCCAATAATTGTTTTTTTTTCAATTTCAAATAAGGCTGGCTCAAAAGCACCATCTTGAACTAAGGGGGCAAATAAAGTCTGTTTCACCAATTCCAAAATTTGAGAAGTCAAGACATTCTTTTTACTTAAAAAATCATCCCTCACATAGGTAAATATTAGATCAAGAATATGTGCCTGTCCCCTACGATAAGCACCTGTAGAAATATCTGTTCCATATAAACTTGCCAAGTATCTGCGAAATGCTTGTGATGTTAGGTAAACTTGATTTGCCGTCTCCAACATACTTGCACTTAACATGCGTCCTGCTATTGTCTCAAGAGATAAGGGAGCAGTAAAACGAATAGTGATTTTATTTGTTTTAAACTTTTTGGATTGAACAAAATGTGCTGAAATTCCAGGCACTAATTCCATACCTTACCTCCTTACATATAGAGTTCTATTATACCACGAAAATCAAAATTTTTCTTGTTCTCTTTATAGCTTTAAAGAGTAAAACCGTTTTCATTTCAACTAACTTTCCTTCAGCTATTTCGATGAAAATATGGTATAATACCAAAGATTGAGGTGAATTATGGAATACAAATTATTTGAAGAATTTATCACGCTCCAAGCCCTCCTAAAAGAGCTTGGAATTATACAAAGTGGTGGTGCTATCAAAGCCTTTTTAATAGAGCATCAAGTTTACTTTAATGGTGAGTTAGAAAGTAGACGTGGGAAAAAAATCCGTATTGGAGATACAATTGACATTCCTGATTTAAAGATTGACATCACCTTGACAAAACCAAGTTTAAAAGAGCAAGAAGAATATCAAGCAGATAAGATTGAGAAAGAGCGAATTGCTAAACTTGTCAAAGAAATGAATAAAGGTGTCAAGAAAGAAAAACAAAAAACTTCTTCATCACCTAAAACCAAACAAGTTCCACGTTTTCCAGGAAGATAACCATGTGGCTCCAACATTTAACAATTAAAACCTTTCGAAACTATAAAGAAGCAAAAATTGATTTCAATCCAAAATTAAACGTCTTTCTAGGTCAAAATGCACAAGGAAAAACCAATATTCTAGAAGCAATCTATTTCTTGGCCTTGACACGTAGTCATCGGACTCGTACAGATAAAAATCTCATTCATTTTGATGACGAGCAACTCCATCTTTCTGGCTTGCTACAGAAAAAAACAGGTTCCATCCCTCTAGAAATTGATTTAACGACAAAAGGGCGTGTGACTAAAGTCAATCACTTAAAGCAAGCTCGCCTATCAGACTACATCGGACATATGAATGTGGTCCTCTTTGCACCTGAAGATCTCCAGTTAATTAAAGGGGCGCCCTCTGTTCGTCGAAAATTTATAGACATTGAACTGGGACAAATTAAACCAATCTACTTGTCAGACTTATCAAACTATAACCATATACTCAAGCAAAGAAATACTTACCTAAAATCCAGCCAGAAGATTGACGAAACATTTCTGTCAGTCTTAGATGATCAGTTAGTAGAATACGGTTGTCGCGTCATAAAGCATCGGATAAAATTCATTAAAGAGTTAGAGAAACTTGGTCAAAAAAAACACTTAGAAATTTCAAATCAATTAGAAGAGTTGTCAATATTTTATCAATCATCTGTCAACTTTACTGATGAAGAACAGCTAACAAGTTCTTTTAAAATGGCTTTGGAGAAAAGCAGATCAAGAGATTTGTTCAAAAAGAATACTGGTGTCGGACCTCATCGAGATGACATTACTTTCTATATCAATGGTATGGACGCTAGTTTTGGAAGCCAAGGTCAACATCGCAGTCTTGTTCTCTCTATCAAACTAGCAGAGATCGAATTAATGGAAAGTATTACCAACGAGTCTCCGATACTCTTGCTTGATGATGTTATGAGCGAACTTGATAACACCCGGCAACTAAAATTACTAGAAACCATTTCCCAATCTATCCAAACCTTTATCACAACAACAAGTTTGGATCACTTACAAAACTTGCCAGAAAACCTTAGTATTTTCAATATTCAAAACGGTCAGATATCTGTAAATTAAATTGACACTGTTGTAAACAAAAAAGAACCCCTAATTTTCAGGAGTTCTTTTTTGTTTACATAGAATAGTTTGGTGCTTCATTAGTAATTTGTACATCATGAGGATGGCTTTCTTTTAGACCAGCCCCAGACATTTCAATAAATTGAGCGTTGTCGTGCAATTCTTTAAGGTTAGCTGCACCACAGTAACCCATACCAGAGCGAATACCACCAAGCATTTGGAAGACAATATCAGCTGCTGCGCCTTTATAGGCAACACGGCCTTCAATTCCTTCTGGAACGAGCTTGTTTGCTTCATTGACAGAACCTTGGAAGTAACGGTCGCTTGAACCTTTCTTCATTGCAGCGATTGATCCCATACCACGGTAAGTCTTAAACTTACGTCCTTGGAAAATTTCAGTTTCACCTGGTGCTTCATCTGTTCCAGCAAACATTGAACCAAGCATAACTGCATTTCCACCTGCAGCAAGGGCCTTTACAATATCTCCAGAATACTTGATTCCACCATCAGCAATAATCGTTTTTCCATATTCGCGCGCAACTGCTGCCGCATCATAAATTGCTGTCACTTGTGGGACACCCACACCTGCAATCACACGAGTAGTACAGATAGAACCTGGTCCAATCCCAACTTTGACAACATCCACACCCGCATCATAAAGAGCACGCGCACCTTCTGCAGTTGCAATATTACCAGCAATCAAAGTGCGATCTGGAAAGTGAGCACGAATTTCAGCAATTTTACGTATAACCCCAGCAGAGTGACCATGTGCAGTATCAATAACAATTGCGTCAGCCCCTGCTTCAAAGAGAGCCTCTGCACGTTCAAATGTATCTGAAGTGACACCCACCGCACCAGCAACTAGAAGACGACCAAATTCATCTTTGGCAGCATTTGGAAACTCAATAACTTTTTCAATATCCTTAATAGTAATCAAGCCAGAAAGACGGCCTTCTTCGTCAACCAAAGGAAGTTTTTCAATACGGTGTTCTTGAAGAATATGTTCAGCTGTTGCAAGATCTGTACCAACAGGGGCAGTGACAAGATTTTCACTGGTCATATGGTTTGAGATTGGTTGATTGTAATCTGAAATAAAGCGAAGATCTCGGTTTGTTAGAATACCAACCAATTTACGATTTTCAAGTGTTTCTACAACTGGAACACCACTGATACGGTAACGTCCCATCAGTTCGTCTGCCTCAGCAATGGTATGTTCTGGAGTCAAGAAGAATGGATCAATAATAACACCATTTTCAGAACGTTTTACCTTGCGAACTTCATCCGCCTGTTGCGCAATAGACATATTTTTATGGATTACTCCAAGACCACCCGCACGAGCAATAGCAATAGCCATTTGACTTTCTGTGACTGTATCCATTGCGGCTGTTATAATTGGGATATTTAAAGTCAGATTATCTGCCAATTTTGTTGTTAAATCTGCATCATTAGGCAACACATGACTTTCTGCTGGAATGAGCAATACATCATCAAAGGTAAAACCTTTTTTTAAAAATTTAGTATCCCAATTAGACATTGAAGTTTCCTCTTTTCTTTCTTTTTGAGCTTGACTCTTTTTGTATTGTATCTATCATACCATTCTATGAAAATTTGTCAATTATATTTATGGTAGAAATCATAAAAAAACTATCCCTGTGAACCTATGGAAGAGATAGTTTTACGATTCATATTTTACCTATTATTTAAAATAATTTAGTCCCATTGCTTTCTTAACTTCAGATAAAGTTTGCCCCGCAACCTCACGCGCTTTCTCACTACCTTTTTGAAGCATATTGTACACTTCTCCCATATCATGAGCAAATTCGATACGGCGCTCACGAATAGGACCAAGTTCGCGTTCAAGTATTTCGAGTAGATAGCGTTTCGTCTTCACATCACCAAGACCACCACGTTGATAGTGTTCTTTCATCTCTGCAATTTCTTGAGCATCTTCAGGACGACCAAACACATCTAGATAATGAAAAACCATGTTTCCTTCAATCTTACCTGGATCCTCAACACGAATATGATCTGGGTCTGTATACATACTCATGACTTTTTTACGCAAAGTATCAGCATCATCAGCTAGATAAATACCATTATTGAGGGATTTAGACATTTTAGCACTTCCATCTAGACCAGGTAGACGACCTGCTCTTTCATTTTCTGGGTAAATACCTTCTGGTTCCATCAAAACATCACAGTTATAAGCATGATTAAAGGAACGAACAATCTCACGAGTTTGTTCAATCATTGGTTTTTGGTCTGTTCCTACAGGAACATAATTAGCCTTAAAGGCTGTGATATCTGCTGCCTGAGCGATTGGATAAACCAAAAAACCTGTCGGAATACTTTCCCCAAATCCTTTTTGAGCAATCTCTGTTTTTACTGTCGGATTACGCTCCAAACGAGCTAGTGACACCAAATTCATATAGTACATAGACAGCTCAGCCAACTCTGGAATCTGACTTTGAATAAAGATAGTTGATTTACTAGGATCCAATCCAACTGCTAGGTAATCCAAAGCCACATTTCCAATAGATTCTACAATGGTTTGAGGATCTTTGGCGTGATCTGTCAATGCTTGTTGGTCCGCCAAAAAAACAAACATCTCATACTTGTCTTCTTCCTGCAGTAATACTCTATTTTTTAGACTCCCAACATAATGTCCAATATGCAGTTTTCCTGTTGGGCGATCTCCTGTTAAAATAATGGGTTTCGTCATTTTTTTCTCCTTCGAAATGGTCTCTTCAATTATAGCATTTTTTTGTTAAAATAACAGAAAATTATTTAAATCAAACAACTAACTCATTGTAAACAAAACTGTAAACTTAATTGACATAAAATTGACAAACAAAAATTTGAATATTTCTCTCTTTTCTAGTAGAATAAATGTATTACATATTATAGGAGAAAAACATTGCTTACAGTATCTGATGTTTCACTACGTTTTAGTGATCGCAAACTTTTTGATGATGTCAATATCAAATTTACAGAAGGAAATACATACGGATTAATTGGTGCTAATGGTGCTGGGAAGTCTACATTCTTAAAAATCTTAGCTGGTGATATCGAGCCAACAACTGGTCACATCTCTCTTGGTCCGGATGAACGTCTCTCTGTTCTCCGTCAAAATCATTTTGACTATGAAGACGAGCGAGTTATTGATGTCGTCATTATGGGAAATGAAAAACTTTACAACATCATGAAAGAAAAAGATGCCATTTACATGAAGGAAGATTTTTCCGATGAAGATGGTGTTCGTGCGGCTGAACTTGAAGGTGAATTTGCCGAACTTGGAGGTTGGGAGGCAGAGAGTGAAGCGTCTCAACTACTTCAAAATCTTAATATTCCAGAAGAATTGCACTATCAAAACATGAGCGAATTAGCCAATGGTGAAAAAGTGAAGGTTCTCCTTGCTAAAGCCCTATTTGGTAAACCAGATGTTCTTCTCTTGGACGAGCCAACCAACGGTTTGGATATCCAGTCTATTACTTGGCTAGAAGACTTCTTGATTGACTTTGATAACACTGTCATCGTTGTATCCCATGACCGTCACTTCCTCAACAAAGTATGTACTCACATGGCCGACCTTGACTTTGGAAAAATCAAACTCTATGTCGGAAACTATGACTTCTGGAAAGAATCTTCTGAGCTCGCTGCTAAATTGCTAGCAGACCGTAATGCCAAGGCAGAAGAAAAAATTAAGCAATTGCAAGAATTCGTTGCTCGCTTCTCTGCCAACGCTTCTAAGTCAAGACAGGCAACGTCTCGTAAAAAAATGCTTGACAAGATTGAACTAGAAGAGATTGTGCCATCTAGTCGTAAATATCCATTTATCAACTTTAAAGCAGAACGTGAGATTGGCAATGATCTCTTGACAGTAGAAAATCTAACTGTAAAGATTGATGGTGAAACTATCCTGGACAATATTAGTTTCATCTTGCGTCCAGGTGATAAGACAGCTCTTATTGGACAAAATGACATCCAAACGACTGCATTAATTCGTGCAATTATGGGTGACATCGACTATGAAGGAACTGTCAAGTGGGGAGTTACTACTAGCCGTTCTTACTTGCCAAAAGACAACTCAGCTGATTTTGCAGGAGGAGAGTCAATCCTTGACTGGTTGCGTCAATTTGCAAGTAAAGAAGAAGATGGCAATACCTTCCTACGTGGTTTCCTTGGTCGTATGCTCTTTTCTGGAGATGAGGTTAACAAACCTGTAAACGTCTTATCAGGGGGAGAAAAAGTGCGTGTCATGCTTTCAAAACTCATGCTCTTGAAATCAAATGTCCTTGTACTTAATGATCCAACAAACCACTTGGACTTGGAATCTATCTCAAGCTTGAACGATGGATTGAAAAACTTTAAAGAATCAATCATCTTTGCTAGTCATGATCACGAGTTCATTCAAACTTTGGCAAACCATATCATTGTTTTGTCTAAGAATGGCGTCATCGATCGTATCGATGAAACATATGATGAATTCCTAGAAAATGCAGAAGTACAAGCAAAAGTTAAAGAACTTTGGAAAGACTAAATAAGACTTCAAAACTCAGTTGGGGTAACCAACTGAGTTTTCTATCATTCTACAAGGTAACATGAAATCATTTTTTAAAACATATTGGACCTATTTTGTTTCTTTCATCATTCCTTTAGTAATTATGACTGGAGTATACCTAACTCAAGGTATCTACTGGAATAGCGATGTATCTCCACTATTAGGAGACGGTTTCCATCAATACGTTATTTTTGATGTAGCTTTACGAAATATTCTACATGGAAATGGCAGTTTGTTTTACACCTTTACAAGTGGCCTTGGACTGAATTTCTATGCTCTATCTAGTTATTACTTAGGTAGTTTTCTTTCACCCCTGGTTTACTTTTTTAATCTGTCAAATATGCCAGATGCTGTCTATCTGACCACTCTCTTAAAACTTGGGTTGATTGGTCTGTCAACCTTCTTTAGTTTGAATAGATTATTTAAAGATATCCCAAAATTTTTAAAACTTACCTTATCTACTTCCTATGCTTTAATGAGCTTCACTGTCAGTCAGTTAGAGATAAAAACCTGGCTAGATATTTTTATCTTGATTCCTTTAATTATAACTGGTTTACACCTACTTATAACACAAAAGAAGCGCCTACTATACTTTACAAGTTTGTCAACCTTATTTATTCAAAATTATTATTTTGGGTATATGACAGCATTGTTTCTTATTTTCTGGTATCTCTGCCAAATTTCTTGGGACTTTAAAACTCGAAAATCATCTTTTCTTGATTTTGTTGTTACCTCCTTTTTAGCTGGAATGGCTAGTTTGATTATGACTCTTCCTACACTGTTTGATTTACAAACTCATGGGGAGAAGTTAACTGCCATCACAAAATTAAAAACAGATAGTAGCTGGTATCTGGATATTTTCGCAAAACAATTCATTGGATCTTTTGATACAACTAAGTATGGATCTATACCAATGATTTTTGTTGGATTGCTTCCTTTTATTTTAACCATTCTATTTTTCACAATAAAATCCATTAAGTTTCACGTGAAACTTACCTATGCAATTTTCTTTACTTTTTTAATAACAAGCTTTTACATAGAAGCCCTCGATTTATTTTGGCAAGGGATGCATACCCCAAATATGTTTTTGCATCGCTATGCTTGGATTTTTTCCACTCTATTAATTTATACTGCAGCAGAAGTCTTAAATCGTCTGAAAGAACTGAAGCTATGGAATCTATTTGTCTCACTTTTTCTGGTACTAACAGGATTTTTGGCTACTGTCTATTTTAAATCACACTATTCTTTTTTAACTGATTTGAATATCCTACTCACTCTTGAATTTCTTCTAGTTTATGCTCTTTTACTTCTTGCAGTCATTAGAAAGTTTATCTCTGTAAATCTATTTGCAATTCTTTTGTCTTTATTTATAATAGCTGAGATAAGCTTAAATGCTTCATCTCAAATGGAAGGAATAGCTAAAGAATGGGCCTTTGCTTCTCGTAGCGCCTATAATAGAGATATCACTGCTATGGAATCCATTCTAAACCAAATTGACAATCGATTTACACGTACTGAAAAACTGCAAATTCAGACTGGAAATGACAGTATGAAATTTAACTACAATGGAATCTCTCAATTCTCATCTGTACGAAATCGTTCAGCTAGCACTAGTTTGGACAAACTTGGATTCAAATCCTCTGGAACCAACCTCAATCTCCGTTATGCTAATAACAGTCTTTTAGCAGATAGTTTATTTGGAATCCAGTACAATATTTCTGAAACTTCACTTGATAAGTATGGCTTTCAAGAGATTTATCAAAAGGATCATTTAACCTTATATAAAAATCAACTCTCTTTACCCATTGCCTTTGCCACTCAATCTATTTACACAGATGTAAACTTTAATAATCACACTCTCGATAATCAGGCTTTATTTATAAACCAGCTTGCTAATCTCAACTTAGATCACTTCTCCCAAATAGCATATGATAAAACAGATAATTCTGAAGGTTTAACAAGTATCACAGGTTCTGCGAATGAAGATGCAAAGATTGATTATCAAATTGAGGTTCCTCAAAATAGCCAAGTCTATCTCTCTTTTTCAAATCTTCATTTTACAAACGATAAACAAAAGAAAGTTGACATCCTTGTCAATGGAGAAAAGAAGACTTTTACAACTGACAATACCTTTAACTTCTTTAATTTGGGTTATACTGAAGAACAAAAAACTTTCAATATCAGTGTTAGTTTCCCTGGAAATTCTCAGGTGTCATTTGAATCTCCAACCTTCTATCGTTTAGATACTCAGGCCCTAACTGAGGCAATCCAAAAAATTAAAGAACAACCTGTAGAAGTATCCACCTCTAAAAATAAAGTCTTTGCTACATATGAAGTAAAAGAAGATACCTCTATTTTCTTCACTATTCCTTATGACAAAGGTTGGTCTGCATACCAGGATGGGAAAAAACTTGAAATCAAGCAGGCTCAGACTGGTTTTATGAAAGTTGATGTTCCAAAAGGAAAAGGCACCATTACACTTTCCTTTATCCCCAATGGTTTTGTTATTGGAGCAGCCTGCTCACTAACTGCCCTTATTCTTTTTGGGATCTATAATCACAGACGAAATTTATCTAAGAGAGAAAAAGATTGACCAAAGAATTGGTCAATCTTTTTAATCTTCTTCCATTTTCTTAGGTTGATAAGCTAGCATACCTAAAGCAGTAAAGAAAGCTAGAGTTATAATAAGGAAAATCACTTGATGATGAATATTTCCTGTCATAGAGATTGTTTGTCTTAAGCCTGATACAGAATAACTCATTGGTAACCAAGGATTGACACCTTTGAAGAAATCATTTGTCAAAGCAAGGGGATAGGTCCCTGCACTTGATGCTAACTGTAATAAAAGTAAAATAAGAGAGAAGAAAGCTCCAATACGGCTATTCCAAGTTGTTAAAGCTGTCACCATAGACATGAAAGCTAAACTTGTGATTATAATTAGAATCAAGGTCCTCATCTCATGGTTCGCAGTCAATCCAATAAGATGGACACCTCCATAAACTAAAACACCTGCTAAGACAGCTATAATCCCATTTATTTCAGAGCGAGACTTCAACCAAGCCCAACGACTCTCTGGATGACGTCCAGAAGGCAACTTCGCAAAAATCATATTGGTAGATATAGCAGCAACAAAAAGAGCAACTGATATCATATAAGGAGCCATGGCAATCCCATTTACAGGAACTTGGTCGTTATCTGTTTTTGAGAGAACTAGAGGTTTAGATAATGTTTCTGCATTTTTAGATTCTGTTGAAGCTGATTTGAGTTGATTATTAGCATTGCCTAATCCTTGTCCTAATGAATCAACTCCTGTTTGTAAATCTTCAAGACTAGAGGTTAAAGTTGTTCCACCATCTGCTAGTTTTCCAGCACCATCTGCAATCTTCATAGCGCCACTTCCTAGTTGAGATGCTGCAAAAAGTAACTGTGTTGATTTATCTGTTAATTGACCAGAGCCAAATTGTAATTTAGTAAGACCTGCTATTAGCTCTGGACTCTTATTATTCAATTGAGCAGAACCAGATGACAAACTTTCTATACCTGATACTAATTCTGGAGTTTTTCCAGCTAACGCATCTACTCCAGCTGTCAAGGTTGATGTGTTTTCTGTCAACTTGGTTGAGCCAGAAACCAATTGATCCAAACTTGTTGTTAAAGTTGTATTCTTTTCACTTAGTTGATTTACACCTAAAGAAATAGTATCCAATCCTTTAGTATACGCATTAACTCCATTTTCAATTGATTGACTTCCGGGAACTAACTGATTATCTACAGCATTTTGCAACTGTGTAAATCCACTTGACATAGATGTCAATGAACTAGACGCTATAGGTAAAAGTTGATTTGCTTTAGTCTGTAAAGTAGAAAGATTAGAGACTGGTTGGTTTATACTTCCTAAATTTTCTTTTAAATCTCCTGCCGTCGTTAAAATTGCTTTTGCTGACTCTATCGTAGAATTAGAATTATTTGAAACAGCTTCAGTCAATTCTTTTTTCTGAGTTTCAGTGAGAGATTGATAAGTTGCTGTTGCTTGAAGATTTGTAAGAGTTTTCTCTTGCTCTGCTTGACTATTAGTCACAATAGTTTGAGCAAGAGTCGTTATATTTGTTAAGTCATTAGATATTGTATTTTTAAGATCAGTATTATCTGAAACTGTAACTGATTGGAGAGCCTTATTCAACTCATCTAAACTGCTTGCTAACTGTGTTATATCCTCTTTCTGTTGAGATGAAGTATTTAATTGTGTGGATATTTCTTTGATTCCTTTATTTAATTGAGTAATACCGTCTCTCAATGTATCTGATTGACTTGATAGTTGGTTTGTACCAACAGATAATTTGTCAACTCCGCTTGTATAGGCATTGACACCAACCGAAAATTGACTGAGACCTGAATTGAGTTGTGAAACTCCACCTGTATAGGTCTTTATACCTGTATTCAGCTGATTTACACCTGTCACCAACTCAGGAGTTCTTGAGGCCAATTGACCAAGTCCAGTGTCAACATGTGAAACTGCATTTGTATAACTTTGTAAACCACTATTAAAAGTTCCTAAACCAAGATGTAATTGCTCTATGGCAGATACATAGGCAGACAATCCCTTTGTAAATTGATTAGCTCCATTTGAAAAAGTTACACTTGAGTTAGCTAGAGTATTGAGATTTGTCGTCAATGTTTGACTTCCTTTTGCTAACTGATTAGTTCCATTAGCCAGTTTCTCACTTCCATCAGCTGCTTTATTTATCCCAGACTTCAAGTCACTCATTTTTTGAAATAGTGCCTTGGTGTATGTTTCAGTTACATTCGTAGAGACGGTTTGTTTTAATTGTGTCATTGCAGAATCACTCATCTTACTTGCAATAAAGCTACGACCGCTTGAAGTTTGATAATCAATTTGCATCTGTTCAGGGTGATTTGTTAGGATCGAAGTAGCTTTTTCAGATAAATCACTTGGTAAAGTCACTACCATATAGTATTCGCCATCATCTAACCCCTTTTTCCCCTCTTCTTCATTGACAAAATGAAAATCCAAAGTCTTATTTTCTTTTAAATTAGACACCATGTCTTTTCCTATAGCCATTGTATTTCCATTATAAGAAGCTTCCTTATCATTATTAACAACTGCTACAGGTAACTCCGATACTTGACCATATGGATCCCACATTGACGATAAAAATATGATATTGTATAAAGCTGGAATAAGAGAAATCCCTATCATTACAATAATGAATGTCGGTTTTTTAAAAATTGCTTTCCATTCTTTAAACATATTTCCTCCTTTTTTTAAACATATTGTCTAAATTTTTGATATAATAGATTATACATTAAAAAATCTAAATTACAAGATAAAAAAATATTTTTTTAGACATATAGCCTAAATTGTTCAAAAGGAGAAACTATGAAAGAAAGTAACAAACGATTAAAAACAAAGAGAAATATTGAAAATGCCATGGTTCAATTATTGATGGATCACCCCTTCGATCAAATTACTACAATTAAATTAGCAGAAAAAGCTGGAATTAGTCGTTCTAGCTTCTATACCCATTACAAGGATAAGTATGATATGATTGAACACTATCAAAGTAAGTTATTTCATACATTTGAGTATATCTTCCAAAAACATGCTCATCATAAAAAAGATGCCATTTTAGAAGTATTTGACTATTTAGAATCTGAACCATTATTAGCTGCTCTTTTATCTGAAAATGGTACCAAAGAAATCCAAAATTTCTTAAGAAATAAGCTTCATATCATGCTGAGCACAGATCTTCAGAAGCGCTTTATGCAACTACAACTAAATTCAATTGAATTAGAATATAGCAGCATTTATCTGACAAATGCCCTATTTGGAGTTTGTCAAACTTGGATTGCTCGTGGAAAAAAAGAAAGTCCGCAAGAAATGACCGACTTCCTTATGAAAATGCTAGGTGATGCCAACTAAGAACAAAAAAGAACACCATCTGGTGTTCTTTTTATCTAACTCCGCCAGTAGGACTCGAACCTACGACATCATGATTAACAGTCATGCGCTACTACCAACTGAGCTATGGCGGATAAAATAGTCCGTACGGGATTCGAACCCGTGTTACCGCCGTGAAAAGGCGGTGTCTTAACCCCTTGACCAACGGACCATCTATCTGTAGCAGATATAACCATTATATCAATTTCTTACTGATTGTCAATCACTTTTTAGATTTTTTCTCTAGAATATCTTTTAGTTTACGAACTTTCAAACGGGTAATGGGACAACGATGATCTTCATAAAAAACAACTTCTAAATTCTTTCGATCAATTTCTCTCACATTTCCCACATTGACAAGGAAAGATTTATGGGAGCAATAAAATCGCTGAGTATGTTTGTCCTTTTCCTGAATATCTGTCATAGTTCCATAAAACTCTTTGGCAAAATTCTTACCAATAATTCGCAATTTATGAGAAACACCTGTTGTTTCGATATACAGAATATCATGGTAAGGAATTTTCAAATCATTTCCCTTATAGTTGTAATCAAAATAGTCTACAACATCTTCGTTTTCAAGCAACATGCTTTTGGTATAGAAGATACTCTGCTCGATGCGTTTTTTGAACAATTCATCATTGATGTCCTTATCTACAAAATCTAAAGCTGATACCTGATACTTATAAGTTAAAGTAGCAAATTCAGATCTACTAGTAATAAAGACAATAATAGCATAAGGATTGTGATGACGAATAAACTGAGCCACTTCAAATCCCTTTTTCTCAATTCCATGAATATCGATATCTAGGAAATAAAGCTGGTTTACTTCATCATTTTCAATATATTCCTTAAACTCACGAACTTTTCCTGTTGTCTTATATGAAATAGGAATATTCGATTCCTCCGAAATTTCATTTAATATTCTCTCTAGTCTCACTTGATGCTCAATAACATCTTCTAAAATTAATACTTTCATTCAAATTCTCTCTTAAATCTAATAATTTGTCTAAACGTGTTGTCTTCCATTTCTGTTTCTAAAATAATGTTGTCATACTTATCTAAGATCTCTTTGACATTATTAAGTCCTAGACCTCTGTTTCTTCCCTTGGTAGAGAAACCTAAGGCAAATAAGTCTTCTGAAGGCGTCATAGTAATTTTACATGAATTCTGGATAACTATAACTGTTTCAAAATCCATTTTAATGACTGCAACTTCCATTTGTTTCAAGTAACTATCTGCGGCACCTTCAACAGCATTATTTAATAGAATGCTCATGATGCGAACAAGATCAAGTAAATCCATTGACAATCTAGTAATAACATCTTTTACTTCCAATGTAAACTCTACATCATTATTTTGTGCATATACAATCGATTGAGCAATTAAACTTCGTAAAGCCGAATCTTCTATGTTGTTTAAGTCAAAGTAAGTATATTTGTCTGACCTCAATTTCTGATTTGCTTTTACTAAGACCTCGTTGTAAACCCTGTCAATTTCTTGTAAATCTCCGTTGTCAATCGCCATTTGCATGCTGACAAGCATACCTGCATAGTCATGACGAAAACCTCGAATCTCATTATACAAACCCACAATCTCATCTGTATAAGTCTGTAAATACTTTTGTTCAAATTTCTTCTGCTTTAGGGCAATCTCTTTTTCAATTTGAACCTTATAAGAATTCATTGCAAAGAAAACTAATAGCAGACAGATAAAAACAATGGTTGATAAAATACTTCCGAAGCTATTTAAATGATGAGTTGTACTTACTATATCTGAAATAAACAATAAGATATGCAAACCAAAGAAAGCAACTATTACTTTTTTTAAAAAAGGGTACAGATAATCTTTATCAAAATATTTTATTTCCAAATGAAAATAACGAATTGTTTTTAAAATAACAAAATAAGTCAACAACAATACTACTAGAAAGAATATACTTTCATAGTGTAATGCAAGCTCATCACCTGTTATCGAAGATAGGGTTACAGCTATAAAAGTATGAGTACTGTGATATAAGAGAGAAAGCAGGAAACTTAGGAATACTCCCCTATACTTATCAAACTTTTTAAACCATATAAAATAAGCGTATAAAATGAATGGATATAAAAATTTTTCAATCCCTAGTCCACTTAAATATATAGAATAGAAGAAAAATTCAACTACAAATTCTACTATTACTGTATAAAAAATAAAGAAGTATTGTTCTTTTCTAGTTGTATTACAAATCAAATTATAACTTTTACTAGTAATAAAAATATGTAATATAACGCTTATTATTGCGAAAAAATCCATTCTTTTCTCCCTTTACTTTCTTTTAAAAAAATAAAATAAAAAATTATTTTCCTTTCTAATTTCTCCACCTCGAATTTCTTGCAATTCTGCCTCTGTTACCTCTTTAAATTGTTCCAATTTTTCTGTATTTTTCATAATGAAATCTCCTGTATTATTTTTTTCTTGTAAGTTAACTTACAAATCCATTATACAAAATGAAGACCATATAAGAAAAAAATTTTCCCAACTGTACATTTTTGCACCTGAAACGCACTTTTTTAAGAAAAAAGCTGGGATTCATCCCAGCTTCGCATCTAACATTGATCCCAGCAGGATTCGAACCTGCGACCGTTCGCTTAGAAGGCGAATGCTCTATCCAGCTGAGCTATGAGACCTAACATGACCATTCTATCAAAAAACAAGAGCTAAGTCAATCTTCTATTTGTGGTAGGGAGAACCCTTCTGAATTGTAAAAGCACGGTAAATTTGTTCAACTAAAACCAATCTCATTAACTGATGTGGTAATGTCAGACGTCCAAAACTGACAGAAAGATTGGCCCTATTTTTTACAACAGGAGCTAGACCTAAACTTCCTCCAATGATAAAAGTAAGAGTTGAGTAGCCATTGATAGAAGCTCGCTCTAGTTGCTTACTAAAATCTTCTGAGGAGAATGTTTTTCCTTCAATTGCTAGTACAACGACAAAGTCTCTTTCTCCAACCTTAGAAAGAATTCTTGCGCCTTCTGTTTCCAAAATTTTTTGATTTTCTAATTCACTGGCTTTGTCAGGTGTTTTCTCGTCAGCGAGCTCAATCATTTCTAATTTAGCGAAACGTGAAATTCGTTTGGTATATTCAGCAATACCATCTTTTAAGTATTTCTCTTTCAGTTTTCCTACTGTTACAATTTTTATTTTCATTCTTCTATTCTATCATATCCACACTTCATTTCACATCTTATACACATGAAAATCATCCAAAAATACTATTAAATTCACAGAATAAGGTAAGTTATCCACAACTTGTGTAAAACTTTTAAGCTTAGATTAAGTTAATAGGTTTATAATTTTGACAAACAATAGCAAACGGAGGCGTTTATGAAACACTTACAAAAATTTTACAAAAAAGGGGTTACTTTTCTTGTAATTATTCTAATAGGATTTTTGAGTGGTGCACTAGGAAGTTTTGTAACATTGCAACTTTATCAAAAACAAGGAAATCAAGCTACAAATAATAATTCTGGCACTGTAACTCAAACATCATACAAGAATGAAAACTCAACTACTCAAGCAGTGAATAAAATTAAGGATGCTGTTGTATCAGTCATCACTTACTCTGCTAATAAACAAAGTAGTGTATTTGGAACCGAAGAATCAAATTCTGATACGGATAATCAACAGATTGCAAGTGAAGGATCAGGTGTCATCTATAAAAAGAACGAAAATGATGCTTATATTGTAACAAATACTCACGTTATTAACGGAGCTTCAAAAGTTGATATCCGCTTAGCTGATGGTACAAAAGTTCCTGGTGAAATTATCGGATCGGATACCTTCTCTGATATTGCTGTCGTAAAAATTTCTTCAGAAAAAGTTACAACAGTGGCAGAATTTGGTGATTCAAGCCAACTTAATGTTGGAGAAACAGCGATTGCTATTGGTAGTCCTTTAGGTTCAGAATATGCTAATACAGTTACACAGGGAATCATCTCAAGTCTTAATCGAAATGTTTCTCTAAAATCTGAAGATGGTCAAGCTATTTCAACAAAAGCCATTCAAACAGATACGGCCATTAACCCTGGTAACTCTGGTGGTCCGCTTGTAAATATTCAAGGACAAGTAATTGGTATTACATCAAGTAAGATTGCAAGTAATGGTGGAACATCTGTAGAAGGTCTTGGTTTTGCAATTCCTTCAAACGATGTACAAAATATTATTAAACAGCTTGAAAGTGATGGTAAAGTGACTCGTCCTGCTCTTGGAATCCAAATGGTCAATCTGTCTAACGTTGGAGCTAATGATCTTAGAAAACTAAACATTCCAAGTGGCCTCACTTCAGGTGTAGTTGTTCGATCTGTTCAAAGTAATATGCCTGCAAATGGACATCTTCAAAAATACGATGTCATTACTAAAGTTGACGACAAAGAGATTACTTCATCAACAGACTTACAACATGCTCTTTACAACCATGCTATTGGAGACACTATAAAAATAACCTATTACCGTAATGGTAAGGAGGAAACAACCTCTATAAAACTAGATAAGAATTCTGGTGATTTGGAACATTAATTGACATCAGTGTAAAGAAAACTTTACAGAAAGTAAAAGATATGTTAGTGTAGAATCATGGAAAAATTTGAAATGATTTCTATCTCTGAAATACAAAAAAATCCTTACCAACCTCGGAAAGAATTTGATGTAGAAAAATTAAAAGAATTAGCTCAGTCAATCAAAGAAAATGGGCTCATCCAACCAATCATCGTTCGTCAATCTCCTGTAATTGGTTATGAAATCCTTGCAGGAGAGAGACGATATCGGGCTTCTCTCTTGGCTGGTCTGACCTCTATCCCAGCCGTTGTAAAGCACCTCTCAGATCAGGAAATGATGATTCAATCTATCATTGAGAATCTGCAGAGAGAAAATTTAAATCCTGTTGAAGAGGCACGCGCCTACGAATCTTTAGTAGAAAAAGGATTTACTCACACTGAGATAGCGGATAAAATGGGGAAATCTCGTCCTTATATCACTAATTTTATTCGTTTACTTTCCCTACCAGAATATATCTTAACAGAAGTAGAAAATGGAAAAATTTCTCAAGCGCATGCACGTTCTCTAATTGGTTTATACAAAGAGCAGCAAGACTATTTCTTCCAACTAATCAAAAATGAAGATATTTCTGTGAGAAAGTTAGAAGCACTTCTTACAGAGAAAAAACAAAAGAAGCAAAAAAAAAGTGATTCTTTCATCAAAGACGAAGAAGATAAATTAAAAAAACTACTCGGTTTAAGTGTAGAAATTAAACTTTCAAAAAAAGATACTGGAAAGATTATTATCTCCTTTTCAAGTCAAGAAGAATACGATAGAATTATTAACAGCCTGAAATAAGGCTGTTCTTTTATTTTCTCAACCCACAAATTTATCCACCAATTTTCTTATCAAAAACCCTATTAAATCAAGGATTTTCCTATTTATCCCCAACCTGTGGATAAATACTACTAACATTGTGGATTCTTTTCCCCAATCTGTGGAAAAATCCTACTATCTATGGTAAAATAAGTCTAGCACTAAACTACTAAAATCATAGTAAAGGAGGAAAATTAGTTGAAAGAAAAGCAATTTTGGAATCGTATTTTAGAATTTGCTCAAGAAAGATTGACTCGATCTATGTATGATTTCTATGCTACACCTGCTGAACTCATCAAAGTAGAAGAAAACACAGCTACTATATTTCTACCGAGATCAGAGATGGAAATGGTGTGGGAGAAGCAATTAAAAGATATTATTGTTGCTGCTGGTTTTGAAATTTATGATTCTGAAATCAAACCTCACTATATTTTCACTAAACCTCAGAGTACAGAATCTCCTCAAGTAAATGATACAAATAGTGTCTCTACTTACGATTATACACCTGCACTACCAACGATTCCCTATTCTGAAACGGGATTAAAAGAAAAATATACCTTTGATAACTTTATTCAAGGTGATGGAAATGTTTGGGCGGTGTCCGCTGCGTTAGCTGTATCGGAAGATTTAGCTCTAACCTACAATCCTCTTTTCATCTATGGAGGACCTGGTCTTGGAAAGACTCACTTGCTCAATGCGATTGGAAATGAGATTTTGAAAAATATTCCTGATGCGCGTGTCAAGTACATTCCTGCCGAAAGCTTTATCAATGACTTTCTTGAACACTTGCGACTTGGGGAAATGGAAAAGTTCAAAAAAACTTACCGTAGCCTCGATCTCTTATTGATTGATGATATCCAATCTCTCAGTGGCAAAAAAGTTGCGACCCAGGAAGAATTTTTCAATACCTTCAATGCTCTTCATGATAAGCAGAAACAGATTGTCCTAACCAGTGATCGAAGTCCTAAACATCTAGAAGGCCTTGAGGAGAGGCTTGTCACGCGCTTTAGCTGGGGATTGACGCAAAATATCACTCCTCCTGACTTTGAGACACGTATTGCCATTCTTCAAAGTAAAACAGAACATTTGGATTACCATTTCCAAAGTGATACTCTGGAATACTTGGCTGGCCAATTTGATTCAAATGTTCGAGAACTGGAAGGAGCAATCAATGATATCACTTTAATTGCCAGAGTCAAGAAGATTAAGGATATCACTATTGATATTGCTGCTGAAGCTATCAGAGCACGTAAGCAAGATGCACGCCAGATACTTGTTATTCCAATTGAGAAAGTCCAAACTGAAGTTGGTAATTTTTATGGAGTGAGCGTCAAAGAAATGAAGGGGACGAGACGAGTTCAAAACATCGTTTTAGCGCGTCAAGTTGCTATGTATCTAGCTAGAGAACTGACAGATAATAGTCTTCCAAAAATCGGAAAAGAATTTGGCGGAAAGGATCACACCACCGTTATTCATGCCCATGCCAAAATTAAATCACTAATTGACGAAGACGATAATTTACGTTTAGAAGTAGAAGCAATCAAAAAGAAAATTAAGTAGCTTGTGGATAACTTTTTATTTTTTATCCACATTTTTTAAACAAGCTCAAAAGCTTGAATTTACTAAATAGCACCCAGTTTTCCACAGAATTCACACACCCTATTATTACTATTAACTTTCTAATACTAAAAATAAATAAAGGAGAATCCATGATTCATTTTTCAATCAATAAAAATTTATTTCTACAAGCCTTAAATACTACAAAACGAGCAATTAGCTCAAAAAATGCTATTCCAATTTTATCAACAATTAAAATTGATGTTACCAATGAAGGAATTACTTTAATTGGATCAAATGGTCAAATCTCCATTGAAAATTTCATTTCTCAAAAGAATGAAGATGCTGGTCTCTTGATTACTTCTTTAGGTTCGATTCTTCTTGAAGCTTCTTTCTTTATCAATGTGGTATCTAGTCTTCCAGACGTAACGCTTGATTTCAAAGAGATTGAACAAAAACAAATTGTTTTAACTAGTGGCAAATCAGAAATTACTCTAAAAGGAAAAGATAGCGAACAGTACCCACGTATTCAAGAAATTTCAGCAAGCACACCTTTGGTTCTTGAAACAAAACTACTCAAGAAAATTATCAATGAGACAGCTTTTGCTGCAAGTACGCAAGAAAGTCGCCCAATCTTAACAGGTGTCCACTTCGTATTGAGCCAACACAAAGAACTAAAAACAGTTGCGACAGATTCTCATCGCCTTAGCCAGAAAAAATTGACTCTTGAAAAAAATGGTGATGATTTTGATGTGGTGATTCCTAGTCGCTCTCTACGCGAATTTTCATCTGTATTTACGGATGATATTGAAACAGTGGAGATTTTCTTTGCCAATAATCAAATCCTCTTTAGAAGCGAAAATATTAGCTTCTACACTCGTCTCCTAGAAGGAAACTATCCTGATACAGATCGCTTGATTCCAACAGACTTTAACACGACAATTACTTTTGATGTTGTTAATTTGCGTCAATCAATGGAACGCGCACGTCTCTTATCAAGTGCAACTCAAAATGGTACTGTGAAGCTTGAAATTAAAGGTGGTGTTGTTAGCGCCCATGTTCATTCTCCTGAAGTTGGTAAAGTAAACGAAGAAATCGATACGGAGCAGGTGACTGGTGATGATTTGACTATTAGTTTCAACCCAACTTACTTGATTGATTCCCTCAAGGCTTTAAATAGCGAAAAGGTTACTATTAGCTTTATCTCAGCAGTTCGTCCATTTACTCTTGTGCCAGCAGATACTGACGAAGATTTTATGCAGCTTATCACACCAGTTCGTACAAACTAAGTGAAAGAGGTTGAGCCTGGCTCGCCTCTTTTATGATATAATCAAAAAAGAAAAGGAGAGTAGTATGTATCAAGTTGGAAATTTTGTTGAGATGAAAAAACCACATGCTTGTACAATTAAATCAACAGGTAAAAAGGCCAATCGTTGGGAAATTACCCGTGTAGGGGCAGATATCAAAATCAAATGTAGCAATTGTGATCACGTTGTTATGATGAGTCGCTATGATTTTGAACGAAAAATGAATAAGATTATTGACTAAGAACCCTTAGTTAGAGGGTTAGCAAGTTTTCCCTTTTTGTGTTATAATGTTAGGGATTGAAATGAGAACGGAGAATGAGAAACTATGGCTTTAACAGCAGGTATCGTTGGTTTGCCAAACGTTGGTAAATCAACCCTTTTTAATGCAATTACAAAAGCAGGAGCAGAGGCGGCAAACTACCCATTTGCGACTATTGATCCAAATGTTGGGATGGTGGAAGTTCCAGATGAACGCCTACAAAAACTAACGGAAATGATTACTCCTAAAAAGACAGTTCCAACAACCTTTGAGTTTACAGATATTGCAGGGATTGTAAAAGGAGCTTCAAAAGGAGAAGGTCTAGGTAATAAATTCTTGGCCAATATTCGTGAAGTAGATGCGATTGTTCACGTAGTTCGTGCTTTTGATGATGAAAATGTGATGCGCGAGCAAGGACGTGAAGACGCCTTTGTGGATCCACTTGCAGATATTGATACCATTAACTTGGAGTTGATTCTTGCTGACTTAGAATCAGTCAATAAACGCTATGCACGTGTAGAAAAGATGGCACGTACGCAAAAAGATAAGGAATCAGTTGCAGAATTTAACGTTCTTCAAAAAATTAAACCTGTCCTTGAAGATGGAAAATCAGCTCGTACCATTGAATTCACAGATGAGGAACAAAAGGTTGTTAAAGGTCTTTTCCTTTTGACTACTAAACCAGTTCTTTATGTTGCTAATGTGGATGAAGATGTAGTTTCAGATCCAGATTCTATCGAATATGTGAAGCAAATTCGTGAATTCGCAGCGACAGAAAATGCTGAAGTGGTAGTTATTTCTGCGCGTGCTGAAGAAGAAATTTCTGAGTTAGACGATGAAGATAAGCAAGAGTTTCTTGAAGCACTTGGCTTGACAGAATCAGGTGTTGATAAATTGACTCGAGCTGCTTACCATCTACTAGGACTCGGAACTTACTTTACAGCTGGTGAAAAAGAAGTCCGTGCTTGGACCTTTAAGCGAGGGATGAAAGCTCCTCAAGCAGCTGGTATTATCCACTCAGACTTTGAAAAAGGCTTTATTCGTGCAGTAACCATGTCATATGAGGATCTAGTGAAATACGGATCTGAAAAGGCTGTAAGAGAAGCTGGGCGCTTGCGTGAAGAAGGAAAAGAATATATCGTTCAAGATGGCGATATCATGGAATTCCGCTTTAACGTTTAATAACATTTAATAAATAGTGTCAATTAGGTTGGAAAAAAATTCCAACCCTTTTGGCTTTTGAAAGGAAAATAAATGACTAAATTACTTGTTGGATTAGGAAATCCAGGGGATAAATATTTTGAAACCAAGCACAACGTTGGATTTATGTTGATTGACCAATTGGCCAAAAAACAAAATGTCACCTTTACACATGACAAGATATTTCAAGCTGACCTAGCTTCTTTTTTCTTTAATGGAGAAAAAATTTATCTGGTCAAACCAACAACATTTATGAATGAAAGTGGAAAAGCGGTTCATGCTTTATTGACTTACTATGGTTTGGATATTGAAGATTTACTCGTTATTTACGACGACCTTGACATGGAAGTTGGGAAAATTCGTTTAAGAGCAAAGGGCTCAGCAGGTGGTCATAATGGTATCAAGTCTATTATTCAACATATAGGGACTCAGGTATTTAACCGTGTTAAAATAGGTATTGGAAGACCTAAAAAAGGCATGTCAGTTGTTCATCATGTTTTAAGTAAGTTTGATCAGGATGACTATGTAGGTATTTTACAGTCTGTTGACAAGGTTGACAATGCTGTAAAATACTATTTACAAGAGAAAAACTTTGAGAAAACAATGCAGAGGTATAACGGTTAAATGGTGACTTTATTAGATTTATTCTCAGAAAATGATCAGATAAAAAAATGGCATCAAAATTTAACAGATAAAAAAAGACAGTTAATCTTAGATTTGTCAACTTCTACAAAAGCTTTAGCAATCGCTAGTAGTTTGAAGAAAGAAGATAAGATTATTTTATTGACATCAACTTATGGAGAAGCAGAACGAATTATCAGTGATCTTCTTTCTATCTTAGGAGAGGAATTTGTCTATCCATTTTTGGTTGATGACTCTCCTATGGTAGAGTTTTTGATGTCTTCGCAAGAAAAAATCATTTCGCGGGTTGAGGCCTTGCGTTTTTTGAATGATCCATCTAAGAAAGGGGTTTTAGTTTGTAATATCGCAGCGAGTCGATTGATTCTACCCTCTCCGACTAGATTTAAAGAAAGTATTATAAAAATTGCAGTTGGTGAAGAATATGACCAACATGACCTTCTTCACAAATTAAAGGAAATCGGTTATCGAAAAGTTACTCAAGTACAGACTCAAGGGGAGTTTAGTATTCGAGGAGATATTTTAGATATTTTTGAGATGTCTCAGTTAGAACCTTTTCGAATTGAGTTTTTTGGTGATGAAGTAGATGGTATTCGTACTTTTGAAGTCGAAACACAATTATCAAAAGAAAATCAGACAGAACTCACTATCTTTCCAGCTAGTGATATACTTTTGAGAGAAAAGGATTATCAACGAGGTCAGTCAGCTTTAGAAAAGCAAATTTCGAAGACTCTATCGCCAATTTTGAAATCCTATCTAGAAGAAATTTTGTCAAGTTTTCATCAAAAACAAGTACATTCAGATAGTCGAAAATTTTTATCTTTATGTTATGATAAAACATGGACTGTATTTGATTATATTGAAAAAGATACGCCAGTATTCTTTGATGACTATCAAAAATTGATGAATCAGTACGAAGTCTTTGAAAGAGAATTAGCGCAATACTTTACAGAAGATTTACAGAATGGTAAATCATTTTCTGAGATGCAGTATTTTGCAGATACAGAGCAAACCTATAAAAAACAAAGTCCAGTTACCTTTTTCTCCAATCTGCAAAAGGGCTTAGGAAATCTCAAGTTTGATCACATTTATCAATTTAATCAATACCCCATGCAAGAGTTTTTCAATCAGTTTTCTTTTCTTAAAGAAGAAATTGAGCGATACAAAAAAATGGACTACACCATTGTTTTGCAGTCTAGCAATTCAATGGGAAGTAAAACATTGGAGGATGTTTTAGAGGAATATCAGATTAAATTGGATTTCAAAGATAAGTCAAGTATTTGTAAAGAATCTGTAAACTTGATTGAGGGTAATCTAAGACATGGTTTTCATTTTGTAGATGAAAAAATTCTCTTCATTACTGAACATGAGATTTTTCAAAAGAAATTAAAACGTCGGTTTAGAAGACAACATGCTTCAAATGCAGAGCGATTAAAAGATTATAATGAACTTGAAAAAGGGGACTATGTTGTTCACCATATCCATGGAATTGGTCAATATCTAGGAATCGAAACAATTGCAATCAAAGGTATCCACCGTGATTATGTCAGTGTACAGTATCAAAATGGTGACCAAATCTCCATCCCAGTAGAGCAGATTCAGTTACTGTCCAAATACGTTTCAAGTGATGGGAAAGCGCCAAAACTTAATAAATTAAATGACGGTCATTTTAAAAAGGCCAAGCAAAAAGTTAAGAACCAGGTAGAGGATATAGCTGACGATTTAATCAAACTCTATTCTGAACGTAGTCAGTTGAAGGGTTTTGCTTTCTCAGCTGATGATGATGATCAACATGCTTTTGATGAAACTTTCCCTTATGTTGAAACGGATGATCAACTTCGTAGTATTGAGGAAATTAAGAGAGATATGCAGGATTCTCACCCCATGGATCGACTTTTAGTTGGGGATGTTGGTTTTGGGAAGACTGAAGTTGCAATGCGTGCAGCCTTTAAGGCAGTCAATGATCACAAACAGGTTGTAGTTCTAGTTCCAACGACGGTTTTAGCACAACAACACTATACGAATTTTAAGGAACGATTTCAAAATTTTGCTGTTAATATTGATGTGTTGAGTCGTTTTAGAAGTAAAAAAGAGCAGGCAGAGACACTTGAAAAACTAAAGAATGGTCAAGTCGATATCTTGATTGGAACGCATCGTGTTTTGTCAAAAGATGTTGTGTTTGCTGATTTGGGCTTGATGATTATTGATGAAGAGCAACGATTTGGTGTCAAGCACAAGGAAACATTGAAAGAACTGAAGAAACAAGTAGATGTTCTAACCTTGACAGCAACTCCAATCCCTCGTACTCTCCACATGTCTATGCTGGGAATCCGAGATTTGTCTGTTATTGAAACTCCTCCAACCAATCGCTATCCTGTTCAAACCTATGTATTAGAGAAGAATGATAGTGTCATTCGTGATGCTGTCTTGCGTGAAATGGAGCGTGGAGGTCAAATTTACTATCTTTACAATAAGGTTGACACGATTGACCAGAAGGTTTCGGAATTACAGGAGTTGATTCCAGAGGCTTCGATTGGGTATGTTCATGGACAAATGAGTGAAATTCAGTTGGAAAATACTCTACTTGATTTCATTGAAGGTCAGTATGATATTTTGGTGACGACTACTATTATTGAGACAGGGGTAGATATTCCAAATGCCAATACCTTATTTATTGAAAATGCAGACCATATGGGTTTGTCAACCTTGTATCAATTAAGAGGAAGAGTCGGTCGTAGTAATCGTATTGCTTATGCCTATCTCATGTATCGTCCAGAAAAATCAATCAGTGAAGTCTCTGAAAAGAGATTAGAAGCGATTAAGGGATTTACAGAATTAGGCTCAGGATTTAAGATTGCTATGCGAGATCTTTCGATTCGTGGAGCAGGAAATCTCCTAGGAAAATCGCAGTCTGGTTTCATTGATTCTGTTGGTTTTGAATTGTATTCACAGTTATTAGAGGAAGCTATTGCTAAACGGAACGGTAATGGGAATAAAAGAATCAAAGGAAATACTGAGTTGATTTTACAAATTGATGCTTATCTTCCTGATACTTATATTTCTGACCAACGACATAAGATTGAAATTTACAAGAAAATTCGTCAAATTGACAATCGTGTCAACTATGAAGAACTACAAGAAGAGTTGATGGACCGCTTTGGAGAATACCCAGACGTAGTGGCCTATCTTTTAGAGATTGGTTTGGTCAAGTCATATTTTGACAAGGTATTTGTAGAACGTGTGGAAAGAAAAGAAAATAAGATTACAGTTCAATTTGAAAAAGTCACTCAACGACTATTCTTGGCTCAAGATTATTTTAAAGCCTTATCCGCAACGAACTTAAAAGCAGCCATAACTGAGAATAAGGGATTAATGGAAGTTGTATTTGATGTCCGAAACAAGAAGGATTATGAAATTTTAGAAGGTTTGCTGATTTTTGGAGAAAGTTTATTAGAGATAAAAGAATCAAAGGAAGCAAATCCCATTTAACATTTTTCTTCTATAAAAAGGATAAAAATGGTACAATAATAATTTGAGGTAATAAAAATGAGATTAGACAAGTATTTAAAAGTATCACGAATTATTAAGCGCCGCACAGTCGCAAAAGAAGTAGCAGATAAAGGTAGAATCAAGGTGAACGGAATCTTGGCCAAAAGTTCAACGGATTTGAAAGTTGATGACCAAGTTGAAATTCGCTTTGGAAATAAGTTGTTGCTTGTTAAAGTACTAGAGATGAAAGATAGTACAAAAAAAGAAGATGCAGCAGGCATGTATGAAATTCTCAGTGAAACACGGGTAGAAGAAAATGTCTAAAAATATTGTACAGATGAATAATTCTTTTATTCAAAATGAACATCAACGTCGTCGTTACCTGATGAAGGAGAGACAAAAACGAAATCGTTTTATGGGTTGGGTCCTTATTTTGATGATCTTGTTGTTTATTTTACCAACTTATAACTTGGCCCAAAGCTATGATCAGTTACTGCAACGACGTCAGCAATTAACAGAGTTGAAAGAGCAGTACCAAACTCTTAGTGATGAAAAGGATAAGGAATCCGCCTTTGCTGCAAAGTTGAAAGATGAAGACTATGTAGCAAAGTATGCACGCGCCAAGTACTATTACTCAAAGAAACGAGAAGCAATTTACACAATTCCTGATTTGCTTCCGAGGTAATGTCATGGAAAATTTATTGGAAGTTGTTGAGCAATTTTTAAGTTTATCAGATGAAAAATTAGAGGAATTGGCAGCTAAAAACCATTTATTACGATTACAAGAAGAAAGGGAAGAGAAGAATGCGTAAGTTCTTAGTAGTTTTATTGCTACCTGCTTTTATCATAACCTCAAGAGTAGTTAGCACAGAAAAACAGCTTCCTTACTCTTCACAAGAAATTTATTATCTAACCGAGTCTGATTATGGATTCTACTATAAAGAAACTCTTGAATCTCCAATGGTTTATGGAGAAACATCCGTCTATGCTAATGAGGATCTTGTCAAGGAGTCTGGTAAATTGACTCCTGGAATGCCCTTTAAAATCGTAGAATGGCGTTTGAATAGACAAGGTGTTCCTGTTTTTAAATTAGATAATCACCAGTTTATCCTTGCAGATAAGCGCTTGGTCTATGATCAAAGTCAAGTTCAAACTCAAAATAGGCAAGTATGGTTGGAGCCAGGGTTTATTATCTATAACAGCCCCTATGATGCGAAAGAAATTTCTTCCTCTTTCTCTCCCTATCAACGCGTAACAGTGGATAGAGCTCTCTTTGCTGAGGGACAAGAATTTCTTCATATTGATCAAGTTGGGTGGGTATCAAAAGAGTTCGTCTCGGAAGAAGACAATCGCATCCAGAAGGTTCAAGAAGTTTTATCAAACAACTATCAGAATGAAAATTATTCTATTTATGTTAAACAACTGAGTACAGGTAAAGAGGCTGGGGTGAATGAAGACAGCAAACTTTATGCAGCTAGCATCTTGAAACTAGCCTACCTTTATTACGCTCAAGATAAGATAAATCAAGGGGAATATACGCTAGACAGTAGCTTCAAGTATATCCCAGAAGTAAATAGTTTCCCTGGGTCCTATAAACCAGAGGGTAGTGGTAGCTTGCCTAAAAAAGAAGATAACAAAGAATACAGTCTTCAACAGTTAATTACCAAGGTAACAAAAGAGTCAGACAATGTTGCTCATAATATTTTAGGTTATTATGTGACCAATCAATCTGATGGGGCTTTCAAAGAAAAAATGTCCACTATTATGGGTGAAGATTGGGATGTGAATGATAAACTGACTTCTTCAAAAATGGCTGGAAAGGTCATGGAAGCTATTTATAATCAGAATGGTTTTGTCCTAGAGTCTCTAGGTAAGACCGATTTTGACAACCAACGAATCGCAAAAGGTGTTTCGGTTAAGGTAGCTCATAAAATTGGAGATGCCGATGAGTTTAAACATGACACTGCCATTGTTTATACGGATTCTCCTTTTGTTCTTTCCATTTTCACCAAAAATTCTGATTATGATACTATTGCTAAGATAGCTAAGGATGTCTATGAGGTTCTAAAATGAGGGACCAGGATTTTTTAAATCATTTTCTCCGAAAAGAGTATTTCAAAAAACATTCGAAAGTCTTATTAGCTCTGTCTGGTGGACTGGATTCGATGTTTTTATACCATCTATTGTCTACTTATCAAAATGAGTTGGGAATTGAGTTGATTGTAGCACATGTCAATCACAAGCAGAGAAGTGAGTCTGACTGGGAGGAAAATGAACTAAGGAAGTTAGCTGATGCAGCTGAACTTCCTATTTATATCACAAGCTTTTCAGGAGACTTTTCAGAAGCGCGTGCTCGAGAGTTTCGTTATGATTTTTTTAGGAAAATCATGAAAGAGGTTGGAGCGACTGCCTTGGTTACTGCCCACCATGCAGATGATCAAGTTGAAACGATTTTGATGCGCTTGATTCGAGGTAGTCGGCTACGTCATTTAACAGGAATAAAAGAAAGTCAAGTAGTTGATGAAATTGAAATCATTCGTCCCTTGTTGCCTTTTCATAAAAAGGATTTTCCACCAATTTTTCATTTCGAAGATCAAACAAATCAGGAAAATACCTATTTTCGCAATCGCATTCGGAATAGGTATATACCAGAACTTGAAAAAGAAAATCCTCGTCTTAAATCCGCCCTTTTAGATTTTGGAAGGGAGATTTCCGATTACCAAGCAGCAATAACGGAGCTTTCGAAACAAATTGATGTTGAAGATTTGAATGAGTTATTTTCATACTCCCAACAAACTCAAGGAATCTTGCTCCAGAACTATCTTAATCAATTTCCAGACTTAAATCTGACAAAGGCTCAGTTTGCCGAAGTTCGACAGATTTTAGCAACTAAAAGTCAGTATCGTCATTCTCTTAAAAATGGCTACGAATTGATAAAAGAGTATCAACAGTTTCAAATTTGTAAAATCAGTCCTCAGGCCGATGAAAAGGAAGATGAACTTGTGTTACACTATCAAAATCAAGTTCGATATATGGGCTATTTATTTTCCTTTGGCATTCCTATTGAAGGGGATTTTGTTCAAAAAGTAACGGTTTCACGGGAAACATCTGTATATATTAGATGTCGAAAACCTGGCGATGTTATTATCCTGAATGGTCATCGAAAGAAATTGAGACGTTTATTTATAGATTTGAAAATCCCCATTGAAAAACGAAAAACAACCCCTATTATTGAGCAATTTGGAGAAATTGTCTCAATTTTAGGAATTGCGACCAGTAATTTGAGTAAAAACACGAAAAATGATATAATGAACACTGTACTTTATATAGAAAAAATAGATAGGTAAAAAGATGTTAGAACACGATATTAAAAAAATCCTCGTTTCACATGATGAAATTACAGAAGCAGCTAAAAAGCTAGGTGAACAACTAACAAAAGAGTATGAGGGGAAAAATCCAATTCTTATTGGAATTTTGAAAGGATCGATTCCTTTTATGGCTGAATTGGTCAAACATATTGATACGCATATTGAGATGGACTTCATGATGGTATCTAGCTACCATGGTGGAACAGCAAGTAGTGGTGTGATCAATATCAAGCAAGACGTGACTCAAGATATCAAAGGAAGACATGTTTTATTTGTAGAGGATATCATCGATACAGGTCAAACTTTGAAGAATTTGCGAGATATGTTTATTGAAAGAGAAGCAGCTTCTGTTAAAATCGCGACTTTGTTGGATAAACCAGATGGACGTGTTGTTGAAATTGAAGCGGATTATACTTGTTTTACTATTCCAAATGAGTTTGTAGTAGGTTATGGTCTGGATTATAAAGAAAATTATCGTAACCTTCCTTATGTCGGAGTATTGAAAGAAGAAGTTTATTCAAATTAGAAAGATCTATCTTTAATGAAAAAACAAAATAATGGTTTAGTTAGAAATCCATTTCTCTACTTGTTAATTATCTTCTTCCTAGTGACAGGATTCCAGTATTTTTACTCTGGAAATACTGCTGGACGAAGCGAAAAAATTAACTATACAGAATTGGTAAAAGAAATTACAGCAGACAATGTAAAAGAATTAACCTATCAGCCAAATGGTAGCATCATTGAAGTGTCTGGTGTTTATAAAAATCCTAAGACTAGTAAAGAGAAAACAGGAATTCAATTTTTTACTCCTACGGCTACAACAGTAGAAAGATTCTCAAGTACTATTCTTCCGTCTGATTCAACAGTTTCAGAATTGCAAAAACTTGCTTCTGAACATCAGGCTGAGGTTACAGTCAAACATGAGAGTTCAAGTGGTATGTGGATCAATATCCTTGTGTCTGTTGTTCCATTTGCTATTCTTTTCTTCTTCCTATTCTCTATGATGGGAAATATGGGAGGAAACAATAGTAGAAATCCAATGAGTTTTGGACGTAGCAAGGCTAAAGCTGCTAATAAAGAAGATATCAAGGTACGTTTCTCAGATGTTGCAGGTGCTGAGGAAGAAAAACAAGAATTAGTCGAAGTTGTTGAATTCCTAAAAGACCCAAAACGATTTACAAAACTTGGTGCGCGTATTCCTGCGGGTGTTCTTTTGGAAGGACCTCCGGGAACAGGTAAGACCTTACTTGCTAAGGCAGTTGCTGGAGAAGCAGGGGTTCCGTTCTTTAGTATCTCAGGATCTGACTTTGTAGAAATGTTTGTCGGAGTTGGTGCAAGTCGTGTTCGTTCTCTTTTTGAGGATGCAAAAAAAGCAGCGCCAGCTATCATCTTTATTGATGAAATTGATGCTGTTGGTCGCCAACGTGGTGTCGGCCTCGGTGGAGGAAATGATGAACGTGAGCAAACTTTGAACCAACTCCTGATTGAGATGGATGGTTTTGAGGGAAATGAAGGAATCATCGTTATCGCTGCAACTAACCGTTCAGATGTTCTAGATCCAGCTCTTCTCCGCCCAGGACGTTTCGATAGAAAAGTCTTGGTTGGTCGCCCTGATGTTAAAGGTCGTGAAGCAATCTTGAAAGTTCACGCTAAAAATAAACCTCTGGCAGACGATGTTGATTTGAAACTAGTTGCCCAACAAACCCCAGGCTTTGTGGGAGCTGACTTAGAAAATGTTCTAAACGAGGCAGCCTTGGTTGCAGCCCGTCGCAACAAATCAATTATTGATGCTTCAGATATTGATGAGGCAGAGGATAGAGTGATTGCTGGACCATCTAAGAAGGATAAAACAGTATCACAAAGAGAACGTGAATTGGTTGCTTATCATGAGGCTGGGCATACCATTGTTGGTTTAGTCTTGTCAAATGCCCGTGTTGTTCATAAAGTTACCATTGTACCACGTGGACGTGCAGGCGGATACATGATTGCACTTCCTAAAGAAGATCAAATGCTCCTGTCTAAAGAAGATATGAAAGAGCAATTGGCTGGCTTAATGGGTGGACGTGTAGCTGAAGAAATTATCTTTAATGTTCAAACTACAGGGGCCTCAAATGACTTTGAACAAGCTACTCAGATGGCGCGTGCAATGGTCACTGAATATGGTATGAGTGAAAAACTAGGACCAGTTCAATACGAAGGAAATCATGCTATGTTTGGTGCACAAAGTCCTCAAAAATCAATTTCAGAACAAACAGCCTATGAGATTGATGAAGAAGTACGTTTATTATTAAATGAGGCACGAAATAAAGCAGCTGAAATTATTCAATCAAATCGTGAAACCCACAAGTTGATTGCAGAAGCATTGTTGAAATACGAAACATTGGATAGTACACAGATTAAATCTCTTTACGAGACAGGAAAAATGCCTGAGACAGTGGAAGAGGAATCTCATGCACTATCTTATGATGAAGTAAAATCAAAAATGAGTGAAGAAAAATAAATTTAGAGAGGTTCGACCTCTCTTTTTATGTTCTAATGTGATGGCTACCGAGCAGAAGCCTTGATAGTCGACCCTCCTCGTACAGGCTTAGATGATAAGCTGTTGGATACTATTTTGACCTATGTCCCAGAAAAAATGGTCTATGTATCCTGCAATGTTTCGACCTTGGCACGAGATTTAGTTAAACTAGTAAAAGTCTATGATCTCCAGTATATCCAGTCGGTCGATATGTTTCCCCACACTGCACGGACAGAAGCAGTAGTTAAGTTAGTGAAGAAAAGAAAAAATTAACTTCACTGAAAAAAGATCTTGACAAAGTAGGAAAAGTAGGTATAATAGAAAGAGTTGAAAAACTCAGGTCCGTTGGTCAAGGGGTTAAGACACCGCCTTTTCACGGCGGTAACACGGGTTCGAATCCCGTACGGACTATGGTGTATTGCGGTTAAAAAAACTTGGAAAAAAGTTTAAAAAAGTGTTGACATAGGTTAGCAGCTGTGATATACTAATATAGTTGTCGCTTGAGAGAGGTTGAGCGACAAAGACCTTTGAAAACTGAACAAGAC